>JACPPN010000051.1 GCA_016190995.1 Acidobacteriota bacterium | reverse complement strand
TTCGCCTGTCCCGGCAGTGTCTTGTCACTCGGCGGTTTGAGGCGAAGCTTCGCTACGATCCTGTTCACAATTGTCGGGCCGCCCCATCAGGCTGGCGATGCGTCCTCGCCGACTCCGAACAGGGCCGCCTGCGAACCCCCGAAGGTCGCGTAGAATCGGAAATGTGCGGCTGCGGTACTACCTCGATCCGGCCGCGGGCGAACCGCACATATACCAGCCCAACGTCCAGCGGATCGAGGTCGAGGAGGTGCTTGCGAGACCGCTGGAAGATCGACCAGGTCGCGAGCAGTCACGGGTTGCGCTCGGGCAGACGGGAGCGGTCGCGACGGGTGGCGAGACGCGTACCCGCTGACAGCATCGAATCAACGCCGCGGGAAACCGAGGGGCTCGTCCGGTGTCATGGCAGATGTGCCCGCAACGGGCAGGAGGAGGTGCCATGAAGATCGACCGACTGCGAGGAATGGTGTTGCTGGCGGCGATGCTGCTGGTCGTTGCGACGAACGGATCGCACGTAGCGGCTGGTCAGCAGGATAAGGTGGCGTGGAAGATCGCCGGTGAATTCGAGGAGGCGTGCACGTGCGCGGCCGCGTGTCCATGTTGGTTCGGCTCCAAACCCACGCGCATGAAGTGCGGTGGCGGCGAGGCGCTCTTCATCGAGAAAGGCAACTACGGGAAGGTGGCGCTCGATGGCCTTGCCGTGGCCGGCATCGGCCAGAGCCCGGCGGGACAGTCCATGATGGAGTCGTTCGGCAACTGGGAGTTCCTCCACATCTACGTCGACGAGCGCGCCACGCCCGACCAGCGAAGGGCACTCGAAGCGATCATGAGGACGATCGCCGGGCCCGCCTCCAAGAACATGGAGGTTCGCCATGTCCCGCTGACCCGCACCGTTCAGGACGGGACCCGCACGGTGCATTTGGGGAACCACGGGAGCTTCAGTGGAAAGCTGGACGAAGGCGGCCTTGGCGGCCAGACGACGATCACCAATCCTCCCGGCGCCGATCCGCTGCGCAAGGAGTACCACCAGGGCCACACGACGAGCCTGAAGTACACGGACGCCGGCCAGAACTGGAACCTCTCGGGTACCAACTTCATGCATCACAAGTTCGAGGTGACCAGCGAGGACTACGAGAAGTTTGCCGCCGGCCTCGCGCAGAAAATGCAGCAGATGAGGCAGTAAGACCGTCGCGGTGTGAGATTGTGGGGGCGGGTCCGAGGCAGTCCGGGGCTCGCCCCACCGCCTGCCTGACGACCGGATTTGTTCACCAACCAGAACGATGTGAGGGTTGGCTGGCCACCCGAAGCTCTCATCGAGACCGGGACAGGGGGCCCACCTCCGCTAAAGCTACGCTGGGCACCCTTCGCGTGACATGAGAGCGAGGGGTGGTGGACCAGACGGGATTCGAACCCGTGACCTCGTGAATGCCATTCACGCGCGCTCCCAACTGCGCTACTGGCCCACAACTCGGGGGGCAAGCACTCATGTTAGCCCACCATTCCGGCACCGTCAAAACCGCCGTCAGTGACCGCGCCGTGTGAACGGGCACGCGACGACGCCCCCCGGACCGCGGCGCGATCGGTCATGGGCGTTGGCGCTTGTGGCGCGCACCGGATTCTGAAAAGATTCAGCGACCCCACGCTCGCTCCCGAGGTGACGCGGAGGGCGTCAGGGTCAAGGTTGCGGGCCCTCGCCCACCCGCAGAAAGGACGAAATCATGTCCATCGATGACTGGCAGCGACACGGTCGCGACGTCATAGACATCGGACGCTTCCAACGACTGCAATTCAAGTTCCCGCGCGATCGAATCGGGCAGATTGCGCTCCTCGTCGTCGCCATCGTGCTCTTGAGTGCGACGTACTACCAGATCAACCCCGACGAGGTCGGCGTCGTCCAACGCTTCGGCAAGTACGTGGGCACGAGCGAACCCGGTCCACATTTCAAGCTCCCGCTCATCGACCGGGTTACCCGCGTGGCCGTGCAGCGCCAGCTGAAGGCTGAATTCGGCTACCGCACCGCGACGCCAGGGATCCGGTCGGAATTCGTGCAGAACGAGCAGACCCGCGAGGAGTCCCTGATGCTGACCGGCGATCTCAACGTCGCCGTCGTCGAATGGATCGTTCAGTATCGGGTCAAGGATCCGTACCGGTACCTCTTCAAAGTCCGCAATCTCGATTCGGCGCCGCGCGACTCGACGCCGACCTTCCGCGACATGAACGAGGCGGTCATGCGGGCGGTGGTGGGCGATCACAGCGTCAACGAAGTCCTCACCGTCGGGCGTGAAGCGATTCAGGTGGAGGCGAAGGCGCTGCTGCAGGTGCTGTGCGATCGCTACGAGACCGGCCTGGCCGTCCAGCAGATCGTCCTGCAGGATGTCAATCCGCCCGATCCGGTCAAGCCGGCGTTCAACGAAGTGAATCAGGCCATCCAGGAAAAGGAGCGATCGATCAACGATGCGTGGGCGGAATACAACCAGGCGGTGCCACGTGCACGCGGCGAGGCCGAGCAGACGATTCGGGCGGCCGAGGGCTACGCGCTGCAGCGCGTGAACAACGCGCGCGGCGATGTCAGCCGATTCCTCAGCATCTACGACGAGTATCGGAAGGCGCCCGAGGTCACCCGCAAGCGCTTGTACCTCGAGACGCTCAGCGACATCCTGCCGAAGGCCGGGCGCAAGATCGTCATCGACGAGCGCAACCGCGGCCTGCTGCCGCTGCTCAACCTGGATCAGAAGGAGGGACGGCCATGACGCGCTTCGCAGGCCTCCTTCTCGGCCTCGTTCTGCTGGTCGTCGTCGTGGCCTCGACCTTTTACACGATCGACGAAACCGAGCAGGTCATCATCACGCAGTTCGGGGAACCGGTCGGTCCGCCGCGGACGAGCCCCGGCCTGCACGTGAAGATCCCCTTCATCCAGGTCGTCCACTCCTTCGACAAGCGGTGGCTCGAATGGAGCGGCGCGCCGGAACAGATCCCGACGCGCGACAAGAAGTACATCTGGGTGGACACGTACTGCCGCTGGCGGATCAGCGACCCCCTCACGTTCTACCAGCGCGTGCGCGACGAGCGCGGCGCCCAGTCCCGTCTCGATGACATCGTCGACGGCGAGACGCGCAACGTCATCGCGAACCACGATCTCATCGAGGTCGTACGCAGCTCGAATCGGGCGTTTGCGCAAACGGAAGAGTCCACGCTCGAGGGGCGCGAGGCCGAGGCGCGCATTCGTGTCGGGCGCGCGAAGATCACACACCAGATTCTCGAAAAGTCGCGCCGGATCACGGCGAGCTACGGCATCGAGCTGGTGGACGTCGAGCTCAAGCGCATCGGCTATGTCGCCGAGGTGCAGCAGAAAGTGTATGAACGGATGATCTCGGAGCGAAAACGCATTGCCGAGCGTTCGCGCTCCGAAGGTTTGGGCAAGAGCGCCGAGATCCGCGGCCAGAAGGAACGGGAGCTCAAGGGGATCGAATCCGAGGCCTACCGCCGCGCCCAGGAAGTCATGGGAAGGGCGGACGGGGAGTCGGCGGCGATTTACGCCGACGCCTACAGTCGCAACGCCGAGTTCTACGAGTTCCTCAAGACCATGGAGGCCTACCGGAAGGCGATCGCTTCCGATAGCCTCTTCATCCTGTCGACCGAAGGAGATTTTTTCAAATATCTGAACAAGAGCGCCCGGTGAGACGCTCGTAGTCCCCAGGCGTATCGATGTCGTCGAAGGCTCCAGGATCGTCGACGAGAACGTCCACTCCATCCCGCGCCTGCGCGCGCACGACCGCGCGAGCGCCCTCCGGTTCGGGACTGGCGTGCCGGAGCGCACCGAACAGCGAGCGGTCGAAGATCACAGGATGTCCGTGGCGCTCGGCGAACGCGGGGCGCACGACGGCGGGTGCCGGCTGTGCGGTCCGGTGAGCCTCGAGCAGCAACCGAACCGTCTCCGGCTGGATGAGCGCGTGATCGACAGGCGCAACCATCACTCCGGTCACACCCGGACGATCCACGAGGTCCAGGCCCACGAGAATCGACGAGAGCTGTCCGCGCGAGGGCGCGGGATTCTCGACGATTCGCGGCGGCACACGCATGGTCTCGATCGCCGCGCGGACTTGGACAGCATGGGGCTCGGCCACGACGACGACCACATCGTCCACGCCGCCCTCCCGCAACGTGGCGATGAGGCGGTGGATGAACAGCTCTCCGCTGGCTGTTTTCAGGAGCGCCTTCGGCCGCCCCATCCGCTGCGATGCGCCTGCCGCCAGAACAAGGGCTGGAATCACGTCAGCTCCGGTAACGATTTTGCCACGTTGCCGACGCCGCGGCGCCTGGTGCGCGTCGGTGCTAGAATGCCTCGTATGCCCGACATTGGGATTCGGATTCGATGCCAGCGGTGCGGCAATCAGATGGAACTGCGCGATCCGGCACCCGGAGGCGAGTGGACGCCGGAGCAGTTCTGGGTGTGCCCGCGCTGCGGCAGGCATTTCTGGACCACGTACCCTCCACCGGCGCAAGAAAAACCCCAGCCGGCATCCACCGCCGAGTAGACGTCCACCTCAACTTCCGGAGCATGCGGTTATGACGTTCCCCACTGCTGACTTCCGCCTCCAGGACGACGACATCGACGAGGATGAGGACCTCGAGGACGAGGACGACTTCGACGATGACGCCGAAAACGATGATAATGGTGAGGACGAAGGCAACCTCGAGGACGAGGACGAGGACGAGGAAGAACCGTGGCAGGTCGGAGCGATAGAATCCGCTAAGTATTAGCCGCGTCTTGACTTCGCGTACGGAACTTCCTACACTGGCGCGTTCAAGCTCAACGCTACGCCGGCCGCGCTGCAGAATCCTCTACGACGCTTCCGACGGGCGTTCGGAACTGGTTGTCCTCATACCGGGTGACTGGAGCGCGTTGCTCCGCTGAACCCGGATTAGCTTGTCGGCTCGGCGTGGTCCGGACGGCATGCCGCCGGCCATCATGCGGGTCGAACCGCTCGACGCGGTGCTCGGGCCCCGATCGAAACAAGCAGAGGTCCACGTCGCGATCTCTGCTCGCCGTGGGTCCGCGCGCACGCAGTCGGGACCTCGAGAGTCGTTTGAGGTTCCGCAATCGGAGGGCACTGGTATGCCGACCGGTACGATAGCGCGTTTGCTCATTGACAAGGGTTTCGGGTTCATCCGCGACGAGAACGGGATCGAACACTTCTTCCATCGCAGCGCGGTGCGCGGTGCCGTGTTCGAACTGCTGCGCGAAGGCCAGCGTGTGGAGTTCACGCCTGAGGAGTCTGCGAAAGGCCCCCGCGCCGGCGAAGTCCGCCTGATCGAAAGCTGACGTCCCCTGCTGCACGCGCCTCAGGGCGCGCATCCTCGGAATCCAGGCCCCGAAAGACGGGGCCTGTGCTCACCTTCGAGTTCATGCCGTTGTCCTCCCCCGGCATCGGCCGTCGTCTGCGGATCTTTTGCGTCGCCGGTTGCGCGCTCGCACTCCTGTGCGCGACTCTCGCGCTCATCTCGCTCTTCTATGCCGGCCGCCTGCTTTACGTGCAGGACCCGCTCGGTCGCGCCAACGCGATCTACGTGCTCGCCGGGTCACGCGCGGACCGGTGGCTGGAAGCCGCCGACCTGTTCAAGAGCGGGTACGCCGACCAAATCATCCTGACGGCCGGCTCCATGGACCGCGCCGAGGCCCTGCTGCGCGGGCGCGGGATTTTCGTTCCGACCGAGGCGGAGGCGGCGCGCAATGCGTTGCTGCAGCTGAGCATCCCGACCAGCGCCATCAAGGTCGTGCCGCGCCGTCATGCCACCACAGTGCAGGAGGCTCGGTCGCTGCGGGATGTCGTGATCTCCTCGGGTCTGGGCTCCGTCATCGTCGTCACCTCTGCCTACCACACGCGTCGCGCCCGCTACATCGTTCATCGAGAGCTCGAGGGGACGAGGACGCGCATCATCATCCGGGCGTCCCGCTACGACGAGTACGATGCCGAACAGTGGTGGCGACGGCCGACCGACGCGCGGGCGACGCTCATCGAGCTCGCCCAGCTTGCCCTTTGCGCTGTCGGTCTGGGTCAATAATAAGAAGACGGAAGCGAACGGGGCCCGGTGGCCCTCCCGGTCTTCAAAATCGGCTGCTCCCCGCGATCGCGGGGGGGCTGGGTTCGACTCCCAGGCGCTTCCGCCATCTTCGGGGATCGGGGACCAGGGACTCGGGACCAGAGACTAGCTGGCGCTATCGAGGAGCGCGAGGAAGGCGCGCGAATCACCCAGGTCCTCCAGGACGAGATCCGCCCCGCTTCGGCGCAAGTCATCAGCGCTGTACGGTCCAGTGGCGACGGCGATGGCGCGGGCTCCCGCGGATCGCGCGCACGCGACGTCGAGCGGCGTGTCCCCAATCACCCACACGTCCGCCGCGGTGACGACCGGCGCACCGCGCTCCCGCGCGCGGCCCACCGCGACCTCGACGAGCGCGTTGCGATCGGCCGCGTCGTCCGCGTAGGCGCCGCACGCGAAGTAGCGCCACAGATTGAAGTATTCGAGCTTGATGCGGGCAGCCTCAGAGAAGTTGCCGGTGAGCAGCGCGAGAAACACGTCGTGGCGGCGCGAGAGCTCGTTGAGCAGCTCTGACACGCCCGGCATGATCCCCTTTCGTGGTCCCGGCAGGACGATCTCACGCTGCAGCCACCGATAATAGGTCTCGCAGAAGCGGGCGCATGTTGCGTCATCCATCTGACGGCCGAGCGTCGCGAGAGCGTCCTGAAGGATGACGCGATCGGTACGGCCCGAGACCGGAATGTTGTTGAACGCGCCCTCGACGCCGAAGACTTCTTCGAACGCGCGGTTCATCCCGCGAATGCCGGCGCCACCGCTGAGAATGAGCGTGCCGTCGACATCGAACAACATCAGCTTTGGCATGTGGGCGCTATTGTACAATTCCAAGGTATTGTGAACGGCAGTAGCGTCGTCTGAAGCAGCGACTTTGCCGGACGACTAGGTGGAGGAGGAACTATGCGACATCTGTGGGCCGGATCGCTGTGCCTGACCCTGGCGTCTGCGGGGGCCGTGCTCCTGGCGCAACACGCAAGCGGCCAACACCAACAGCCGGCCGCTGGCAGCGGATCGATGCGCGCCCATGCAGAGATCAAGGGCGACGGAATCACTGGCACGGCCGAGCTCGAGGAGAAGAAGCAAGGTAACGGCACCATCGTCGAGATCGCGGTCAAGGTCAAGGGGCTCAAGCCGGGCAACCACGGCCTGCACCTGCACGCCATCGGCAAGTGCGAGCCTGATTTCACGGCGGCGGGCGGTCACTTCGATCCAGGCCCGTTTGGCAACACCGATCCCGACGCCAACCACCCGTTCCACATGGGCGATCTGCCCAACATGACCGCCGGCTCGGACGGCAGCGGCACGCTGCAGGCGCACACGAGCCGCGTCACCCTCTCGGACGGGCCGGTGTCGCTCTTCGATGCCGACGGCACCGCCATCATCGTCCATGGAAACCCCGATCAGGGAACCACGGGCGCACCGAAGTCCGGCGTGAGTGGCGGCCCCAGGGTGGGATGCGGCGTCATCGAGAAACGGTAGGGCCGTTACTCGACGGCTTCAGGCGAAGCGTCACGGCCATCGAGGAGCCGATCGACGTCGCCCGTGATGCGGCTGAACGAGACCAACGCGCGGAGCTCGCGCCGAAAGGCAAGAAGGTTGAACGCGACCGCGGCGAGCGCCAACAGGAGATGCGCCCAGGAGGGTACTGTCGCCGTGTCGACGCCGCCGCCCAGGATGGCCGTCGCCATTGTGAGCGCTATGGCGATCGTGGCGGAGGAAAACACGGGCCCGCGCGCCGCGGAGACCTTCGACAGAAGCTCCGTGGGCAGGCCGACTTCGGCCACGGCTTCGCGAATCGCCTTCCCCTTCCCGATGAGATAGAAGATCGTCATCGAGTGAGAGAGAAGGACAATCAAAGTCGCGAAGATCGAGAGGCTCGTGTGACGCAGGATTCCGTCCGCTGAATCGGCCGTGAACCCGATGACGGCACCGGCGATCAGGAGGAGAATCGAGGCGGTCACGGCGGTAATCAGCGCGGCGGTCATGATGTCATTTCCCGCGCTCGACCTCCGTGGGTTGGGGCACGGCGCCGCCGTACCCCGACCCGGATCGCTGGCGCGAAAGCCGGCCTGACGTCTCGCTGGCGCTGGCCTGCCGTACCGCGGCCGCCCGCTCGCGCAATCCCGCGAAACGATCCGCTGGAAGGGTGACTCCGGCGATGGCGGCGCCATGATCCGAATCGCCGTGAAAGTCAGATCCTCCACTGACGGCCAGGCCCAGGCGGTCCGCGAGCTGCACATAGCGCTCGCGGGTCCCCGCGTCGTGTTCGGTATGGTACGCCTCGATTGCATCGAGCCCATGCTCGACCAGTCGTGGGATGAGGGCGTCGGCGTCCTGCGATCCTGGATGTGCCAGCGACGCGATCCCGCCCGAGGCCCGAATGATCCGGACCACGCGAGCGGGTGAGGCGCCAACCCGCGGCACGTACGCGGGACACCCTTCCCCAATGTAACGATTGAACGCGTCGGCAATGGACGTCGCGTGCCCCGCATCGACGAGCGCACGCGCGACGTGAGGCCGCGCCACCGAATGATGCGGGTTCGCAGCCGCCCGATCGACGATCGGCTGGATGTCGATGGGATGGCCAAGGGTGGCCAGACGAAGCGCCATCTCGGCGACCCGCCGCATGCGGTCCTCACGCTGCCGCACGAGGAACTCCGTGAGCGCCGGCGACTCGGGGTCGAAGAAGTATCCCAACACGTGGACGTCACGATCGCCGGCGATCGCCGTGATTTCGATGCCTGGCACGAGGCTGAGCCCGCATGCCGTGGCGGCTGCGTGCGCTTCCCTCCACGCGGCCGTCGTGTCGTGGTCCGCGATGCTCAGAACCGTGACGCCTGCCGCGGCGGCTCGCCGGACCACCTCGCTCGGGCTGCAGCAGCCATCGGACGCGGTCGTGTGTACATGCAGATCGATCATCGAGAACCGTTCCTCAAATGCGGGAAGTCAGGAGAGCGGATGCCGGACGACGGACGCGAGGCACGAGTCAGGCGCGAGCCAGCCGGCGGTCTCCCCTCGCCGCGCGGCGGCCACGCTGGCGGCTGGTGAGGCTGCGGTATTCGCGAATCAGCAGCTCGAGATGCGCGCGCTCTTCATCGGCGAACTCCAGGAATATGCGCTTGCCCTCCGAGTCCTCGAAGCGCTCGCCGTACCGCTTGAAGAACCGATGCGATCCGCGCTCGCACCGGATGCCGATCATCAGGGCCTGTCGATCGTTGACGCCTTTGGCGAGCTGCTCCGCTCCGGCGGCGAAGAGGCCGTGCGCGGCGCCCTTGAAGAAGAGGAAGGTCGGCCGCGATTCGAGCTGCGGATCCTCGGCAAGCAGCGCACGATATCGCGACTCGAGCTTGCTAAGGTGTTCCCCCTCTTCGGCCGCCAGACGTCGAAAGACGCCTCGACCGCGGCCGTCCTTCGTCATCTTCGCCGCGCGCGTGTAGAACTCGAAGCCGCTGCGCTCGGTCGCAATGGCGATGCGCAGGGCGTCGCGGGCGAACAAGAGCTCCGTCGTGCCCCCCTCGGCTGACGTCTGGCGCCCCGTCCGACACCGCTCGCAGGTGCCGTAGATCTGCACGACGCTCTGGCGCGCGGAGAAGCTTCGGGCGGTCGCAATCTCCTCGATGAGCGCCTCGATGTCGGAGCTGAGGAACTCCGCCGACTGATTGCAGGACTTGCAAATCAGGTGGAAATGGCGCGGATGCCGGTACGAGTGCTCGAATCGGAATCGCCCTTCACCGAAGTCGACCTTGCGTGCGACCCCCGCGTCCACCATCCATTGCAACGTGCGATAGACCGTTGCCCGGCTGATTTTCTGGTCTTCACGTTTGATCAGATCGACGAGATCGTCGGCGCTCAGATGCCCTTCCTGACGCAGGAAGACGTTGACGATCAGGTCGCGCTTGCCCGAGCGCTTCCCGCCCGCCGCACGAAGCGTATTCAGATAGGCTGTTGTGGGTTCCATGTCAGTCGACGTCGCGCCCATCTCCAGGTTCCCCGCGCGGAGCGGTCGCCGATCGTCAACTGGTCCGGGGAGTGCCGGCCGGCCAGGCCCCCTGACCTGGTGCGGCCGTTACACGTTGAACGATGAGCCGCAGCCGCAGGTTGATTTCGCGTTGGGGTTCTTGATTGTGAACCCGCCACCCATCAGGTTGTCGATGAAGTCGACTTCGGCACCCTTCAGGTAGCGGATACTGATCGGGTCGACGTAGAGCTTCACGCCGTTCGACTGGAACACCTGATCCGCGTCGCTCGCGCCTTCGCCTTCCTCGATCATCAAGCCGTACTGAAATCCCGAACAGCCGCCGCCCTGCACGAACACCCGAAGCCCCGCCTCCTGCTTGTTCTCCTCGGCGAGAAGCTCCGTGATCTTGCTTGCGGCCGTGGCAGTGACATTAATCATGGTTCGACGCTCCAGTTTGCAACGCTGTCCTCCAATTATATCGGCCGCTCCGGCCGACTTCAAGCTCACCTGCGTTCGTCTGGGGCCACCCCGAACGAGTAACCGGCCAGCAGTCAGTATTTTACGTGCTGTCTCACCCCGGCCCGACAGCGGCCCAATCGCGCCCGCGGGGCGACAACTCCACCGTTTCGATCGCGACGGCCCGCGGTCGTGCCTGTCCCGGGCGCGGCGTGCGACGAATGAGGACTGAGGCACGAGGACTGAGCCATGAGTGCCTCAGTCCCTGCTCAGCGTGCGCCGATTTCCGCCAACTCCGTCAGGCGCGCAGCCGACGCTCGTTCGACATCGCGATGGAGACTGTTCCCATGCGCGTCCATCGTCACGATAGCCGGAAACTCGCGGACGCGGAGATGCCACATCGCTTCGGGCGTCCCGAATTCCATCCACGAGACACCGTCGACCGACTCGATGCACCGGGCGTAATACTGCGCCGCGCCCCCAACAGCATTCAGATACACCGCGCCCACTTCCTTCAGGGCTTCCAGCGTATTCGCGCCCATACCGCCCTTGCCCACGACCGCACGAACGCCGTACCGACGCAGAATCGCGCCCTGGTACGGCTCCTCACGGATACTCGTCGTGGGACCGGCGGCCGTCACGCGCCAGCCTCCGGCTTCCTTCACCACAACCGGTCCGCAATGGTAAAGGACCGCCCCACTGAGATCGACCGGCGGCTCGTGCTTCATCAGGTGCGCGTGCACGGCGTCCCGTCCGGTATACATGGGACCGGCGATCAGGACCAAGTCGCCGACGCGAAGCGATCGAATCGTCGACTCATCGAGGGGTGGATGCAGCAGCTTTTCGTGGCCGGAGCGCGAGCCGGTCGTCAGTCCCTGCGCCATCGCGGGTGTCGGCGTTGCCGGATCCCGATAGAGCCACTGCTGAATCTCGCCCGTGCGGGTATCGAGCCGGACTCCCAGGCGACGAAACGCCCAGCAGTCGTAGGCGACCGACACGAAGAAGCAGGCCGGCAGCCGGTTGACTGCCCCGATCTTGCAGCCGATGAGCGAAACGTCCCCGCCGAATCCCATGGTCCCGACCCCGAGTCCGTTGACCGTGTCCATGATCGTTCGCTCGAGCCCCGCGAGCCGCTCATCCGGATTGACGTCGTCGAGCGTACGGAACAGCTGCGCTTTCGCGTGCAAGTATCCGGACGTGCGGTCGCCACCGATGCAGACTCCCACGGCGCCCGGACTGCAGCCCTTGCCTTGCGCCTGCCACACCGCGTGAAGGATGCACTTACGTACGCCGTCGAGCGTTCGGTCCACGCGTCCCAGATGCGGGAGCTCGGCGGGCAGCGAGTACTGAGCGTTCATGTTCTCGCAGCCGCCGCCCTTCAGCAGCAGTCGAACCTCGACGGCGTCTTCCGGCCACTGCTCGAAGTGGATGATGGGCGTACCCGGACCGAGATTGTCGCCGGAGTTCGCGCCGGTGATCGAGTCGACCGAATTCGGGCGCAACTTCCCTCGTCGCGTGGCTTCCGCGACAGCCGCGCGGATCCGATCGCGCATCCAGATCTGGTTCACGCCGACAGGCACGTTGATTTCGAAGGTGAGCATGCCGGTGTCCTGGCAGATCGGACCTTCGGCCGCCGCAGCCTGATCGATGTTTTCCGCAATGATGGCCAGCGCCTGGGCGGAACGCGTGCCTGACGGCTCGATCACGACCGCGGCGCCCATCGCGGCGCGCACATCGGGAGGCAGATCTGACGAGGTCCGGGTGATGAGTTGAAGCATACTGTCGAAGAATGAAGGCAGCATGCTAGGAAGTATAATGCTTTGCGACCCGCGTGTTGCCTCATCGGGCCCGACGAGCGTCGGCCTCCTGCCTGACATATGGCTTTCCGAATCGAGCGCGATCCTATTGGCGAGCTGCCTGTTCCGGCGGACGCGTACTACGGCATCCAGACGCAGCGGGCGGTCGAGAATTTTCCCATCAGCGGGCTGCGCGCCTCCGAGGAGCTGGTCGTCGCGACCGTGTTGATCAAGAAGGCGGCCGCCGAAGCGAACGTGGCGCTCGGACGTCTCCCGCACGACGTCGGTGACGCCCTCGTCCGGGCGGCGGATGAGATCCTGCAAGGGCACCTGCGCGACCAGTTCGTGGTCGACGTGTATCAGGCCGGCGCCGGCACCTCGCACAACATGAACACGAACGAAGTTCTCGCGAATCGCGCCGCGGAGCTCCTCGGGCATCCCCGGGGCCAGTACACGGCGGTGCATCCCAACGATCACGTCAACATGGGGCAATCGACGAACGACGTCTTCCCCGCCGCAACCCGGATCGCGTTGCTGCTCTGCCATCCCCGGCTCGATGCCGCCGCCGGGAACCTGGCCGCTGCGCTTGCGAGAAAGAGTGAGGAGTTCCGCGATGTGCTGAAGACCGGTCGAACCCACCTCCAGGATGCGGTGCCGATTACGCTCGGGCAGGAGTTTTCGGGATACGCTGGCTGCATTGGGCGGGGCGCCGACGAGGTGGCGCATGCGTCGGCGTGGCTCCATGAGCTGAACCTCGGGGCCACGGCCGTCGGAACGGGGCTGAATGCGGGCACCAGGTACGCGCAGCTCGCCGCCGCGAACCTGAGCCGCTATACGTCATATGAGCTGCGGCCCGCCAGCAACATGTTCTCCGTGACGCAGAGCATGGGAGACGTGCTCGCGTATTCCGGCGCGCTGCGGCGGCTGGCCGTCGAGCTCGGAAAGGTCGCGAGCGATCTTCGGCTGCTCGGCATGGGACCGCGCGCCGGCCTCGCGGAAATCGCCCTTCCCGCGGTCCAGCCGGGATCGTCGATCATGCCCGGCAAGGTCAACCCATCAGTGCCGGAGATGGTGAACCAGGTCTGTTACCAGGTGATGGGCTGCGACCAGACCGTCGCGATCGCAAGTGAGGCGGGCCAGCTCGAGCTGAACGTGATGATGCCGGTCATCGCCTGGAATGCGATTCATGCGGCGAAGATCCTGACGCAGGCGATGGTCGTCTTGCGGACCCGGTGTGTCGAGGGTATCGCGGCGAACGCGGCGCGATGTCGCGAACTGCTCGATCGGAGCACCGCGGTCGCCACCGCGCTGAGCCCGTACATCGGTTACGCCATGACGGCGGAGCTTGCCAAGACCTCCGTTGCCACCGGCCGTCCGATCCGTGACCTCGTACTGGAGCGCGGCTTGTTGAACGCGGCCGAGCTCGACCGGATTCTTTCACCCGAGGTGATGACGAGCCCCGGCGTGCCTGGCCGAGAGGACGAATCGTTGTGATGCGGATAGCCGTGGCAGCGTGTTTGACCGTGGCCGTCACGATCCGGGCGCCGGCGGCTCAAGAGCGCGCGCGACATGGACGGCTGTTCCCGCCCCAGGATCTCGGGTTGCTGGAAGGACCCGATCGCGACGCGTGGCAGAAGCCGGATCAGATCATGGATGCGCTTGGCATCGCGGACGGAAGCGAAGTCGCGGATGTCGGCGCAGGCGGCGGCTGGTTCACGATTCGGCTCGCGCGACGCGTCGGGCCGAACGGGCTGGTGTACGCGGAAGACATTCAGCGGCAGATGATCGAAGCCATCGACCGCCGGGTGCAGCGCGAAGGGCTGCACAACGTGCGAACAATCCTGGGAGCTCCGGATGACCCGCGCTTGCCTATCGGGCGCCTCGACGCGATCCTGATCGTCGATGCGTACCACGAGATAGAGGCACCGCTCACGTTACTCGGCAACGCCGCCCGATCCTTGAAGCCAAAGGGACGGCTGGGCATCATCGATTTCAAGCTGGAAGG
>JACPPN010000003.1 GCA_016190995.1 Acidobacteriota bacterium | reverse complement strand
GCACTATGCCCACGTGGACGCTCCGGGCCATGCCGATTACATCAAAAATATGATCACGGGCGCGGCCCAGATGGACGGCGCGATCCTCGTGGTCAGCGCCTCCGATGGCCCGATGCCGCAGACTCGGGAGCACGTGCTGCTGGCCCGTCAGGTCGACGTTCCGTGCCTGGTGGTTGCGCTCAACAAGGTCGACGCGGTCGATGACCCCGAGCTGCTCGATCTCGTCGAGCTCGAGGTGCGCGACCTGCTGAAGGTCTATGGCTTCCCCGGCGATGACGTGCCGGTGATTCGCGTGTCGGCGCTCAAGGCGCTTCAGGGGGACGCCGATGCCGAGAAGGGCATCCTCGAGCTGATGGAAGCGCTCGACAAGTACGTGCCGCTGCCACAGCGCGAAGTCGACAAGCCCTTCCTCATGCCGATCGAAGACGTGTTCTCGATCTCCGGCCGTGGCACCGTCGTGACCGGTCGCGTGGATCGCGGCAAGGTGAAGGTGGGGGAGGAAGTGGAGATCGTCGGATTCGCCCCGACCAAGAAGAAGATCGTCACCGGCGTCGAGATGTTCCGCAAACTGCTCGACGAGGGCGTGGCGGGCGACAACATCGGCGTGCTGCTGCGCGGCACGGAAAAGGACGAAGTGGAGCGAGGCCAGGTGCTCGCAAAGCCTGGATCCATCACGCCGCACACGAAGTTCAAGGCGCAGGTCTACATCCTCACGAAGGAGGAGGGTGGACGGCACACGCCATTCTTCAACGGGTATCGTCCGCAGTTCTACATCCGTACGACCGACGTGACGGGATCGCTGCACCTGCCTGACGGCGTCGAGATGGTGATGCCCGGAGACGACACGGCCATCTCCGCGGAGCTGATGACGCCCGTCGCGCTCGAGAGAGGCGCCCGCTTCGCCATCCGTGAAGGCGGACGCACGGTTGGGGCGGGGACGATCACGGAGATCGTTCAGTAGTCAGTCGACAACCGACGGTTGACCCTCGACGGTCGACCGTGCGGTTGGCCGAGGGGCATCTTCCGGCACCCTTGACTCTCGACGGGTGACCGTTGACCGACAGGATCACCAATGCGCGACATCATCGCCCTGGCGTGCAACGAGTGCAAGCGGCGCAACTACAGCACGACCAAGAACAAGAAGAAGACGACCGAGCGGCTGGAGATGAAGAAGTTCTGTCCGGCCTGTCGGGCGCACACGACGCATCGGGAGACGAAGTAATCGCAGATTGCAATCTGAACGCAACGATGTAGGCCAGTAGCTCAACTGGTAGAGCACCGGTCTCCAAAACCGGGGGCTGGGGGTTCGAGCCCCTCCTGGCCTGCCACGCGAACGAGGGGGACGGACTGCCGGCAGGTAGACAACACATGAATGCGATGCTCGAAAAGTTTCACCCCGCCGAAGCCGTGACCGGCTGGTGGAGCCGGTCGCGGTCGTTTCTGTCGGAGGTCCGCAACGAGATGAAGCGCGTCACGTGGCCGTCGCGCAAGGAAGTCTACGCGACGACCTTCGTGGTGATCCTCACCTCAATCTTTTTCGGGCTGTATCTGTTCGGCCTCGATTGGGTACTGAACACGATCGTGACGCGGGTCTTCCAGTACTTCGGGGCGGTGTGAGCGGCGTGGGGCGACGGGGCCCCCGCAAGTGGAGCGAGAGGGTGAGCGGGGTGCATGGGGTCCCCGCGAGTGAGCAATGACCGACGTCAGCACCAAGCAGTGGTACATCGTGCATACCTACTCGGGCTTCGAGAAGAAGGTCGCCGAGTCCCTGGCGCAGCGCGTCCAGGCCTACGGCCTGCAGGACGAGATTGGCGAAATCCTCATCCCGACCGAAGACGTCGTCGAGATGCGCGCCGGCAAGAAGGTGGTGAGCTCGAAGCGGTTCTTCCCCGGCTACATCCTGGTCGAGATGAACATGTCCGATCACGCGTGGCACGTCGTGAAGAACACGCCGAAGGTGACCGGCTTCGTCGGCGCCGGCGCGAAGCCGACGCCGCTTACGCGGGAGGAGGTCGATCAGATCCTCCAGCAGGTGACAATGGCGGCCGAGAAGCCGAAGCCGAAGTACACCTTCGACAGGGGCGATCAGGTCCGAATCAACGAGGGCCCGTTCACCGGCTTCAACGGCGTCGTGGACGACGTGAATCTCGACAAGAACACCCTGAAGGTCATGGTGACGATCTTCGGCCGTGCGACGCCGGTCGAGCTCGATTTCCTGCAGGTGGAGAAGATCTGACCACATGAAAAAAGTCCAGGCCATGGTGAAGCTCCAGATTGCTGCGGGCAAGGCAACACCCGCGCCCCCGGTGGGGACCGCGCTCGGTCCGCACGGTGTGAACATCATGGACTTCTGCAAGAACTTCAACGCGAAGACCGCGGGCCAGGAAGGGCTCATCATCCCGGTCGTCGTCACGATTTACGCCGATCGCAGCTACAGCTTCATCACGAAGACGCCGCCGGCGGCCGTGCTGCTCAAGCGAGCCGCGAACATCGCGAAGGGATCCGCGGAACCCAACAAGGCCAAGGTCGGGACGGTGACGGCCAAGCAGGTCGAGGAGATCGCCCGGACCAAGATGCCCGATCTGAACGCTGAGAGCCTCGAGGCGGCAATCAAGACGGTCGCGGGAACAGCGCGATCGATGGGATTGGACATTATTCAGTAGTCGACAGTCTACAGTCGACCGTTTCAGTGGGAGGGCTCATCGGGCGCCCGCTCGGACCACCGAGGATCACATGCCGAACAGAGGCAAGCAGTTCGCCGCCGCCAAGGCGCAGGTTCCCGGGAAGCCTCAGACGATTCTTGAGGCCGTTCCGCTCGTTCAGAGAGTGAAGTTCGCGAAGTTCGATGAGACCGTCGAAGTCGCCCTGCGGCTCGGCGTCGATCCGAAGCACGCGGACCAGATGGTGCGTGGCACCGTCGTGCTGCCGCACGGTCTCGGCAAGAGCAAGCGCGTGCTGGCGATTGCGGGTGGCGAGAAGCAGAAGGAAGCCGAACAGGCCGGTGCCGATGTCGTTGGCGGCGAGGAGATGGTCGAGAAGATCCAGGGCGGCTGGATGGACTTCGACGCGGTGGTCGCGACGCCCGACATGATGCGCGGAGTTGGCCGTCTCGGAAAGATTCTCGGGCCGCGCGGCCTCATGCCGAACCCGAAGACCGGCTCCGTCACATTCGAGATCGGCAAGGCCGTGCGCGAGATCAAGGCGGGCAAGGTCGAGTTCCGCGTCGACAAGACCGGCATCATTCACGCACCGATCGGCAAGGTGTCGTTCCCGACGCAGTCGCTCATCGACAACGCGCAGGCGCTCCTCGACAGCGTCATCAAAGCGAAGCCGGCGGCGGCGAAGGGCAAGTTTTTGCGGAGCATCACGATTTCATCGACCATGGGGCCGGGCGTCTCGATCGACACGGCCACGGTGGAAGCGACGAAACACTGATCTCGGGATTCGGGACTTGACATTCGGGATTCGGGAAATCTCGAACCTCAACCCCGAACCCCGAATCCCGAATCCCGAATCTCGACAAGGATCGTGCTAATGGCCGTCAGCAGAGCCGACAAAGCGACAGAACTTGAAACGCTCGAGGAGGCGTTCGCCGGAACGGAGAGTGCCGTCCTCGTTGACTATCGCGGGCTCAAGGTCCCCGAGGTTACCGCGCTGCGGCGTCAGGTGCGCTCGGTTCGCGGGCAGTATCGCGTCGTCAAGAACACGCTGGCGCGCCGTGCGTTGAAGGGGACCCCCTTCGAGTCCTTGTCGGAATTCTTCCAGGGGACGACGGCGGTTGCCTACGCCGGCGAGGATCCGGTGGCGCTCGCGAAAGTGCTCACGACCTTCGCCAAGACGACGCCCGCGTTGCAGATCAAGGCGGCGGTCGTTCAGGGGCGCCGCATCCACGCAGCCGAGGTGGGCGAGCTCGCCAGGCTCCCCGGGAAGCCGGAGCTGTACTCGAAGCTCCTCTTCGTCTTGCAGGCCCCGATGGTGCAGCTGCTGGGCGTGCTCAACGCCGCGCCCCGCGATCTGTTGAGCGTTTTGGCGCAGGTTGAGAAGAAGAGAAGCGAGGGGGCGCCGGCGTAGATCGTTGGCGGAACGAGCGCCGCGAGCGGATGCGAGCGGTGGCAGGCGGTGGGGGTGGCCCCGCGCCGTTCACTGAGCGGATCGTGGGCGGAATTAGCGCCGCGAGCGGATGCGCGCGGTGGCAGGCGGTGGAGGTGGCCCCGCGCCGTTCACTGAGCGGATCGTGGGCGGAATCAGCGCCGCGAGCGGATGCGAGCGGTGGCAGGCGGTGGGGGTGGGGCCCCACCGCAAGCTAAGTACTGGAGAACACAATGGCCGAAGTCACGCAGCAGCAAGTGATCGACTACATCAAGAACATTTCCGTGCTCGAGCTCTCGCAGCTGGTGAAGACGCTCGAGCAGGAGCTCGGCGTTTCCGCCGCGGCCGCGGTCCCGATGGCGATGCCGGGCATGGTGGCCGGTGCGGGCGCCGGCGCGGCCGCGCCCGTCGAGGAGAAGACCGAGTTCACGGCCACCCTGACCGACGTGGGCGCCAAGAAGATCAACGTCATCAAGGTCGTGCGCGAAGTGACCAGCCTCGGGTTGAAGGAAGCGAAGGACCTGGTCGAAAGCGCCCCGAAGCCGATCAAGGAAGGCATCCCGAAGGAAGAAGCGGAAGCCATCCGGAAGAAGTTCGAAGAGGTCGGCGCGAAGGTCGAAATCAAATAGGGATTCGGGACTGGGGATTCGGGATTCGGAATCCGGGGGCCTGAATCCCCAGTCTTGTCCGCCGGCTCATGGCCACAACGTAGCCCGGGTGTTCGCCGCGCGGGATCAAGACCCTG
The DNA here is from genome assembly GCA_016190995.1 of Acidobacteriota bacterium. Classification (GTDB taxonomy): domain Bacteria; phylum Acidobacteriota; class Vicinamibacteria; order Vicinamibacterales; family JACPPN01; genus JACPPN01. The sequence goes on along the minus strand of JACPPN010000003.1, from coordinate 810 downwards.
AGTTCCGATGCGCGAACCCCGAATCCCGAGGGTCTTCTCAGCATGTATAGCCTTCCCAAGAACGTCTACCGCGAACGCATCGACTTTTCGAAAATCAGGACGACGATTCCGATCCCGAACCTCATCGAGATCCAGAAGAAGTCGTACGAGCGGTTTCTCCAGATGAACCGCCTGCCCTCCGAGCGCGACGACGCCGGGCTGCAGTCGGTGTTCAAGTCCGTCTTCCCGATCAGCGACTTCCGTGAGAACTCCTCGCTCGAGTTCATCGAGTACTCGATCGGCAACTGGGAGTGCAAGTGCGGCCGGCTCTCCGGACTGCACCACCTGCGGAAGCCCTGCGTCAACTGCGGCACGACCCTGGTGGCGGATCCGTACGGCGAGCACGAGGTGCTGTGTCCGCGGTGTGGCCGTCCCAACGAAGCGCGCGGCGACGTCTGCGAGATCTGCGGGACGACGGTCGGGTTGAAGCTGAAGTACGACGTCGATGAGTGCCAGGAGCGCGGCATGACCTACGCCGTGCCGCTCAAGGTCACGATCCGGCTCGTGGTCTGGAACAAGGATCCGGAGACCGGCGTCAAGACGATTCGCGACATCAAGGAGCAGGAGGGCTACTTCGGCGACATCCCGTTGATGACGGACAACGGCACGTTCATCATCAACGGCACCGAGCGCGTCATTGTCTCGCAGCTCCATCGCTCGCCCGGCGCGTTCTTCCACTCCGAAGACAAGACGCTGTACATCGCGCAGATCATCACGTACCGCGGGTCGTGGGTGGAGTTCGAGTACGACGCGAAGAACCTGCTCTACGTC
>JACPPN010000050.1 GCA_016190995.1 Acidobacteriota bacterium | reverse complement strand
TAGTAGCGAAGGTTCGCCTTCCGACTCGGCGGTTTGAGGCGAAGCTTCGCTACGAGCCCGTCTGAGTAACCCTGAACGGGCTCCTAGTAGGCGCATCTCGCGGTGCCCTCGTCCATTCGCGCGCCAGGTTTTCGGACGACCCGGCGAGCTGGACACCGCCTCTGATGCCAAACGTCGTGGCATCCAGCGCGTCGAGCAAATCGACGTCGCTGGGCGCCGTGAAGGCGTGCTCACGCTCGTCCCGCGTCGAGCCCGACGGATCGAGCAGCCACACCGTGCGCCGGGGCTCCCATCCCCGCTCGACAATCGGCCTGATCGCGACGCGATCCCAGTCCACCAGTTCGATGGAATCCGCGCATGCGCGGAGCAACATCGCCCGCGTCCAGGCGCGGGTATCGGACGGCGGCTCGGTTTCGAAATGCGCGATGTCGGCCGCTGTCGCCACCGGGTCGGTCAAGCCGCGCGCTTCGTACTGCCAATACAACCCGTCCCTGTCATCGAGACTCGAAAACAGATGATCGAGATGCTTCAGCTGCGGCGATCGCCAGTCGAGTCGATGTCGATGTCTGACCCCTTCGAGCACACGTAGCTTCAGGACCCAGTCGAGCCGGCGGCTCAACGCATCCAGGTCGCCGTCGTGGAGCTTCGTGAGCGTATCCTGCCACACATCGAGAATCTCACCCGCACGGGGCACGAGACCCTCGCACCCGCCATCGTCGACGAACCGGCGCGCCTCTTCGAGGAACCGGACCTGCAGATCGACGGCAGTCACGTCCAGGCCGTCGATCGTGCGCGCGCACTCGGACAGGTTTGGATCGCGACTCCACAGCGCGACGGCCTCCAGTGGATCCTCGAGCGCCAGCCGAGCGTTCACCCGCCCCGCCTCGATCATGGCGGTCACGATCTGAAACGTCCCGACCTTCAGGAGCGTCGCGACGTGCGACAGCGTGCTGTCGTAGAAGATCACGTGCAGCCGCGCCAGGTCCGACACGGTCGCGTGCTCGTCTTCATAGCCGTTTCCGCACAGAGGCTCGTCACGGCTGTTCACGATCGGGCGCCGGAACGTCGTCTGGACGCCCGTCAAAGTTTCGAGGAAGTCGGCACGCTGAGAAATCTGGAAGTCGGCCGGTGGCATTCCATTCTCGCTGCCCACCTTCCCCTGACCGGTGATGACGATGCTCGACGCCTGGAACGCGGCGAGGTACAGCAGGTAATGCATCTTCCGCGTGAAGATGTTGTCCCACGCGCGGCGGCTGATCAGCATGTTCAGGTGCGCGCCGTACGAGTTCCCGCACCCGTCCGAGTTGTTGACGAGCACGGTGATTGGGCCGTCCGGCTCGCGGCGCGCATTCGCGCGACACATGACTTTGCGTGTCAGGCGTAGCATCGCGTGCCACGCCGCGACGTAGTCGAACGCGCTCGCCACCTCGGGCAGGCAGATCTCGAGATGGTCGAGGTCGATGTAGACGCAGCCGCCGTTGGCCGGCAAGAACTTGCGGCCCCAGTCCTGGGCGTCAGAAACGCCCGCGTTCGAGGCGAGGTCCCTCGCACCGCTCGCCCCGCGCCCCGCGCGCTCACGGCACACGGGACAATTGCAGCCCCTCGCGAGATACACGCGCCGCCAGTCGACGCCGTCGAATTCGCGGAGCAACGCGCGCGCCGCCAGGGCGCCGCTGCCGGACAGGCCGGGCTCGCCGGCAATGAAGTTGCCGAGCTCCACGTCGGCACCACAGATCTTGGGGACTCGATGTTCAGTCACGATCCGATTTCCTCCACTGGCGCGTCACGAAGCTCCGCCTCAAACCGCCGCGTGAAGGCCCCGGAGGCGGAGCGACGAAGCTTCGTGACTAGGCGACAACCCGACGACGTTCCGGCTGTCGCACGCCTCGTTCGGTCCGCTCGACGCGCCGGATCTCGAGGTCCTGCGGCAGATCCGTCAGGTGCTGCCGGCAATTCGCCGGGCTGAGCGCCGACACCAGCGTGTCGAGCTCGGCGCTCACGGCCCGCCACATGTCGTCGAGGCGAAGGCCCCGTTCACCGGTCCGCACCCTGCGCACGGCGGCCAGCCGCTTACCCCTGGCGGCGATGTTCGCGAGGTTGGCGCCGCTCACCAGATCCCGCGCGAGCACGGGCCGCCGGCGCCCGTCGCTGAACGTCAGGGTCGCTAGCTCCCCTTCCGCATTGGGTGCGTAGATCCGGGCGATGGCCGACTCGATCGCCAGCTGGCGCGCTGCGCCCTCGGACGACGCACCGTCGATCTCCGCGTACGGCACGTCGAAGCCGAGATGTTTCGCGAGGATTGCGCGGGCGCCACGTCGATCGGGCCGCGGCACGTCGATCATCAGATCGCCGAGACGCCCTGGTCGGAGCAGCGCGGGATCGAGCGTGTCGCGCCGGTTCGTCGCCGCTACGACCAGGATGTTGCCGCGCGACTCCAGGCCATCGAGCTCGGTCATGAACGCGGTTAGGACGCGATCGTCCACCCGCATGACGCCGTGGCCGCGCACGCCGCCGATCGAGTCGATCTCGTCAAAGAACATGACGACGGGCACCTGCGGCTCCCGCGCGCCGACCTCACGCGCGAGCTGAAACGCCTGTCGATAGTTCGCCTCGCTGCGCGAGTACCACTCGCTGTGAAGCGCTGCCGGCTTGATGTTCATGAACCGCGCCCGTCCGCTCGGGGAGAGGCTCGCGAGCCAGTTGGCGAGCGCGCGCGCCAGCATCGTCTTGCCCGTTCCCGGCGGCCCCGCGAGCAGCACGGCGCCGACGCGAGCCAGTTGATACTCTCGCGCGATGTCCGGGTGGAACACGTGCAGGCGGATCGCCTGCTGCAATTCGTCGATCTGCTGGTCGAGACCGCCGACCTCGTCGAAGGTCTGTGGCGGCGTCTCTTCCAGAAACAGGCTGCTGTCGAGCGGTCGCTCGATCGTCTCGAACGCCAGGCAAGCTTGCCGGTCGACGCGGACCTGTGCCCCCCGGTCGAGGCGCACGCCGTCGAGCCGGCTGGCCGCCCGGGTCACGAATTCCTCGTCGCGCGACCGGAGCAGCAGGCGTCCATCCGCCAGGTAGCGCACGAAATCCGCCGTTTCGCCGTAAGCGCGCATGTTGAACGGCGACACCGCGAGAATGACGTTCTGGTCCGCGCTGAGCAGCACTTCGGCGCCGACCTCGAGTGCGTACACATCCACTCCCTCGGCAATCGAGACCACTCGATGGCTCCTGTCGTGGAGGACAATGGCGAGCTCGCGGTCCTCGATCTCGTGGACTCCCAGAAAGATCGCCGGGTGCCACGGCTCCGCCGTCAGTTTGCGGAGGACCTCGCGCAGTCGCGCTTGCGCGTGTCCGGCGTCTTCGAGGCCGCCCCGCAGGCGCAACACCTCCTGGACGAGCGCCTCGTCGAGCTGCGCTGCCGCCTCGGGCGACTGCGCGCGGGCCGCCCCGAGCAGCTGAACCTTTTCCTCGACCGACGGCGCATCCTCGCCAGTCGTCACGAGTCGCGTCAGAATCGCGGCGACGTCGGCACTTGTTCGCGATCTGGAAAGCATGGGCTCCTCTTCTACGTCTTCAGCGCACCAGCATCCGCTCCGACAATCGTCTCGCCCGTCGCATCCGGCGTCGTCGTCACGGAAAACGCCCGGCGTGCGAGCAGTCCTTCCCGCCAGCCGAACAACGCCGCGCTGACATCGCCACTCGAAAGCGTGGTCATCACGAGCGCTACGGTGTGCGCAGGCGCGAACACGGTGCGATGCACCAGGCGATCGTCCTGGCTGAGAAACCCGAGGCTGACCGCGTTCGCCTCGTCGACCTTGACCGACTCCGACCAATGCGTCGCCGGATGCGAGTGCCACCAGCCGAGCATGAGTTCGTGCCGGCGGCGCAACGCCAGCGCGGCGCGCACGGCCGTCCAGGTGTCCGACGTGAAACGCAGGCTCGTCGCGTCCGCCGTCGTGTGAAGTGCCGGGATCTGCGCCGTGACCTCGATGAACAGGTCTTCGGTCGCCGAATCGCGCGACACGTGACCCACGAGCACGCCGCCTGTTTCCCGCGCACCCGCGCTGCGCGTCAAATACGCCACCTCCAGCAGCGTCTCCCGCGGGATGAAGACGGGACAGTCGCCCTGCTGCGGGGCTCCGAACGCCACGGCGCCCTGTCGCAGCTCGTCAGTGGTGCGCGACCGGACCTCGAGCGCCTTCGGAACGGCTCGAACCGTAAAGCGAGGGGCATCCGAGGCGCTGTCGGGCTCGACGGGAACCGCGGCAACGCGATACTGGAACGTCTCACCCTCCTGGAGTTTTCCGTTTCGCACGAGGGCCGATGACGCGAGTGACGCAAGCGCCGCGAAATAGCGCGCTGGCACGTCGATGCCGAGGGGCGCGCGTCCGTCCCGCGCCACCATGACGCGAAACCCGCCGATGAACGGCGCCCCAAACGCCCCGTGCCACAGCGGCTCGAGCGCCGCACAGCCCAACGGCGCCGCCTCGCCCGCGCGCAGGGCCTGGAAGAGCGCCCACTCGCGCGCCGGTTCCCAGTCAGGCTCGACCTCGGCCACGCCGGCGAGGATGTCGTCGCTTTTGCGCAGCTCGAGTACAAACCGGTACTTGCACTCCATCGGTGAAGGTCCTCAGGACACGTATTGCGGCGCTCGATGAGACCCGTGTACTCGATACCAGTGTCTCGAAGTCTTGAGTCTTGAGTCTTGAGTCATGAGTCGTGACTCAGAACTCACAACTCACAACTCAGAGCTCACAACTCGTTGTTTCGCCCCCAACCCCGCATCGATGTTCGGCTGCAAGACCACGCGATCGCCTGCCTGCACGGCGTCGGTAACTTTCTCCGCCGCATGCAGGTGGCGTCCCTCTCGCTCGAGCAGCGCGTGATACGTGAGGGGCCGGCCCGATGGATCGTTCTGCGGCAGTTTCATCTGCGACAGAAGCGCTTCGACCAGCTCTCCGACGGTCGCGTCGGACGGCACGTTGCTGACGCTGTGCAGCTTTTGACCCGATACGTCGCTCACTTCGAACCCCAGATCGATCGTCTCGACTGCGCTCATCGTTCACTCCTCTTCTGAATCCATTCCATCGCCCATGCCGCATGTCTGCGGCGGCCATCCGCGAGACACCAGATACCGTTCGGCCAGAAGGTCGTCCGCCAGCGCGGCCGATTCGGGCGCGCACGCGTCGCAACCGACCGTCACGGCCTCCAGACCGCCCACGAGCAGCTCCGGCGAGGGCGGGACCGCCCAGCCAACCGAAAGCCCCGCCTGCCCCTTCTCCCGGTCGTGCCACGCGCGAACCATCGGAACAGAGCCGCAGACGCTGAGCAGCAGCACGGCGAGCGCGTCTTTCGAGACGCCGGACCATGCCGCAAGCTCACGCGCGAGCGGCACCCGGATCGCGAGGCCCGGCCCAACCATCGCCACGTCAGCATGGTGAACCCCTCGCCGACCGGGAAGCACCACGAGCGTCCTGTGTTCCCGCTGCGACACCTGCCAGCCGGCTTCCACCGCGAGCGAGACGATGTCCGATATGACCGCGCCGGCCTGCGTGACCCACGACGGAGATGCGACGGCCCGCCCCAGAGACGACGCGTCATCGGCCTCGATCAGCCCCACCGCATCGAGCAGCGCGGCGCACGCATCGTCGATGCGCTTCTCGAGCGGATCCGCGTCATCGCGCGCCGCGAGATCGACCCTGGCCGCGAGATGGCGCGAGCCCGGGAGAGCCAGGCGCGCGCGCCCGTCGAAGTGGGACGCGATCTCGAGCCACGCGAATGCCGGCCGATCACAGAGTCGCGACGGCAGCCGCACCGAGAAGGTGAGCCAGTCGCTCGTCACGCAGGCGTCCGCCTCGTACGTCTCGCCGTTCCTGAGCGCGAAGCCCCACCGGCTACCTGCCCGGACCGAATCGCCGGTCCGATCGAGCAGGATGCCCGACACCAGATCAGTCGATTCGAGCCATGACCGCACCGTCGGAGCCTCCATTCACGGGCCGCACCGAGATGGTGATCGCGCGCCGCTTCAGCGGCCGCGCGTCGATTGGAAACCGCGCCTGGTGCTCGCGTGCCCAGGCGCACGCCCCCTTGTTCAGCGCGTCGTCTTCGCGCATGGTGACCTTCTTGAACGTGATCACCTCGAAACACCGCATGACGAGGTCGACGAGCGGCGTCCCCGGTGTGATCTGGCCGATGCAAATCAGCGCGGCGGTCCCGCTGATGTTCGGGTGGAACACGTTGTGAGGCCCCAGCCACGTCAGCGTCTGCCAGGGATCCGCACGCCGGACGTAGTCGGGCGCGAACCACACCCCGACCGCGAAGCCATTCGCCTCCTCGATGGTTCCGGGGGCGGCTTCGACGAGCCCCGTGCACCGGAAGTGAACGATATAACGCGTCGAGAGCGGGCCGCCGAGCGGCTGAACGGAAACCAGGTCGCTCGCAGCCGTGAGTGCTGCGGCCTCGTCATGCTGCCTTTCCAGAAACAGCTCGAGGATCCTGTCCTTCCCCATCGCAACCATCTCACCACGCTCCTCGCGTCGCACCGTCAACCTCGTCCTCAATCACCGCGGTCCGGGCGCGCCCCCGGGCGGCTTTGCAACTGGGGTTCGCGAAATCCACGGATCCCTTCACGCCACGTCACAGTCATCACCGCGTCCGCCGTCGCTCGCCCGCAGGCACGTCCGCCTCCACCCACACCTGCTCTACTGGCGAGGTGCCCGTCGGCGCGCGCCGCTTCGGTCTCGCGAGTCGCACACCAGAAGGCGTCGCGATCGAGCGCCGGCCCGAAGCAGGAGGACGTCGCCGGCCTGCAGACCGAGCTTCTCGAGGGTTCGAGAGCCCATCGAAATGACCTCGGTCGGCGTCAGGAGATCGATCGCGTGGAACCCGAACCGCATGCGCCCACCGCACGCGGGGCACTGCATGTCCGCCGTGCGATTGGCGACGAATCGCCAATCCGACACCTCGCGGCCACATGCCGAACACCGCGCGCCGCGAACCAGACGTTTTCTGTACACCTCGAGCCGCAGATCCGGCGCGATCCCGCGGGCGAATCGCGCAACGTCTGCAAGGGGCGACGCCAGGTCGCAGTTGCTCAAAGCCGCGCGCCCCCAGACCTCATGACTCATGCGGCAGGTCTCGCGTTGCCGGAGCGACATGACGAACTCGCGGTGATGCCGCAAATCGAGGACGACCTGGCGGCCTGCCGCGAGCGTCGGATCGTTGGTGAGCGCCTTCGCGCATTCGCTCGCCTGGAGCGCGGCCGCAGCCGCGCCCAGGAACGACGCCGCGGCCGTCGACGCGACCTCCTCGCGGCCGGTGCACGGATAGCTCTGCTCGAGACGCGCGTAGTCGCGCTCGTCCCATGCGCATTCGAGGCATGCCGCCTGGGCGTCCGGTACGTAAACGTTGACGCGCGCGAGCATGCCGCCCGGCTCGATGCCGGCATCGATCCACGGCGTGCCCATCCGCCAGGCCATCTCGTTGACGTACTGGCGCGATCGACGCGAGTCGAGGCACGCGAGCACCACGTCGGCGGCCGCAAGGCCGGGCGGCAGCTGTTCGACCCACTTCGCAACCGCGTCCACACGCACCTTTGGATTGATGGCTCGCAGCCGATCGCGCTGCACATGGACCTTGAGGCGTCCCGCGTCGCGCCGCTCGATGTTCTGCGTCCACAGGTTCGCGGCTTCGTAGCGATCGCCGTCCACGAGGACGACCTCGCCCACAGCGGGCATGCGGGCGAGATGGGAAACCAGGTGCGAACCGATGTTGCCGCCGGCGCCAATCACGACGAGTCGTTTCATCGCCATTTCCGAGACGCGCGCGCTCACAGCATGAATGGCGTCCACGCGAAGCCGCCGGAAAGATCCGTCGGTTGCGAGCACAACGCGCAGTTCTCCGCATACGTCCAGCACGGCAGGTCTTCCGACTGGTGATGCCAGATGCCGCACCGGGGACACCTGACTGCCGGAGTGCCCGGCTCAATGGTCTGCTGACAGCGCCGGCAGCGCAGCCGACGGCCTTCGTCGGGCAGTGGTTCAATCTCGGCAAGCGTCTCCATTGAAAAGAACGTGCACGCCTGGCCGCAGGTGATCTGGTCCCGGTCGCACAAGACGCGAATGCCGAGTTCGGCCGGGACGCCATTCACCAGAAGCCCAGCGGAGGGCTCGGCAATCACGACCCACGTCGGCTGATTGCTGCTCCGCGCCAAGGTCAGAAACGCGCGCGGAGGATCCGCGTGACGGCTCAAAGCGCCGATTTCCTCCAGGGAGAACACCGAATCGGGATCGAGACGGACGAGGATCCACCCTTCAGCCGGATCCTCCTTCCACAGGTGCGCCATCACTGCCTCTCACGTCGAGCGCGCGTCCGCCGAGGGGGAGCCCTTGCGCCGCAGCGCGAATCGCAGGCCAAGCTGCCGATGCGACTGCACCAGGAACGGATTCACGCCGCCGCGGTCGAACAGCGCATTCCGGAGCCTGTAGACGGCCTGGGCAATCGCGTGACGCGACAGCTTGCGGGCCATCTTCTGCTCGAGCAGGCTGCCAACTTCCTGCATTGATTTCCATCTCACGAATCCATCCGTCCCGCGCTCGTCGTCATGCGCCAGGACCGACAGCACGTCGGCGAGAAGCGGCGGCAGCGTGAATTCCCTGCCGCCATCGATGCGCACCGACACGGTGCCGTCCGACCGACGCTTCCACTCGAGCGTCGAGGCGCCCGCCTCCGAGATCCGACGCAGCTCGTCGCTCGCGGTCAGCCTGCGACGACGGCCCGGCCGCGGCGAGGGAAGGGGTGACCGATCGATGGGCGCCGCGCGCTCCAGCCGCCGGCGCAACTCCTCGAGGTCCAGCGCGAGGCAGTCGCCTTCCTCTTCCGCTGCGCTCACCCGATCCTGCAGCGTGCGTTGACGCCGGATGATCTGACGCACGAGCGACAGCAGATCGAGGTGGGCGGCGTCCTGCGGGACGCGGCGATTGCCCCGCATGCCTGATACCAGACTCATGGTCATCGCACCGGTCGCACCCTGTTGACGCCCGCACGGGTGTGGTGCGTTCCCGAACGGCGTTGTCTCGCTGTCTTTTCCTGCCCGGCCTGCGCGG
>JACPPN010000049.1 GCA_016190995.1 Acidobacteriota bacterium | reverse complement strand
GCGTTCAACCAGTTCACCGCGCTGCTCGGCAACGCCGAGGTGACGGCGGGCTACGACCACGTCATCTTCGACACCGCGCCGACAGGTCACACGCTTCGCCTCCTCAAGCTGCCGGCTGCCTGGACGGGTTTCATCGACGCCAACACCACAGGCACCTCGTGCCTTGGGCCGGTCTCCGGCCTGCAGGCGCAAGGGGAGCTGTACCGAGCGAGTCTCACAGCACTCGCTGATCCCACGACCACCACGATTGTCCTGGTCAGCCGACCGGATGCCGCGGCCCTTATCGAAGCCGCGCGCACGAACGCGGAGCTCGCAGACCTGGGCGTAACGCACCAGCGACTCATCATCAACGGTGTCTTCCAAGCGGCTGACCGAAGCGACCCAATCGCGAACGCGCTTGAAGCGCGGGGGCGTGAGGCGCTTGCGGCGCTGCCGGGGCGACTGGCGGCGCTCCCCAGAACCGACGTGCCACTCCTGGGGTGGGCTCCGCTTGGTGTCGACAGCCTTCGACGCGTTTTCCGCGACATAGGTGCGACCCACGTGCCGCGAACTCTGGACGGTGACGATGTCCGTGCGCTTCCGGCGCCGATCTCGGCGTTGGTAGACCACATCGAACATCAGGGTCACGGCGTGGTCCTCACGATGGGCAAGGGTGGCGTCGGCAAGACGACAACCGCGGCAGCGATCGCCGTGGAGCTCGCCGAGCGCGGCCATAACGTGCTCCTCAGCACGACCGACCCGGCAGCCCACGTTGCCGCTGCCGTCGGCGGCGCGGTGCGCCGTTTGCGCGTCACTCGTATCGATCCGGCTGCAGAGATCGCCGCCTACACGACCGAAGTGGTCGCATCCGCCGCCCGCACGCTCGAGGCGCGTGGTCTCGAACTCCTCGAGGAGGATCTTCGGTCGCCGTGCACCGAGGAAATCGCGGTCTTCCGCGCGTTCGCGCGAACCGTTGCCGAAGGGGAGCACGGTTTCGTGGTCCTCGACACGGCGCCGACGGGACACACGATTCTCCTGCTCGATGCCGCCGAGGCGTACCACCGCGAAGTCGAACGGACGCACAGCGAGGTCCCCGATCCCGTTCGCGATCTTCTGGCGCGGCTGCGAGATCCGCAGTTCACCAAGGTGATTCTGGTGACCGTTCCGGAGGCCACGCCGGTGCATGAAGCCGCACAGTTGCAGGACGACTTGCGGCGGGCAGGCATCGAACCCTTTGCGTGGGTGGTCAATCAGAGTTTCGCGGGCGATGAGGTCCGCGATCCGATTCTGCGCGAGCGGGGGGCTCGGGAACACCGATACCTGGCCGAAGTGCACGATCAGTGGGCGGCGCGGATCGCGTGGGTGCCTTGGTACCCGGCTGCGCCGATCGGTCACGAGCGACTTCTGCAGTTCGCGCGTCGCTCGGCGGATATGGCAATTCCAGCCTTAGTCCGATGAGCGCGTCATGAACCGCGTTGCCGTTGTCGCCGCATCATCAGCACTCCCCGCCAGCCGTGTCCCGCGAAAGCGCCTGAATGTTTTCGAACGCTACCTGAGTCTCTGGGTTGGGCTGTGCATGGTGGCGGGCGTCCTGCTCGGTACGGCGATCCCATCCTTCACGTCGATACTCCGCAGCCTAGAGTTCGGCGCGGGCAGCCAGATCAACGTGCCGATTGCCATGCTCATCTGGCTGATGATCACGCCGATGATGATGAAGGTGGATTTCGGCGCGATCCGCGATGTCGGCCGCCGGCCGCGTGGTCTCTTCATCACGCTGTTCGTGAACTGGCTGGTGAAGCCGTTCTCGATGGCGGCCATCGCATGGCTGTTCTTCCGGTACCTGTTCAGTCCATGGATTGGGCCGGCGGATGCCGACCAGTACATCGCCGGGGCCATCATCCTGGCGGCGGCGCCGTGTACCGCGATGGTGTTCGTCTGGAGTTACCTGTCCGACGGCGATCCCGCGTACACGCTCGTGCAAGTGTCCGTGAACGACTTGCTCATGCTCGTGCTCTTCGCACCGATCGTCCGCTTCCTGGTGAGCGGCACGTCATCATTGCACGTGCCGTTTGCCGTCCTCGTGTACTCGGTCGTGGTGTTCATCGTGATTCCCCTGACCGCCGGCATCCTGCTGCGGCGGTGGTTCATGCGGAGAGGTCGCGACTGGTTTGAACACACGCTGCTCCCGCGGTTTGCGCCGATCAGCATGGGTGCCCTGCTGGCGACACTCGTCCTGATCTTCGCGTTCCAGGCGAACAACATCACGACGAAGACGCTCCACGTCGCGCTGATCGCCGTGCCGATTCTGATCCAGGTTTACTTCAACGCGTCACTGGCCTATGGATTGATGCGGCTGTTTCGGGTTGAGTACGCCGTGGCCGCGCCCGGCGCGCTGATCGGCGCGAGCAACTTCTTCGAACTGGCGGTCGCGACGGCCATCGCGCTCTTCGGTCCGGAATCCGGCGCTGCGCTTGCCACGGTGGTCGGCGTGTTAATCGAAGTTCCTGTGATGTTGTCGGTGTGTGCGGTCTGTACGGGTACACGCCATTGGTTCCCCGCGCCTGTTCCGGCGCGCTGAACTGGAAGGAATTCCTATATGGGGCAATCGCGTCGCGTGATGCCGGACGGTGGCGGCTCGGAAGCTTTCGGATTGCCGCGCCGCGCGTTGCTAGACGCGTTCCGGGTGGCCACCTGTTTCGATGTCTTTGGCGAATTCGTCCGGGAGCTCGCTCGTGCGGATCGCGTGCGCCATGATGTCCACCGGGTACGGGACACGCACGAATTCGACGTCTTCTGGTCGCGACGTGTCCATGAGCACGTAGCACGCCCGCGGATCGCCGTCTTTCGGTTTGCCGACGGAGCCGACGTTCACGAACCACACGCCGCCGGCGCGCTTCGCGTACGGGCGATGCGCATGGCCAAAGACGATCACATCAGCACTGGAGGTCTGTGCCAACCGCTCGACGCTCGAGATCGGGCGATCCTCGAATAGGCGAACGACCGCTCGCCGAGTGCCTTTTCGGTCGGGTCGCGATAGGCACAGCCACACTCGTCGCGGTCGAATCCCATGCCGTCGTCGTAGTTGCGCATAATCGTGGGGATCTGGTCGGTCCTGATCCGGTTGACGACTTCGTTCGGAAACGGCGCGTAGCCGACTAAGTCTCCCAGACAGCACACGCGATCGACGGTTCGACCCTGGATGTCGGCCAGCACCGCTTCGAGCGCGGGCAGGTTCGCGTGAATATCGCTCAGAATTGCGAGTCTCAACGAAGAAGACGGGTGTCAGGTTGATGCGGTAGAAATGCCCGAAGAGACACGCCCCATCGACGCTCAGACACTCAAGCGCCGACTTGTCAAAAATCGTGATGGGACCGATCCCCATGGCTTGTCCGAACCTGTGAGGGAATCAGCGGACCGCCAGGCGCTCGTCCTCG
>JACPPN010000048.1 GCA_016190995.1 Acidobacteriota bacterium | reverse complement strand
CTTCGGGATCCTTGTTGATCGCCACGATCGATCGCGACCCTTTCGTCCCCACGACGTGCTGGATGGCGCCGGAGATGCCAAGGGCGATGTACAGCTTCGGCGCGACGGTTTGGCCCGAGCTGCCGATCTGGCGGTCCATCGGAAGCCAGCCGGCGTCGCAGATCGGGCGCGATGCGGCGATTTCCGCGCCAATCGCCCTCGCGAGCCGTTCAGCCAACGCCAGATGCTGCTGTTCCTTGATTCCGCGTCCTACCGCGACAATCCGCTCCGCCTGTGACAGGTCGACCACGTGTTTCGCTTCCTTGAAGGGCGGTTCGGGCTTCTGGCGGATCGACACGGCATCGAGCGCCACGTTGACGGATCGCACGGCAGCCGCCGCGGCCCCTTGCTTGACGTTGTCCGGACGGAATGCGCCGACCTGAAACGCGACGAAGTGCGGCAACGCGCCCTGCAGAGCGACATCCGCGTTCAGCTTCCCCTGGAACAGGGCGCGCACGTACACGTGGCCGTTGCCTTCCTGCTTCACGGCCACGCAGTCGGTGACCATCGGCGATCCGAGCCGGGCGGCAAGCTTGGGCGCGAAGTCGCGCGTCTGATAGGTGTGCGGGAGGAAGACGAATTCCGGCTGCTCCGTCCGAACGACCTCGGCGAGTGCCTGGACAAACGCGTCGGGCGTGTAGGGGTCGAGCGCCGGATGCTCGAGGGCCAGCACCTCGGCGACCGCGGCGACGGCGAGCTCATCGGCGATGCGGCGGGCGTTCGAGCCGATGACCACGATTTTCACGGGCCCGCCGGACTGCTGCGCCGGCACCAGCGGCTCCCAGGACGCGCGGTTCAGCGCGCCTTCACGCTGTTCAGCGATGACGAGAATCATGGCGAATCAGGAATGACGAGTAGCCGCCTGGGCTGGGCATCCATTCCAACGCGGGTGCCGCCTTGGGGCCCGGGCGAAGTTGACACATGTGCACACATTCAGGCCGTGCAAGCACGGTTAGAGGGCGCGCGCGTCGTCGCGGAGCGCGCGCACCAGCTCGCGCGCTGCTTCCGAAGCCGACCCGCCGATCATGCGGGTGTGCTTCGCCTTCTCGGGAGCGTAGAGGCGGACGATCCGGTGCTGCAGCGCGGGCGCGGGTCCCGACACCTTCCGGATTTCTTTCTTCTTCGCCGCCATGATGCCCTTCAAGGTCGCGTACCGCAGCTGGTTGATGCCGCTTTGAATGGTCAGCACGGCAGGCAACGGCATACCGAGCCACTGGAACCAGCCTCCTTCGAGCTCTCGCTTGACGCGCAAGGCGCCGTCCGCGATCTGGACGTCCATGATGATCGTCGCGTGCGGCATGCCGAGCAGCTCGGCGAGGATGACCCCGGTTTGCGCGAACCCCTGGTCGTCCGACTGGAGGCCGGTCAGGATGAGATCGAACTTCTCGCCGCCAACGGCCGAGGCGAGCGCGGACGCCACCGCGAACGCGTCGGCCGACGCGAGTCGGCCGTCTTCGACGTGAATCGCCCGATCGGCGCCGCGCGCAAGCGCCTCACGAATGACTTGCGACACGCGTGCGGAACCGGCCGAGCACACGACGACGTCGCCACCATGCTTTTCCTTCAGGCGAAGCCCCTCTTCGAGCGCGTACGCGTCCGGCTCGTTCATCTCGTGGCTGGCGTCCTCGTCCCGAATCCAGCTCTTCGTGTCGTTCAGGCGAATCTGCCATTCACGCGTCACGACTTGTTTGACACAGACCGCAATGTTCATCGACTGTCCGCCATGGAATCATACCGTTTGAAGAGCAGCGCGGCGTTCGTGCCGCCGAATCCGAACGAGTTCGAGAGGACGTAGGTGATCGACGCCGGTCGCTTCACGAGGGGAACATAGTCGAGATCGCAAGCCGGATCCGGGTTCTCCAGGTTTATGGTGGGAGGAATCATCTGATGCGTGATCGCCAGCACGGCGATCCCGGCCTCGAGCCCACCGGCGGCGCCGAGCAGATGGCCGGTCATCGACTTGGTCGATGACACGGCCAGGGCGCGCGCGTGCTCGCCGAAGCAGTGCTTGATGGCGAGCGTCTCGAGCTTGTCGTTGTGCGGCGTCGACGTGCCGTGAGCGTTGATGTAGTCGACCTGGTCCGGCGCGACCCCGGCGTCGCGCAGCGCCTCCGCCATCGCGCGAACCGCCCCGTCCCCGTCCTCGGACGGCGCCGTGATGTGGTAGGCGTCGGCCGACATGCCGTACCCGACGACCTCGGCGTAGATCGGCGCGCCGCGGCCACGCGCCATCTCGAGCTCTTCGAGAATCAGTACGCCCGCCCCCTCACCGATGATGAAGCCGTCACGGTCGTGGTCGAAAGGACGGCTGGCGCGCTCGGGCTCGTCGTTGCGCGTCGAGAGCGCGCGCATCGCCGCGAAGCCGCCCACGCCCAACGGCGTGATCGCCGCCTCCGAGCCGCCCGCGATCATCGCATCCGCGTCGCCGCGCCGGATGATCTCGAAGGCGTCGCCGATCGCATGGGCCGAGGCGGAGCAGGCGGTGCAGGTCGCGGAGTTGGGGCCCCGTGCGCCGAATCGGATCGACACCTGTCCCGATGCAAGATTGATGATGGCCGAGGGGATGAAGAACGGTGAGATCCGCCGCGGGCCGCCCTCGAGCAGGGACTTGTGCTCCCGCTCGATCGTGGAGAACCCGCCAATGCCCGACGCGATGTAGACCCCGACGCGCGGCGCCAGCTCGCGCGTAATCTCCAGCCGCGCATCGGCCACGGCGAACTGCGATGCCGCCAGGGCGAACTGGATGAAGACGTCCATCTTCTTGACGTCCTTCTTCTCGATGAAGGTGAGGGGATCGAACCCCTTCACCTCGCCCGCGATGCGCGCCGAGAACTGCGACGCATCGAAGTGGGTGATCGGTCCGATGCCGCTGCGCCCTTCGAGCAGCGCTTCCCAGTTCGGCTGTGTCCCGATGCCGAGCGGCGAAACCAGCCCGACGCCTGTGACCACGACTCGCCTGCTCACTGCCCCTCCGTCAGGTCCCGGCCGGCTCCAGCGGACCCGCGCCCCCTCACCGGCCGCCGCCGCCGCGTCATTTCCTGCTCTTGGCGTGCGCCTCGATGTAGTCGATGGCTTCCTTGACGCGCGTGATCTTCTCGGCGTCTTCGTCCGGGATCTCGATCCCGAATTCCTCCTCGAAAGCCATCACGAGCTCGACGGTGTCGAGCGAATCTGCGCCGAGATCGTCGACGAACGACGCATCCGGCGTCACCTCTTCCTCGTCCACCCCGAGCTGCTCGACGATGATGCTTTTCACCTTGTCAGCGACCGCCATCACTCCTCCTACATGTACATCCCGCCATTGACGCTCAAGACCTGTCCTGTAATATACGACGCCTCATCGGACGCAAGGAAGCACACGGCCGACGCGATTTCGTCGGGCGTGCCGAATCGTCCAAGCGGAATCTGGGCTTCCCACTGCGTCCTGATCTCCTGGGTGACGCCCCGGGTCATGTCCGTGTCGATGAAGCCGGGCGCGACGACGTTGACGGTGATGTTCCGTGGAGCCAGCTCGCGTGCCAGCGCCTTGGCGAATCCTATCAACCCGGCCTTCGATGCCGCATAGTTCGCCTGCCCAGCGTTGCCCATCTGCCCGACGACCGAGCTGATGCACACGATGCGGCCCCAGCGCTGCTTCATCATCGGTCGCACGGCGGCTTTGGTCAACGTGAAGGCCGCGGTGAGGTTGGTGGCGACGACCGCGTCCCAGTCCTCCCGCTTCATGCGGATCAAGAGCTGATCGCGTGCGATTCCGGCGTTGTTGACGAGCACATCGATGCGCCCGAGCCGCCTGACCACGTCATCGAGCAGCGCTTCACCCGACGCCGCGTCGGTGACGTCGACGCGCGCCGCTTCCGCTCGACCGCCCCCCGCCCGAATCCCGTCGGCGACCGCCGCGGTCTGATCGCCTCTGGCGACCGCCACGATCGTGGCCCCCTCGCGCGCGAGACGCTCGGCGATGGCGCGGCCAATGCCGCGCGACGCGCCCGTCACGATGGCGATACGACCGGCCAAGCTGCTCATGACGCGCCGCCGTGCCCCTTCTCGAGAGCCTCCAAGCTCTTGACGTCCTCGACGTTCAGGACGTCGGCATCGCGCACGATCTTTCGCACGAGACCGGCGAGAACGGAGCCAGGCCCCACCTCAACATACGTGCGCACGCCTTCCGACGCAAGGCGCCGCACGACGGCTTCCCAGCGGACCGGAGCGGACACCTGCCTGACGAGCGCCTCGATGGCCGACGCTCCGTCGGTCTTCGGCTGCGCGTCGACGTTGGCGACGACCGGCACGCGTGGGTCCGAAACGCACAGCTCTCGCAGCTCCGGCGCGAGCCGGTCTTCGGCAGGCTTCATCAGCGCGCAATGAAAAGGCGCGCTGACCGGCAGCGGAATCGCGCGTTTCGCGCCGGCGGCTCGGGCACGATCCCCGGCGCGTTTGACGGCGTCACGATGGCCGGCCACGACGACCTGGCCGGGCGCGTTGAGGTTGGCCGGGCTGACGATCTCGCCCTGCGCCGCTTCCTCACAGGCGCGCGCGACCGCGGCCGCATCGAGCCCGAGGATGGCCGCCATCGCCCCTTCGCCGACTGGCACCGCCTCCTGCATGTACCGGCCGCGACGCCTCACGATCCGCACCGCGTCAGGAAAGGCGATCGTGCCGGCAGCAACGTGCGCCGAATACTCACCGAGACTGTGCCCCGCCATCAGGTGGGCGGCGATGCGCTTCGCGGTCAGCAGACGGAACACGGCGATGCTCACGGTGAGGATCGCGGGCTGAGCATTCTCGGTCAGGATCAGGCGGTCCGCAGGGCCGTCGAAGCAGAGCCGGCTGAGCGGCTCGCCGAGCGCGTCGTCTGCCTCCGCGAAGGTCTCGCGACAGATCGAAAAGGCATCGGCGAGCTCGCGCCCCATGCCGACGCGCTGCGATCCCTGACCCGGAAAAAGGAAGGCCATCATTCGAATGGGAACGCGTGATGAGAACCGTTACGGACGAAAGAGTGTCGGGGTGGCGATTTCCTGCTCGAGGCGCTCGATCAGGTGCTGGGAGGACAACCGCGCCGCCATCGCCACGGCATTCCGCACCGCCTTCGCCGAGGATCGACCGTGTCCCACGATGCACAGCCCCGCGACCCCGAGCAGCGGCGCGCCCCCGGACTCGGAATAATCGACCCGCTTGCGGAACCGCCTGAACGCGCGACGCGAGAGCAACAACCCGACCCGCGTCGTGAACGTGCGGGACAGCTCGTCGGTGAGCAGCGCTTCGACGACCTCGACAAGCCCCTCGCTGACCTTGAGCGCGATGTTGCCTGTAAACCCGTCACAGACGATCACGTCCGCCTGACCGGTATACAGGTCGCGCGCTTCGACGTTGCCGATGAAGGTGCTGACGCTCGCCTTCAGCAGCCGGTGCGCTTCGCGCGTCAGATCGTTCCCCTTGGTTTCCTCCTCGCCAATGGACAGCAGCCCCACGCGCGGCCGCTCGACTCCGAGCGACATCCGCGCGAAGAGCGCTCCCATCGTGGCGAACTGGACGAGGTGCGGCGGCCGGCACTCGGCGTTGGCGCCAGAATCGAGCAACACCGCCGCGGCGTCCCGCGCGGGAATCGTCGCCGCCAGCGCCGGACGATCCACGCCGGGCAGCAAGCCGAACTCGCCGTACGCCGCCATCAGGGCGGCGCCCGTATTCCCCGCCGTGAACATCGCCGCGGCATCTCCCCGGGCCACGAGCTCTGCGGCCACCTTCACGGACGCGCGCGGCTTTCGGCGCAGCGAGGCCGAAGGCGACTCGGCCATGCCGATGACGTCCGGCGCGTCCGCGAGGCGGACGTCAAGACCTGCCAGCGAGCCATGCGCGGCAAGCGCCTGCTCGACCTCCGTGATGCGGCCCACTAGCGTCAGGCCGACACCCAGATGCCGCGCCGCCACGATCGCTCCGTCGACGATCGTTCGCGGCGCGAAATCGCCGCCCATCGCATCAACCGCGATGCGCATCAGTCGGTGGCCTACTGTCAGCTCAATTGTCGCGGAAAACGACGCGATCGCGCCCCTCTGGTCGGCCGGCGCGACAGATGGCTAGATTTCTTCCACTTCGCGCACCTGGCGTCCCCGATAGTACCCGCAATAGGGGCAGACGCGGTGTGGCAG
>JACPPN010000059.1 GCA_016190995.1 Acidobacteriota bacterium | reverse complement strand
GTGACAAGACACGGCTGGGACAGGCGAACCTTCGCTACTAGCTGCGCGGCCGCCACGGCGGCCGTGCCTAAGACAGCTCCTAAGGCTCATGACAGAAAACTTGCTTCATCTGTCACCGTTCCGGCCTTAGGAGATGTCTAGTGACGGGACACTGGTCTTGAAGGGTCGCGTTGGGTTCGGTCACCACCATACCGGACGCTGAGGTTTCAACTAGATTGGACATGGGGCGCGCGTTCGCCTGACGAGAGTCGTACACCGCTTGGCAACGGAGCACGCATGACACTGGTGAAGAGCTTACCCGTGACCACGAATGAGCCAGTGAGGGCATCGTGCACCTCTGTGAATTTCGGCCCGGGCAACTGTTTCGTGGGATCAAGCTCCCTGCGCCAATCGATCCGGACGCTGTCAAAGCGGAGTGCCGAGACGGTCTGCTGCGTGTCACGGCCGCCATGGCGGCGCAGCTGGCGAGGAAGGTCGACGTCCAGGCGGCATAAAGGGGTGTGCCACACGTGTCCATCGCCATTCGCAATACGTGGGAGCACTTCGCGCACGGCGCCGACATTGGCGTCCGGGGGATCGGATCGACCAAAGAGGCGGCATTCGAGCAGATTGCGCTGGCCTTGACGGGCGTGATCACCGATCTCGAATCGGTGCGGCCCGACGTTGCGGTCCCGATCACGTGTGAAGCGCCGGTTGACGACCTGCTGCTGGTCGACTGGTTGAACGCGCTCGTCTACGAAATGGCCACGCGTCGCATGTTGTTCAGCAGTTTCGCCGTCGCGATCGAGGATTCGCGCTTGCAGGCGACCGCCAGGGGAGAAGGTGTGGACCGGATTCGACACGAGCCGGCCGTTGAAATCAAGGGCGCGACCTTCACGGCGCTTCGCCTGGAGCGCCAGGAGGACGGCCAGTGGATCGCCCAGTGTGTCGTCGATGTCTGAGACATGCGCGATACTTGAGGGAAACCATTTGAGGGAAGCCGATGGATCTCTCGCTGCTGACACGCAAGTCGGACGTGGAGTGGTGGATTGAGCCCCACGGCGGCATGCGCGTGCCCGGGATCATCTACGCCAGCGAGGCGCTCGTCAAAGACATGGATGCGAAGGTGTACGAGCAGCTGATGAACGTGGCCACGTTGCCCGGGATCGAGCGCGCTTCGTACGCCATGCCGGACGCGCACTGGGGCTATGGGTTTCCGATCGGCGGCGTCGCGGCCTTTGACGCCGATCGCGGCGGCGTCGTCTCCGCCGGTGGCGTCGGCTTCGACATCTCCTGCGGCGTGCGCGTGCTCGCCACCGGGTTGACGATGCAGGAAGTTGAGCCGATCAAGAAGCGCCTGGCCGACGAACTGTCGCGGAGCGTGCCGGCCGGCGTCGGCAGCGTGGGACGACTCCGTCTCGATGCCGGCGAGATGGACGCGATGCTGACAGGCGGCGCTCGGTGGGCCGTGGACCGGGGCTACGGCGCCGCCGCCGATCTCGAACGGATCGAGGAGCACGGCTGTATGACGGGTGCCAGGCCCGACGAAGTGTCCGAGCGTGCGAAGAATCGTCAGCGCGACGAAATGGGCACGCTCGGGTCGGGCAATCACTATCTCGAAGTGCAGCAAGTCGTGAAGATCCTCGATCCGGCGGTGGCCGCCGCCTTCCAGCTTCGCGAAGGCGACGTCGTGGTCAGCATCCACTGCGGATCGCGCGGACTCGGCCATCAAGTCGGGACCGACTTTCTGA
Organism: Acidobacteriota bacterium; assembly: GCA_016190995.1. Classification (GTDB taxonomy): domain Bacteria; phylum Acidobacteriota; class Vicinamibacteria; order Vicinamibacterales; family JACPPN01; genus JACPPN01. The sequence continues at coordinate 6,049 of JACPPN010000059.1, read as the reverse complement.
AGCGCATGGCGATCGAGGCGTCGACCTACGGCATCGCACTGCCCGACCGGGAGCTCGCGTGCGCGCCGATCGACTCGCCCCTCGGGCAGGCGTATTTGGGGGCCATGCGCGCCGCCACCAATTGCGCGCTCGCGAATCGTCAGATCATCACGCATCTCGTGCGACGTGCCTGGGCGGGGATCGCGCCTCGTGCCGATCTGACGCTCCTCTATGACGTGTCCCACAACACCTGCAAGGTCGAATCGCACCAGGTGGACGGTCAGACGAAGCCATTGTTCGTCCATCGCAAGGGCGCAACGCGTGCCCTCGGTCCAGGGCATCCGGATCTGCCGCCGGTGTTCGCGTCAATCGGCCAGCCGGTACTCATCGGCGGGACGATGGGCACCGCGTCGTACGTGCTGGTGGGAACGAGTGACGGTCTGGCCCGATCGTTCGCGTCCTCATGTCACGGCGCCGGCCGAAGCATGAGCCGCCACGCAGCGGTGAAGCGGTGGCGGGGTCGGCAGCTGATCGATGAATTGGCGGGACGCGGGATCCTCATTCGGAGCCCCTCGCCGCGTGGCGTCGCCGAGGAGGCTCCGGGTGCATACAAGGATGTCGTGGCCGTGGTTGACGCCGCGGACCGGGCAGGCTTGTCGCGGACCGTCGCGCGCCTTGAGCCGCTGGTCTGTATCAAAGGGTGATCGAAGTGCGACCGAATCACCATCTGCGAGGTGGCGTTATGAAACACATGACGCGGGAGGAGGCTGTCAACCGACGCGTCCTGCAGCGCGCCCGAACGCTGGCCATCATTGGCGCGAGCTCGAGTCCCGAGCGGCACAGCCATACGGTGACGGCGTACTTGAAGACGGCCGGATACGACGTGATTCCAATACGCCCTGATGGGGCCGACGTCGCCGGCCTGCGGAGCTGCGCCTCACTGACCGACGTTGCGGGCCCGGTCGCAAGATGGAGGCATCGCCATGACATTCGTGAATGAAGGCTTGTGGGATCGCGTGATCAGAATCGTCGCTGGGATTGCGTTGGGGTACGCGGCCTGGCTCGCCTGGCCGGGAACCGCCAACCTCATGTCCGGCCCGGGGGCGGTGAGCCTCGTGTTCCTGGTCATCGGAGTCATTGCGCTCGTCACTGGGCTTGCGGGCTGGTGTCCGGTGTACGCGCTCTTCGATGTCTCGACGAAGAAGAAAGTCGGCGCGTGAGTCGCACCGTGTGACTCGGCAGCAGACGCTGACGGCCGCCCGGCGACGGGCCGAGCGGCTCCGCGCGGCCATCCGGACGCACGACTACCGGTACTACGTCCTCGATCGGCCGACGATCTCCGATGCGGAGTACGACCGCCTGTTCGAGGAATTGGTGCGCCTCGAAGCCGCGCACCCGGAGCTCGTCACGCCCGATTCGCCGACGCAGCGAATCGCAGGCGCACCGCTTCCGGCATTTCCGACGGTTGAGCACCTGGCACCGATGCTCAGCCTGGAGTCAGTGACGGGCGCGGACGCCGTTCGGCGCTTCGACGAGCGCATCCGCGCGAGCGTCCGCGGCAGGACGGTGCGCTACGTGCTCGAGCCGAAGTTCGACGGGCTGTCCCTCGAGGTCGTGTATCGCAATGGCGTGCTGCTGCGGGCCTCCACCCGTGGCGACGGTGAGCGCGGCGAGGGGGTCACCGAGAACGTCAAGACGATTCGCTCGGTGCCCCTTCGCTTACGCGGCAACTCCCCGCCGCGGATGCTCGCCGTCCGCGGTGAGGCGATCATGCGACTGGACGATTTTCGCGCGCTCAATGCTCGTCTCGAGCGGCAGGGGCAGCCACTGTTCGCCAACCCCCGCAACGCGGCGGCCGGATCGATCCGACAACTGGATCCGCGCATCACCGCCGAGCGACGCCTGGATGTTTCCTTCTACGACATCCTGCACATGGAAGGGGGGCGGCGCCTGGCCGACGATATGAGCCTGCTCCAGAGGCTGTCGGCGTGGGGACTCCACGTGAGCCCCTGTGCACGCATCTGTTCGAGTGTCGACGAGATCCTTCGGTACCACCTGGAGATGGAGCGGCGTCGTGAATCGCTCGCCTACGAGATCGACGGCATCGTCCTGAAAGTGGACGACCTCGCGCTGCGCACGCGCTTGCAGGCGACCGCGCGCCACCCGCGATGGGCGCTCGCCTTCAAGTTCGCGGCGCGGGAAGAGGAGACCACAATCGAGGGCATCAGGGTGCAGGTGGGCCGGACCGGTGTGCTCACGCCGGTGGCCGTGCTGCGGCCCGCGCAGATCGGCGGCGTCACGGTGACGCGAGCCACCCTGCACAATCGGGACGAGATCGCGCGCAAGGATCTGCGCATCGGCGACGTGGTCCGCGTCATCAGAGCCGGCGACGTCATTCCGGATATCGTCGAACGCACGGCCGTTTCGGGGAAGCGCCGACACCGACCGTTTGTCATGCCGGCGCAATGTCCCGTGTGCCACACACCGGTCGTGCATGAGGGGCCATTCGATCGCTGTCCGAATGGTCTGGCCTGTCCGGCCCAACTCAAGCGCACCATCCAGCACTTCGGCTCGCGCGACGCGCTGGACATCCGGGGCCTTGGACCCGAGACCGTCGACGCGCTCGTGTCCGGACGGCTCGTGCGCTCGGTGGCGGATCTGTTCACGTTGACCCAGCGCGATCTGGTCAAGGTGGACCGCTTCGCCGACGTGTCGGCGACGAATCTTCTGAAGGAGATCGATAAGGCGAAGCACCCACCGCTCTGGCGGTTTCTCAACGCGCTCGGCATCCCGAACGCCGGCGCCCAGACGGCCCGCGATCTCGCGGAGCATTTCGGCACGCTCGGGCGCCTCGAGTCGGCCGACGAAGCGGCGCTGAGGAAGGTTCCAGGCATTGGCCCGGCCGTGGCCCGCGACGTCGCCGCATTCTTTCGGCGCCCGGTCAACTGCCGTGTCATCGAGTTGTGTCGGCGCCGCGGGGTTCAAGTGATGGGGTCGACGATTACGCCCCGAGGACCGCTCGCTGGCAAGACCATCGTCTTCACGGGCGGACTCGAGTCTATGACGCGGGAAGAGGCCGAAGAGCGCGCGCGGGCCCGCGGTGCCCGCACGGCGCGTAGTGTCAGCCCGGAGACAGATCTCGTCGTTGCGGGCGCCGACCCGGGTTCCAAGTACGTCAAGGCCCGCGCTCTCGGCATTCGTATCGTCGATGAAGGGGAATTCCGAAAGTGGGTTGGTACCCGCGGCTGAGCGAGCGGTTCCATGGAGAACATTCAAATCGCGAAGACGTTCGAGGAGGTGGCGGACCTGCTCGAGATTCAAGGCGCGAATCCGTTTCGAGTGCGTGCCTATCGGAACGCTGCCCGCACGATTGGCACACTCGGTACGCCGGTCGAGACGATCCTGAAGAACGACGGGCATGTCCTCGAGGAGCTGCCCGGGATCGGGGCCGATCTCGCACCCAATTCGCGACGCCGGACCAAGCATGTCGCAAGCGCCTCGATAGGCCCGCGCCAGGCCGGGCTCTCCACCAGCGCGCGAACTCGCAGCTGCATCCACCGAAGATAGGCGCTCATCTCTGCTCTCGTCTGACAGAGATGGCCGGCATAGCGGACGGCCTCAAAAAAATCGAGGCCGCTGCCCAGGTACTTGGCGCGCCCGAGGGCCATTCGTTCCGCTTGGCTGCCGGCGAGGAGCACGATGACGCTTCGTTCGATCACGTGTCCGGTGTGCACGTCAGTGATGCGATTGGCAACCGCCTGGGGAGCCAACCACAGTTCGACCCATCCGAGCTCTCTCGGTTCGCCGTTGCCAATTGCGATTCGCCGAAAGCGGGTCCTGACGTGGTAGGCGGCAACGGCGTGTCCCGCCTCGTGAAACGCCGCGGCGATCAGGCGTCGCTCGGACCGGGATGTCTGCGCCCTTACCCGCATCGTCGTGGATCGCTCTCGTGGAAACCGCAGCTGCATGCGAGACGTAAGCAATTGCCTAGATCGCACGGCGTTCCGCCTCCTCTTGTGCAGCGTCAATCGCGTGCTTCAGCCGTTTCCAGTGTGAGCCCTTCCAATAGACACGGCCGCACCCGCTGCACGCCTGGAAGTCGTGGTAGTGCTGCCGGGTCCGCGGCAGAAGCGTCGAGTCAACCGCCGACTTGCGCACGTCGCGAAGGACACCGTTGCAGCGGAGGCAGCGGGAGAACGGCCGCAGGTCGAGGGGGCCAAAGCGCCGCAGCACTTCTACCAGCTGACGGTGCGGATGCGTCTCCCGGATGAAATATCCGTGTGCCACTGTGCGACGCTTAAGGAGAGCCTGGTCGCGGGTCAGGAGAATCCGCCCTTCGCGATGAGCCAGCTCCGCCAGCGCCGCGTCATCCGCGTCGGCACGATAGTCTGTATCAAGACCGATCAGGCGCAGGTGCCTCGCCAATTTTCCCAGGTGGACGTCGGCAACGAAGCGAATCATCTCGAGGGCCGGAGGTCGAACCCTGCTGAGCGTCCGGACATCGAACACCATGAATTGGGGGAACACCACGATTCGGTCAGCGCTCCGTACAGCGTAATCGAAGGGCACGGACATGCCGTTGACGAGAATCAAGTCAATCTCGGGATGCGGAACGCCAAGGCTTTCGATCAGATCCTTCACCGACGGATGAGCCTCGACGACATGCGGCCACGTAACGTGTCGCCGGTGGGCCGGCAAAAAGTCGTTGAGCGAGCCGTATACCCGAACCGTCACTTCGATCATCTGCCGTACGGCTTCTCAGCCGATTTCCGATAGATGCCCGGTGCAGTTCGCGACTGAAGAAAACATCCTCCGGAGGGCAGGCACTCGTAACGGACCGACGACGAGCAATCCATCCGCGCGCAGACGTTCGGCGATGCGAGCGAGCACGTCGCGTTGTACAGACTCGCTGAAACAGGTGAACGCCACGTTGGGATTTCTATGGCCAGGATTGATTATCCCCCACGACCAGCGCCTCGAGACGCGTGGCGTAGCCACCGTGCAGAAAAGCAGGGACGGCATTCCCTCGCAAGATCAGCTTCGGCGCGACGTAAGAAGGAGCTCAGATCGAGCCGACGACTGACGGACACGCGACTGCCGGCAAGTCGTCAGTGGCGAGGTCTCCTCCGCTCGCCGTGGGCCGGCAACGTCGGCGTATGAAGCATCCACCCGTACCACACGAGAGACGTTGCGTGACGAAAATGCAGATAGCGGACGTCTGGCCGCACAGGTTGCCGCCTATGGCGCCGGACAAGCTTGCCTGGTTCCCAGCGCCCTCGGAGGATCCGGCGGAGGACGAAGGTACAGAAGCCCAGGAGCCAGACCTGAGCGAACTTCTTTCGGTGCAGCGGTTTGCCGGGGGTGAAGTGGGGACCCCAGTCGAAGAGGAGGTTCCTACCGAGGAGGCCGACCCGGTACGACTGTACCTTCAGCAGATAGCGAAGGTTCCGCTCCTGAAGGCGAAGGACGAAACCCGGATCGGCATTGCAATGGAGACGGGCTATCGGGAGCTCATTGCGGGGCTCCTCACCGTCCCGTTCGCCGCGCGTCGATTCGCTGCGATGGCGACCTCGATCCGTCGAGGGGCGGCCCCGGCCGAGGCGCTGCTGCAGTCGCCCGAGGGCGGTCAACTCACTTCGCCACAACTCGCCGCCACGCTCCGCGCATTCGAACGCGCAGCCAGGCAGCCGCTGAACATGACACAGGCGCTCCGCCTACTCGGTTCGCTGGAGCGTCGTGTGGGCGTCGTTCCGCTGCGACCGGCGGCCGTGGATGCCGTCACAGCTGAGCTCGTGCCACTGCGCGACGAGGCTCTGGCCTGGCGTCGCCTTCGCGGCACAAGGCGGACCGTGCGCATCCGCGAGCTCCGTGCCCGTGCGGGTTGCGATCCGGCCACATTCGTGGGGCGCTTTGGCGAGATCGAGGCCGTCCTCGACCGCATCCGCGAGGTCAAGCGCCAGCTGACGGAAGCGAACCTGCGCCTCGTCGTGTCGATCGCCAGGCGGTATCGCCACGGCGGCCTGTCCCTTCTCGATCTGATCCAGGAAGGCAACTTCGGGCTGATGAAGGC
>JACPPN010000395.1 GCA_016190995.1 Acidobacteriota bacterium | reverse complement strand
GGATTCGCCGCCTGACGCGCCTTCTGCGATCTGTTCGCCGACCTGCACGGTCTCGCCAGCGACCTCGTGAACGGCGACGTTTGCAGCCGATTCATCCGGTGTCAACATCTCGATAATCGGTTCGCCGATGTTGACGGGTTCGACCACGAGTTCATCGACGCCCTTGGGCTCCGGCGGCGCAGGGGAGCCGACGTCTTCGATCGTGGCCGGACCGCCTGCGGGGGTGGCCAAGTCGCCGGCGATTGACGTCTCGTCGGCGACTGGAGCGACCTCGAGGCGGCGTTCGTTCGTTGGAGGCGTTTCGACTGGTGCCGCGGAGATTTCTTCGACTCCGGGAAACGACCCCTCCGCGATCGTGAGGGGCTCGGGAACCGATTCTTCAACCGGGTCCTTGGCAGCATCGCCGACAAGGTCGGAGACGACTTCCGGCTCCGCGCTGAGGACGGGCGCCGGTCCGGCGACGATGACGGGCAGCTCGTCCTGGCTCGCCACGTTGCTCGACGGCGGCTGATCAACTACTCCAGGCTCCGGGGCTGCGAGCGACACTTCGGATTCAGCTTCGACGCCTGCCTTCAGCGGTTCAGCGGCATCGAACGAAGCGACGCGACGTGTTGCGGCAGCGTCCGGTTCTGACGTCGACGATTCTCCGGTCTCAGAAGCAGGAGTCTCGACCGGTGCCAGCGAATCCACGTCAGGCGCTGCGTCCTGCACCGAGTCGCGATCGGGCGAGGTCTGTGTCTCAGCGATCGCGACAGTCCGATTCGCTCCCGCTTCGACCATTTCCGGCGCAGGGACCACAGGCGGCTCAATCCGTCGCGGTCCGGCGAACGGGGCGGGCTCGACAGCTTTTCGAAGGGTCGGCGGGATTGGCTCTGGCGGCTCGCTCGGTACGATGACGCGTTCGATCTTGGTCTTCCCTCGTCGCTCCATGTTCGAGCGCTGCGTCACGACTTTCTCGTGGTCTTCGCGCAGCTCGGAGGCGCGCTTCAGATACGCCTCGACTTCGTCGCCGAAGACCTCCGGATCGCAGCCAGCCGACAGCGGCGCGTCAGGCGTGCGCTTGAGTGACTTGAGAAGCCCACGTCTGGCGGTCTTCCGCGGCTCGGCCGGGGCGAGCAGCGGAATCGTCAGGATTTGGAGGTGCGTGGCGCCTGGAAGATCGCGGAGGTAGGCGGCGAGGGCGGCACCGTCGCGCGGCGCCATCAGGGTCGTCGCAAGGATGAGATCCGGAACGCGCCGGTGGATCGCCGCGAGCGCCGCGTCCTTCGAGTCGACGAGCACGAGCTCCGCTCGTGCTCGGTCGCGGACGATGCGCTTGATGACAGCGGCCTGCCGCGTGTCCGGCTCGATCACGACGACGCACGGCATCAGGATCTCAGCATGAACAGCACGAGCACGAGCGCCACGACGGTGAACACCAGGAGTGGCGCGTTTGACAAGCTCTGTTCCTGCGCCGATCGCGCAAGCGCGTGCCCGACCTCGCCCAGTCGACTGCCCCACGGATTGATGCCGCCGTCAGAGGCTTCGGCCACGAATCCGAAGAACCGCTCTCGAACCCGCACGTCGATCCAGAGCAGGCTCGCAATCACCACCGCCAGACAGAACGCGGACGCGGCTCGTTCGCCCATCGTCTTCGACATATAGGGACCCATCCAGGCAGGACGCTTTGCCTCTCGAGAGGCAAGCGACATGCCGGTCCGCGCCGCGGGATGCAGGCAACATGGCAAGTGGGTTTTTTGGGCAATTGAGAGCGTTGAGGCGCAGCCGCGTGCGCCTCGTCTCGACCATCAGGGTCGCACGATCGCCACGATTTTGCCTGGACGCTTACGAATGTGTGGGCGGGGCCGCCGGGCTGCGATCGGCGGCCAGCGGAGGGACCGCGATCGCTCGACTCACGTTCGCGCAGTTTTCTCCAAATTTTCACAGCGCACTCCCACGCGCGCCGCGCATTCCGCGCCGTGGCATGGCCGTTGCGACTGGCCCGGCCGTCACCCGCGGCGAGGCGCCGCACACATCATCAACCTTCGGCGCACTTCGAAGCGCCCGCATCCTAACGCGATGCGACAGTGATGGAGGATTGCAATGGATCGTTTCGTTACCTATGTCAAGTCGTTGGCTCGGCGCGAAGAGGGTCAGGACCTTCTGGAGTACGCGCTGCTCGTCGCGCTCATCGCGATCGTTGCGGTCGGCGCCGTGACGGCGGCTGGCGTCAAGGTCGACCAGATCTTCAACAACATCGCGAACGCCATCTAGTTCGGCGTTGAGACCACCAGAGGCCGGCAGGCTCGCAACCGAGCGTCCGGCCTCTGACCAGGTTCCGGGGTTGTGCGTTCACGCCGGCGCCCCTCACGCGAACGTCCGGCACCTACCGATTGGAGACAGGAGATGGGGTCCCGAACAGCGGCTTGGCGGCTGTCGGCCAGAGGTGTGCGACGGAGAGTCTCCGGCGAGGCCGGGCAGGACTTGGTGGAGTACGGCCTGCTGATGGCGCTCATCGCGGTCGTTGCCATGGCGGGCGTTACGACGTTGGGCAACACGATCACCAACGTGATGTGGAACACCATTGTCAACAACTTCTAGCGCGATCACCCTGGCTGCCGTCATCACGACGGCGGGCGCGGCCACCGTCATCGACATCCGGACCAGGCGGATTCCCAACGCCTTGACGGTGGCGACCGCGGCGCTGGGCCTCGCGCTTGGCGCCTCGGGCGCAAGCGGGGTCTCGGTCGGGTCTTCGGTTGCCGGGTTCGCGCTCGGGATGCTGCTCATGCTGCCGGGTCACCTGCTCGGCGCCACGGGCGCGGGCGACGTCAAGCTGCTCGCCGCGCTCGGCGCCATTGTCGGAGCCGGACGAATCGGATCGGCGTTCCTGTATTCGGCGGTCGCGGGGGGCGGGCTCGCGCTGCTCTGCGCGGTTCAACGAAGACGCTTCAAGACGACGCTGCGCCGTACCGGCCGGTTGCTCGCGGCAGCGCGCGGCGCACGCGAAGACATCGAAAGTCCGGCGGCAGCCAACCGGTTCCCGTACGGACCGGCCATCGCGGCCGGCAGCGTTCTGGCGGTCCTGCTGGGAGGATAAACGATGCGACGACTCAGGAGCGAACGAGGCACTGCGCTCGTCGAAGCCGCAGTCACGGTGCCCATCCTGTTGCTGATAGCGGTCGGCGTATTCGAGTTCGGCCGCGCGTTCCAGACCTGGGAAGTTCTCACCAATGCCGCGCGCGAAGGGGCGCGGCTGTCCGTCTTGCCGAACAGTACGAATAGCGCCGTGGACGCAGTGGTGCGGAACTACATGCAGACCGGGCAGCTCGCCGGGTACAGCAGCGCCAGCGTCAGCGTGAACCGGTCCGCAACCCTCACGGTGAACGGTCAGCCGCTCTCGGCGTCCCAGGTCACGGTTGGCTATCCCTACACGTTCATGGTCCTGCAGCCGGTCGCTCGCCTCATAACGCCGAGCTCGACGACCGGCCAGGGCATCACGATCACGGCGACGGCGATCATGCGGAACGAGACGCAGTGACGAGCGGTGGCGAATGACAAGGGCTGAAGGAACTTCGACGCAGTGATGTTGAAAGCTCTCACCGCAGAGAACGCGGAGTCCGGAAAAGTCAAGGGCTCCTCCGCGCTCTCGCGCCCTCGGCGGTTGAGGCTTGAGATCGATGACATCGATGAGTCAATGCAAAGACGGGTTCGCGGGCTGAACGGAGCCCAGCGAGCTTACGTCGCGATCATACGTCGTGTCCGGCTTTAGCCGGACCCGGTAGGACCCGGTAGCACCAACCGGATCGGTCGCATGAGGCGCAATACCGGTCGATGCCGATGCCGGCATCGACCTGAATGGTCGACTGTCAATCAAGGGAACTCCTATGGCCCGCATCCGCATCTTCACGGTGCTCGTCATCGCGCTCACGGCTGGGGGCGTGCTGGCGTACGGCACCTACAACTTTCTCCAGAACCAGCCGGTCAAGACCGTGACCGTCCCGACGACGCCCGTCGTCGTCGCCGGCAGCGACCTGCAGCTGGGCGTCCTGTTGAAAAAGGACGACGTCATGGTCGTGGAGTGGCCCGCGAAGAACGTTCCGGAAGGGGTCCTCTCCAACATGGACGATGCAGTGAACCGTGGCCTGCTCGCGCCGGTCGTGAAGAACGAGCCGCTGCTCGACGCGAAGCTTGCGCCGCGCGACTCGGGGGCGGGCCTGCCGCCCGTCATTCCGCAGGGGATGCGCGCCGTCTCGGTTCGGGTCAACGACGTGATCGCGGTTGCCGGCTACGTGCTGCCGGGCACGCGCGTCGACGTGCTCGCCACAGCGACGCCGACCGACGATCGCGCGGACACCACGACCAAGCTCGTCTTGTCGAACGTGCAGGTGCTGGCCGCCGGCACGCGACTCGAACAGAACAAGGACAAGGCCAAGCCGATGCAGGTGACGGTCGTGACGTTGCTCGTCACGCCGGAGCAGTCGGAGCGTCTCGCGCTGGCGTCAACCGAAGGCAAGATTCAGCTCGCGCTGCGCAACCCGCTCGATCAGTCGGCTCCCGAGACGCCCGGCGTGAAGCCCGCCATGCTGCTGGGCAGCGCCAAGCCGGCCCTGCCGCCGCGTCCGCCCGCCCAGAAGAGAGTCGCATCCACGCCCGCGCCGGCCGAGCTACCGGTCTTCCCCGTCGTTGAAGTGATCCGCGGGGACAAGCGAGCAACCGAAGTTGTGAAATAGGAGGGTTCCCATGTCAGCGGCCCGAGCGAGCGTCCCCCACGGTTTACGGAATTCCAAAGGCGGTTTCCTCCGTCGATCGCTCCACGGCGTGGGAATCGTCACCATTCTCCTCGTCAGCCTCGTCGTGGTGCTGCACGGCCAACTGCCGTCGGGCGCGTCGTCGATCCTCAAGCGCCCCGCGGCGGCGAGCGGATCCGGCGCGGGATCGACCGAGGTGGAACAGGTGCGCCTGCTCGTGGGGCGCTCCGCGCTCGTGAACGTGGGCTTTCTCATCACGCGCGTCTCGCTCACGACGCCCGATATCGCCGACGCCCTCGTCACCTCGCCCCAGCAGCTCCTGGTGCACGGGAAAGCGCCCGGTACGATCTCGATGTTCGTCTGGGATCGCAGCGGCATGACGACGCGGTTCGAAGTCGTCGTCGAGCGCGACTTGAGCACGCTGGTGGGGCAGATGACGCAGCTCTTCCCGGGCGAGCCGATCACCGTCAGCAGCAACGGGAAGGACATCGTCCTCGCCGGCGTCGTCTCGAGCAAGTACGTCGTCGAGAAGGCGGCCGAGGTGGGCGCCGGCTTCGTGGACAAGAAGGAGAACGTGGTCAACCTGCTCCGGCAGGAAGAAGGACAGGCCAGCAATCAGGTGTTGTTGCGCGTCCGGTTCGCGGAGGTGAGTCGCAGCGCCTTGAGCGAGCTTGGCGCGTCCCTCTTCACGGGCCCTGCGGGCTTCAAGGACTACCTGGGTCGCTCGACCACGCAGCAGTTCCCCGCCCCGACATTCGATCAGGATCAGAGCGGCCGCCAGAAGCTGGTGTTCAGCGACTTCCTCAATCTCTTTCTTCTCAACACCAATCCGGAACACTCGCTCGGCGCGGTCATCAAGGCGCTGCAGAACCGGGGACTTTTCCAGAGTCTCGCGGAGCCGAACCTGATTGCCGAGAACGGCAAGGAGGCGAGCTTCCTCGCGGGCGGAGAATATCCGTATCCCGCCGTGCAGGGCGGCGCGAACAATCTCGCGATCACGATCCTCTTCAAGGAATTCGGCATCCGGCTCAGCTTCACCCCGACCATCCTTCGCGACGACGTGGTGCACCTAAAGGTGCGGCCGGAAGTCAGCGCGCTCGATTTCACCAACGCGGTCAGCTTCCAGGGCTTCCGCATCCCGTCGCTGACGACGCGGCGCGCTGAGACCGAGGTCGAGCTACGCGACGGCCAGACCTTCGCGATTGCCGGCCTGCTCAACAACACGCTGACCGAGACGATGCAGAAGATTCCGGGTATCGGTGATATTCCCGTGCTCGGCCTGCTGTTCCGCAGCCGTGCGCAGCAGAAATCGCAGTCGGAGCTCGTCGTGATGGTGACGCCGCAGATCCTGAAGCGTAACTCGGTGGGCGCGGCGCCGAAGCTACCGGATATCCAGAAGCCGGTCCTCGAAACGCCCAAGAACAGGCTGCCTCCACCCGCACCGCACGCGCCGCAAGAGTTCAAGGAGTCGTCCGGCGCGACGACCTCGACTTCCGTGCCCGCGACGACGGTGTCTCAGGCTCCGAGCTCGCGTTCATTGAGCTCTGAGCCTGCGGTCGTGCCGACCATCAGGAATGTGCCGCCGCCGGCCACGACGCAGGCGTCGTCGCCTCTTTCCGTGCCGGCTCAGCCGGCCGTGGCGCCCGTCCTACCGGCGCGTCCGCGCGTGGCAGCCACGCCGGCCCCGACGCTCGTGCCGCCGTCCGATGTGTTCCAGCTGATGTCGGCTCCGGCGCCCGCCGTGTCGCGCGCGGCCGTCGTCCCGTCGATTCCGAATCTTCGTCCCCTGAGCCCGACTTCCACGAAAGATCGAAAGAAGGCTGAAGAGAGAGCGCGCGAGACCTGGAAGAAACAGCAGGAGCGCATGAAAAAGCAGCGCGAGACGGAAGCGAAGCGTATGGCCGCCGAGCAAAAGCGAGGCGCCGAGCTCGCGAAGATCGCGCGGCGCTGGGCTGAAGAAAACCGGCAGGAAGCGGAGAAGCGCGCGCGCGAACAGGCCAGGCGCGGCGCTGAAGCCGCACGCGAGCAGGCGGAGCGCGATGCCGAGGCAGCGAAGAAGGCTGCGGAAGTCGCAAGGCGCCAGGGTGAGCTCGACAAGAAGCGTGACAAAGCCGTCGCCGAAGCCCAGGCGCGCCTGAGAGCCGCGCAGGCGGCGTACGAAGCGGAGTTGCGCCGCGTGGCGAAGGAGCTCGGTGTGCCAGCACAAACCGAGACGAGCAAGGTGACAAATGCTCCGGGGCAAGAGCAGTAACGAGCCTCTTCAAACCGGCGTCGAAAGCCCTCACCACAGAGGACGCAGAGGGCACCGAGAAAACCTTGGCCTGGACTCTGTGGTGAAATCTTCGAACCGGCAGAATGCTGACAGCCGCTGACTCACCCCAGAGAACGCGGAGACACGGAGAACGGACAGGCTGAGTAATTGCTCCGTGCCCTCGGCGCCCTCCGCGGTTCAGGCTTTGGATCGATGAGATCGTTGATTTGGACCGCTATTCGGCGCTCTACGAGGATTCTGTTCTCGTTGTGGACGCGGCGCATGGGGAAGCCAGGCGCCGGGCACTACGCAACGCCGTATAGCGGCGCGGGGTAGGGG
>JACPPN010000398.1 GCA_016190995.1 Acidobacteriota bacterium | reverse complement strand
GTCGCGGTTGACGCCCAGCTTCATCTCGTTGCGGAATGCGGGCCGGTGGGTGCGCGTGACGAAGTCTTCCTCGCGGGTGTAGAGCGTCTTGACCGGCCGCCCGGTCATCTTGGCGAGGATGGCCGTGTGCACCTCCGTTAAGTCGATGCCCGAGCGGTAGCCGTATCCGGATCCCATGTAGCCCGTCTGGATGACCCGGACGTGGTTCGCCGGGAGCTTCAAGGCCTGAGAAAGGCCCGCGCGAGATCCGTGCGCGTGCTGGTTCGTGTAGTACGCAATCAGGCGGTCATGGTCCCAGTACATCAGCGAGCTGGTTAGCTCCAGCGCCACGTGCTGCTCTGTCGACTTCGTCAGGACGGCCTCGATCGTCGTGTCGGCCCGCGCCGTATCCGGGTTGCCTCGGACGAGCGGTGGGGTCACGGCAACGATCGTCCCGTTTTCCTTGTTGTCCCACTGCTTGAGCGCGGACGGACGGGCGCCGTCCATCATGTCCAGGACGGCGGGCAGAACTTCGTACTCGACTGCGATGAGGCGGATGGCCTGATCCGCGATGTGCTCACTCTCGGCCGCGACAATGGCGATGGGCGCTCCAACCTCGAACACCTCTTCGTTGAAGAGGAAGCGGTCTGGAGGTCCACTACCCAGCTTGACGTCGCGGTACGCCGCGGGCAGGTTGCCGCGGTGCAGCACGGCCACCACGCCGGAGAGCGCCTCCGCTTTCTTCGTGTCGACGCTCTTGACCCGGCCGTGTGGATGCGGGCTGCGCAAGGTGCGCGTGTGGAGCATGCCGGGCATCCGCAGGTTCTGGGTGTACTGGCCAAGGTTCGTCACGATCCCCAGGCCGTGCAAGCGAGGAACCCGCTTGCCGATGACCTGGAACCCATCGGGTCGCGTCCGGGCGGACTCTTGCGGCGCCGGGGTGACTGGCCGCGGGGCGGGAATCCCCAGCCTCGCGCCGTAACGAGCAAGAACGGGAGCCACCATCTCATGGAATTCGCCGACCAGCTCGTTCCAGGCCGGATCCAGGGCCAGGGCTTGCCAGTCGGCATCGGTCAGGCTCGCCGCATACGTGGGGTCCTGAACGACGCGCAGGGCATCGACTTTTTCAACCACGTCGTTCCTCCTTCGCCCTTACGGCTTCACGGGGTGACCGGACTCGGCGAGGATCTGACGCACCTTGGCTTCGTCGAGCCTCGTGGGATCCCACACGGGTGTGATCGTGCGCTCGGTACCGGAGACGCCGAGGATGCCGGGCTTCTGCTTCAATTCCAGCGACAGTTCGTCGAACTGCTCGATGGTGCCGAGCGGGGTCACGAACTCGAACTGTTTGGAAACCGAACCCCCCGCAATGGCGGTGGCCGGTCTCGCCTCTTCGGCAGGTTTCAAGGGCGCGGAGTAGGTGACGGCTTCACCTCTCAGCTCCGCGGCCGCTTTTTGCACCGCCCTCAGGATCCCTGCGTACTCGCCGCAACGGCAGATGTTGCCGGCCAATGCTTCTTTGATCTGGGCATTCGTCGGGTTCTTGGTGGTCCGGAGGAGGGCGTAAGCAGACATCACGAAGCCGCGGGTGCAGATGCCGCACTGGAACCCGCCCTCGAGCCAGAACGCGCGCTGGACCGGATGCAGGCCTTCGGGGCCCGGTCCCAGGGCGATGCCGGCCACCGTCACAATCTTCTGCCCGCGGCCGAGCCGCGCCGTGAGGAGCGCGCAGGAGTTGACGGCCCTGCCGTCCACCAGCACGGTGCAGGCGCCGCACTGGGCGCGGTCGCAGCCGAGATTCGAGTTGGACAGGCCCAGCTGGTGGTTCAACGTCTCCCACAGGCTTTCGCGCACATCAACCGTGACGTCGTACCTTCTGCCGTCGATGTCCAGGGCCACCCTGCGCATCGTGACGGGAGCGGGAAGAGCCGGAGGCCTGGCCTGCGGTGACCGGGTACGTTGCTCGCCGAGGCCGGCTGCGAAGCCGACGCCCGTCATGGCGCCGACCGCGGCGGCTCCCGCGTTGCTGCGGACGAGAAAGTCACGTCGCGTCACCAGCGGGCGCGTCTCTTTGTCTTTCAGGGTCTGGGGCTGGGGATCGGAGGTCGGGGGTTGGAGGGGGTCGACCTGCTCGGGCGGTTTGGCCTGGAAGGATTTCGCATCTTCTGCCATAGGGATCTCCCGAATCCAAGACGATACGTGCGCCGCGATTCTACGACAGTCGGTTGCGGCTCGACTCTCGCATCCTGCCATGCCCGTCGCAAAGGCGAGCGAAGCGACGCGGGTCAAAGTATAGAGCGGGGTCAGTCTGCACGTCTCGCCGGATTTCCGGCGAGACCCAGGCGTGCTTGCGGGCGATCTGACGCCCTGAAACGACGTTGGTCAGCTGCTGTAAGCGCCGAGACGATTCAGCGATCCATCGATCCTGAATCCGCCGTCAAAAGCCTCACCGCAGAGAACGCGGAGCACGCGAAGACACTAGATTGAGCTGATTCATTCCCTCCGCGCTCTCCGCGGTTAACGCTCTAGATCGATGAGACGTGTTGACTCATTGAATTGGTTTGATTCATTGGTCGCCGAATCGTCCGGCCTGGGATCAATGAGCCATTGGTGTCATCGATCCAAAGCTTCAACCGCAGAGCGCGCGAGATCGCGGAGAAATTCATTTCCACGTGCTCCGCGCTCCGCGGTGAGAGCTCCTGACGCCGGATTCAGGATCGATACGTGAACGTCTCCGCGTGCTCCGTGTCC
>JACPPN010000397.1 GCA_016190995.1 Acidobacteriota bacterium | reverse complement strand
AGTCCCGTGCACTTTCCCTTCTCCTTCGTGGTGATGAAGGGCTCGAAGAGCCTGGCCTGGACCTCGGGCGTCATACCGCAGCCCGTGTCGCTCACGGCGAGCATGACATACGATCCGGACACCACGCCACGATGCATCCGGACATAGGACTCGTCCAGCATCACATTCGCGGTCTCGATCGTGAGCTTGCCGCCCTTCGGCATGGCGTCCCGGGCGTTCACCGCCAGATTCAGGAGGGCTTGGTCCAACTGGCTCCTGTCGACTCTCACCGCCCGTAGGCGCGGGTCGAGGCGCACGGCGATGTCGATGTCCTCGCCGAGAATGCGCTCCAGTAATCGCTGGTTGTCAGAAACGATGTCGTTGAGATTCAGCATCGTCGGCTGGAGGAGTTGCTTGCGGCTGAAGGCGAGGAGTTGCCTGGTCAGGCTCGCCGCGCTATGTCCCGCATTGCGAATCTGTTCGAGGTCGCCGCGCGAGGGGTGCCCTTCGCCGAGCTGGTCCAGGACGAGATCGCAATACCCGAGGATGGCCATGAGCAGGTTGTTGAAGTCATGGGCGACCCCGCCCGCCAGCCGGCCGACGGCTTCCATTTTCTGAGCCTGCCGGAACTGTTCCTCCAACAGCATCCGCTCGGTCGTCGGAAAAGGCCTATCGGAACGTTGCTGACGAGTTCGTCCATTCCCTTTTTTCCAGCGGGCCGGTCCATCCAGCTAGTGAGCATTATCTGACTGTACAGTAAGATAGACCTGTCCCTTAGGTCTGTCAACGCGAGGCGTGAAGTGAATCGAGGCGGGCGAGCTTACGACGGAGGTCTGGCGACCGATGCGGCGGCGGTTCGAGGCGACCGTGACGCTGTCAGCGGTCGTCGCGTAAACCTGATGCTCAGGCTGGCCGAGCGGGAGGCCGGCGAAGACGGCGACCTCCGGACCCAGCAGACGTGGCGTCCGGCTTCAGCCGGACCCAGCAGACGTGGCGTCGGGCTTCGCCGGACCCAGCAGACGTGGCGTCCGGCTTCAGCCGGACCCAGCAGACGTAGCGTCCGGCTTCAGCCGGACCCAGCAGACGTAGCGTTCGGCCTATAGAGCGCGTGAAAAGAGCTCTCACCGCAGAGAACGCAGTGCGCGCGGAGGAACAATTCTTACGGAAACCCTGCCTCCGCCGCGATCCTCACCGGTGAAACGACTCGGTCCGTGACGGCTCCGAGAGCTTCACCAGGTACTGTTCCGGCTTCGCCCAGAACTTCTCTCTGAGCTCACCGAGGCTGCGCGCGCCGCCGTAGCTGATCGACGAGCACAGGTGCTTCAGCATGTCGTGAATCACCGTGCGCACGGAGCCCCGCGCCGGCACGCTCACTTCCAGTCCCTCCGCCCCGAGCGCCTCGAGCTCCGCCGGGTCGGCTTCCTCCAGGTCCAGACGGTCGCGCACGGCGGCGAGCGACGCCATCCCGCGAAACACCTTGAAGGGCACCTGTACGATCTTCTGCGACTCCGGCATGAGCACGGGCTTGAGCACCGTCTCGCCCGGGGTTTCCTCGGTCCCGGCGAAGACGCTGCCTAGCATCACCGAGTCACCGCCGAACAGGAGCGCCTCGGCGATCCCGCCGTCCCGCCTGATGCCGCCGTCGGCGATGAGCGGGACGCGGTTGTCGACGGCGAGGCGCGCCTGGACGAGCGCTTCCACCTGCGGGACGCCGAAATTCGTGGTGACCCGCGTCGTGCAGCCGCCGCCCGGCCCGATGCCCACCTTGATCCCATTGACCCCGCGTTCCAGCAGGAACCGCACCCCGTCCGCCGTCGCCACGTTGCCGGCGATGAGCTCTAGGTGTTCGTGCCGCTTGCGGATCTGGTCGATCGCGCGCTCCATCACGCGCGAATGCCCGTGCGCGATGTCGATCACGACCGCATCGGCGCCCACACGAATCACCTCCGCGGCGCGCTCGAGATAATCGCCGGTCGCGCCCACGGCCGCCGCGACGCGCAGGCGTCCCCGCTCGTCCCTGGTCGCGAAGGGATGGCGCCGGTGGTTGATCAGATCCTTCGCTGTAATCAATCCCAGCACCGTCCCGTCGGGATTCACGAGCGGCAGCTTCTTGATTTTCTCCGTCTTCATCACCCGCTCGGCGTCCGACAGCGAGATCGATCCCGTGTGCACCACGAGCCGGGCGAGCGACGTCATCCGATCCGCAACCGCGGCCTCGTCCGGGACGAATCGGATGTCACGCTCCGTCAGGAGTCCCCTGAGGCGATGGGCTTCGTCCACGACCGCCAGCGTGCCGACGCGCGTCTCGTCCATCAGGCGTCTCGCCTCGGCGACGCGGCGGTCGTCCCGAATCGCATGCGGGTCCAGGATGATGCCGTGCTGCGTGCGCTTGACGGTCGCGACCTCCGTGACCTGCGGCGCGATGTCGCCGGCACGGAATCCGCGATCGATGACGCCGATGCCCCCTTCCTCCGCCAGGACGACGGCCATGGCGGCGCGTGTGATGGTGTCCATGTTGGCCGAGACGATCGGCCGCTTCAGCGGGATGTGCTCGGAGAAGCGCGCGCTCAGGTCGATGACCGCGGGATCGCGGCGCGGCACGACCCCGAGCTGCGGCACGAACAGGAAGTCGTCGAACGTGCACCCGCGCACGAACTGCAGCAGATCCATGAAGCTCCTCAGTCTGAAGGCGACGCGCCGGGGATCAGCAACAACGCGTGCGCCGCGACGGCTGCGTGGGTGGGTGGCGGTCACGACGACGTGCGGCCGGCCATCTTCAGGAGCTCCGCGATCTGTGCCGACGCGCCGTTGCCGAGCAGCAGGCAGCGATTGGTTCCTGGTGTCCTGTCCTACCCCGCCTTCCTCAGCGCGTGCGCGGCGTGCCATAGGTCCCAATCCGTTTGCAGGCCCATCCAGAATTCCGGCGAGGTCTTCAAGAGCCGCGACAACCTGAGAGCCGTGTCGGCGGTGATGCCGCGCCGCCCGCGGACGATCTCGTTCAGCCGATTGAGCGGGATGCGCATGCGTCGGGCCGCCTCCACCTGGGTGAGACCGGCGGGTCGGAGAAACTCCTCGAGCAGCATCTCTCCGGGCGCCGTCGGCGGGCGCTTCAGGTCGAGCACGGACCGCGGCCCATCAATGGTAGTCCTCACAGATGACGAGGTAGGCATCGCTCTTCTCCCAGCCAAACACGATCCGATACTGCTCGTTGACACGCACGCTGAACCGCCCGGTCCGATCGCCTTTGAGGGCTTCCAGCCGGTTTCCGGCCGGAAGTCGCAGATCCTGCAGGGTCCGCGCGCGATGCAGCGCGTCGAGCGTGCGCCGGATCACCGGCCAGAGCCGTCTCGGAAACCTGCGCGCGGCCTTCGTGTCGCGCCCGTAATAGATGTCGGCCGTTCCTTCGTCGCCGAACGAACGGATCACGGCGTCATGTTACACGATTCACCGGTAGTAGGGACGCTCGGGCTATGTGGAAAACGGCGACGCGAACAGATCGGCCAGCGGCGCAGCGAAGCCGGGCAAGAGCGGCGTCGTCAACACGTCGCCCGCCTCGGCGGTCAACTCGGCCACGCGCGGAAAGGCCTCGTTGACGCGGCGGTGAATCTCGATCGCATCGAGCTCCGGATCGACGATCCAGTACTCGTGCACGCCGAAGCGCTCGTACAGCTTCCTTTTGACTGTCACGTCAGTCTTGCGGGTGCCGGGCGAGAGGATTTCGACCACCAGATCCGGTGCTCCTCGCACGTGCTGGTCGGTGAGGATGCGGCCGCGCTCCCGTGAGATATAGAGCAGGTCCGGTTCGACGACGTCGAGATCGGAGAAGACGACGTCGAATGGAGCGGCGAACACGGATCCGATAGGATGGTCTTTCAGATACGTCCACAACATCGCGGCCAGCGTGATGGACACAGCCTGGTGCTTCGTGTTCGGCGACGGCGTCACGCAGTGCTCTCCGTCGATGATCTCGTGCCGCTTCCCATCGTTCGGAAAGTTGACGAAGTCCTCGTACGTGAACTTCACCGATGGAGGCGTGGCCGGCTTCATGTCGTTTTTCGTTCCCACGGGGCCATCTTAGCATCCGATCCGACGCCGCATCATTACGGCTCACGTGCAGGAGCGCAAAAGTAGTTGACGCCGCGCAGCAATCAACAATCTGGCGGACATTCCGTACTTTGCCACACCAAAGGAAACCCGGCTGCTGCAAGTGGCGGATTTGGTCTCACACGCCGTGTTTCGCCTATACGAAAGAAAGGATCCTTCACTCATCAAGCCTTTCCTGCATAGGTTCGATGTGAGTGGTGGAATCATGTACGGCCTCACTCACGTCACAGACCAACGATCGACCTGTGAATGCCCGCGCTGCTTCAGCCAGAGAACGCCGCACAGCTTCGGCCCGTCGGTCTAGCGGGTTCTCCTCCCGCCAGCAACACGGCGTTAGCCCAGCAATCGGAGAAGCCGGATGCTCCGGCCTTGACCGCCGTTCAGGGTGTTGCATACAATGATTGCATTGCAATCACCGCCCGGCGAGGCGTTTCTGTGGCAAGCATCACGATCCGTAATCTTGACGATTCATTGAAGGCTCGTCTGCGTTTGAGTGCGGCGCGGCATGGCCGGTCAATGGAAGAGGAGGCACGTCAGATTCTTCGGCAGTCCCTGCTGCGTGAGAAGGCGTCCAGAGGTCTCGGATCCCGCATCGTTCAGCGTTTTGCGGCTGCGGGAGGCGTCGATTTGCCCGAGGTGCGTCGGTCCAGGCCGCGCCGGCCTCCCCGGCTTCCGCTGGATGATTCGCGGTGATCTTACTGGATACCAACGTCTTGTCGGAATTGATGCGCCGCTCGCCCGAACCGCGGGTGTTACAGTGGATGGATTCCAGACCAGCGGCGGAGATGTGGATCAGCGCCGTGACCGTGTGCGAGATTCGCCTGGGTATCGCGCTGCTGCCTGAAGGTTTGCGCAAGGACCTGCTGGCGGATCTGGCCGAGGCCATGTTTCAGGAGGACTTCTCTGAGCGTTGTCTGCCCTTCGACTTTTCCGCAGCCGCTGGATACGCCTCGATTGTTGCGGCGAGGACTCGCCAGGGGCGTCCTATCAAGGTGGAAGATGCTCAGATTGCCGCGATCGCTCTCTCAGGAGGGCTCACGCTCGCGACGCGCAATACGAAGGATTTTGCGGGTATCGATCGATTGACGCTGGTGAACCCGTGGAACGACTGACCGTGACCTTCGGCGCAGGGTTCGGCATCAGCCGGCCCCGGCCGGGGAGGATCTTGACGGGTTATCAATCAGAGTCGAATAAGTATTCGAGTATGGTCGATACGCTTGCCGCAACCGATCCAGCCGAGATTCACGGTTGGCTGGTCGGGCGGCTCGACGAACAGCCGCCCGGCCGTATCCAACTCGTCACCGGTCCCCGGCCAAGTCGGCAAGACCACGCTGCTCGTGGAGCTGGCCGCGCACTACGGCAATCGCGCGCTCTATAGGACCAGAGGATTTCGACCACCAGCTCCGGTGCTCCTCGCACGTGCTCATCGGTGCGGATGCGGCCGCGCTCGCGCGAGCTGTAGAGCAGGTCCGGTTCGACGACGTCGAGATCAGAAAAGACCACGTCGAACGGAGCGGCAAAGACCTGCCCAATCGGATGCTGCCTCAGGTGGGCCCACAACAGGGCAGACAGGTTGCCGGAGACTGCCTGATGTTTCGTGTTCGGCGACGGGGTCACGTAGTGCTCTCCGTCGATGATCTCGTGCCGCTT
>JACPPN010000393.1 GCA_016190995.1 Acidobacteriota bacterium | reverse complement strand
TTCTCTGTGCTCTCTGCGGCCTCTGTGGTGAGAGCTCTTGCGCCGAATTCAAGATGCCGCCGCCGCACTGCTACTCAGCTCCGGCTTCGCTCCCAACAACCGCCAGCGGGGGCCCGATGACGAATCGCAACTTCCCGTGCGCCTCCCGAAGCGCTGATTCGACGTCAATCGGCTTGGAGGCCCGCGCGAAGATGAATCCAAGATAGCTGGCGCCCTCAGGCAGCGGCACGAGCTGCTGACCGGTCTTGGCCGTGATGCGGACCTCCTCGACATGCTTCACGGCCAGGGCTTCATCCACGCCTTCCACTCGCTTCATCCAGCCGGCGCGCGGAATCGGAATCATCATGACGCCGGAAGCCGCGCCTTCGCGGACATAGGCCGCCGTCGGCGCCCCCACGGCGTGCCGCAGCAACAACTCTTCCAGCGACAGCAGGTCACCATCGGCACCTTCGAACCGGAGCGCGCGGGCGCAGAGCCCGCCAATCGGGCGCGCCGCCACCTCGAGAACGAACACACCCGCCGGCCCGATCCGGCATTCGGCATGAATCGGCCCGTGATAGAGCCCCAGCGCCCCGACAGCCGCCTTGACCGCGCGCGTGATGTCGCGCTCGTTCGAGCGCGGCGCCCGTGAGGGCGTGACGTAGATGGTCTCCTCGAAGTAGGGGCCGTCGAGCGGATCAGGCTTGTCGAAGATCGCGAGAATCCTCGGAGTGCCGTGGTCGAGCAGTCCCTCGATGGCGTACTCCCTCCCTTCGATGAACTCCTCGACGAGCAGTTCTTGGCTGCCCGGGTCTCGCATCGCGCGGACTGTCTTCTGCCGCAGCAGCCGGCCGACCCTTCTGAATGCGCTCACGAACGCGTTGCGATCGTCCGCGCGGATCACGCCACGCGAACCGGACAGCGTCAGCGGCTTCACGACGCAGGGGTACGCGATCCGCGAGGCGAGCAATTCGGGATCCTGATCAATCGAGAAATGCTGGAACGAGGGGATCGGCAGGTCCGCCTGTTGAAACGCGCGACGGGCGAGCAGCTTGTTGCCGGCCCGGCGGACGGCGTCGGGATCGTGGCCTGGAAGCCCGAGCGCCTGCGCGGCGTGCGCGGCAATGACGGTCGGTCGATCGCCGACGACGAGCAGGCCGTCGATTGGCTTGTCGCGCGCCGCCTTGACGATCGCACGAGTGGATTCGTGCTCCTGATGGAATCGAACCGGGATGGCTTCGTCTTGCCAGGGGTCGTCGAGCTGATGGCAGCGATCGGTGGCAAAGACCAGCTCCACGCCGAGACGTTCGGCCGCTTCGCCGAAGGCGCGCGTCTGGTAGCCCGTCGTCGCCGCGATGATGAGGACTCTCACGATGGACTCAGCCGGTGCCCGGTTCCAAGAACAAACGCGGGAGATCAAATCAGAGCCACCTGCTCCGAAGTCGGCTCCGCTCAACAGTACCAAGGCTCGTTGAGGTACGGCACGAGCGTACGGGCGCGCGGCGTGCGGCGCGGCCGCTGACGTGGCAGGCCTGCTCGTCGATGCGCGAGCGCACTCACCTTCTCGAAGACGTCCGGCCGCGAGGCCTTGGAGCCTGCGGCAACGATCTCGATCGCTTCCTCTTGCAGTCGATCGACACGTGCATCCGGGTGGCGCCACGGATACGCGAGCATCTGCGGATCGAATCGGTCGATGACCTGCGCGATGTCGTGGAGGTCGAGCAGACGCGATCCTTCGGACACGAGCAGCCGGATCGCCAGCTGAATTGGCGCGACCCCTTCGACGAGGTCCATCGCTTCGATCGTCTCGAGGAGCGCGCAGTAGCCCTCGAGCGATGTCCACGGCGTGAAGGCCACAAAGGTCGGCGTCAGGACCAGGCCCACCTCGCGGCACAGCCGCACGGCCTCGACGAAGTCCTCGCGCGTGTGTCCCTTCTCGAGCAGCGCGAGCACCCGGTTGTCGATCGACTCCACGGCGCTCGTGACGAAGAGACAGCCGGTGTCGCGAAGCATCGGCAGATGACCGGCGTGCTTCAGCAGGTGCTCGATCTTGATCGTGACGTCGTAGGTCAGGCCCGGGAACTGCTCCGCGAGGCTGGTGACGATCCCGAGCGCGTGCCGCGGGCCGTTGAAGAAGTCGGCATCACCGAACGTGATGTGGCGCGCGCCGCGGGCCACCTGTGCGCGAATGTCGTCCATCACCACATCGGACGGGATGATACGGAACCGGCCGTTGTACACCGGCACGATCGGGCAGTGACGGCACAGGTGCTTGCAGCCGCGGCTCGTCTCGGTGTGCCCGACGAGCACCCGCTCCCCGTCCTCCCGCGTCAGGTGAGCGTAGCGATCCAACGGCGGGAGATCTCCGCGATCGGGGGTGATGAAGGCCAGGCGCGGCAAGGCCGAGCCCACGAGAATGGCCGATCCCCTCTCGTCGGCCGCTGTGGAACCTTGTGGGGTCGCGCGCGCCTCCGTGAGCGCCGCGGCGAGCGCGACCAGGTCGGCCTCGTGCTCGGGCCCGAGAATGGTGTCGACGCCAACTCGACGCAAGTACTCCGCGTTCGGCGGCGCGTAGAGCCCATAGCAACACGTGTGCGCACCGGCGTTCCAGTCGCGCACGCGCTGGATCAGCGGAATCGCCAGCCGCGTGGCGGTGTGCATCGGCAGGTGAAACGCGACCAGGCCGGCACTCGCGACCGCG
>JACPPN010000392.1 GCA_016190995.1 Acidobacteriota bacterium | reverse complement strand
TGGTGCTGGGGCAAGACCGGGAGTCGACCGTCGGCCCGCGACCATCGGTGCCCGCTTCAGTCGCGCCTGCGCCGCTCGGTGCAGCCGAGCGTCTGAAACCGCCGCATCGGCCGCAGCGGTCGACCAGGTTCGTGAGCGAGGCCCGTCATCAGGGCTGGCACGCAAGCCCTTGAGCCTCCGGAACGTCGCTTTGATTCGGGTCAGACCGTACCTTTGGAGCTCTCCAGGGGTGGTAAGCTCCCTGCCATGAAGCTCTCGCGCGTAGCCGCCATCACGTCGCTCGTCGCCGCAACCCTGGGACTGGCCCGCTCGTCCGCCGACTCGTTCGACAAGCTGTTCGAGTCCGGAACGATGCGCGTCGACTACTTCCATACGGGCGGTCCGGGGGTCGCGGAAGCCATCGCGCTGGATCGCGTCGTTGCTGACGGCCCCTGGCCGGGAAGCAGAACGCGCCTGGTCGACGAGACCAACCTGGGCAAGTACTTCTTCGAGGTGATTGATCGCGCGACGAACGGGACGATTTTTTCGCGCGGCTTCGCGTCAATCTACGGCGAGTGGGAGACGACCGACGAGATCAGGCACGCGGCGCGGACGTTTCACGAATCGCTGCGGTTTCCGTGGCCGAAGATTCCGGTGCAGGTGATCCTCAAGAAGCGGGATCGTGACAACAGCTTCCGCGAGATCTGGTCGACGGTCGTCGATCCCCGCTCACGGTTCGTCAACCGCGCCGTCGCGAAGCCCGAGGGAACGGTGTGGACGCTCTTCGAGAGCGGGCCTGCCGCAACCAAGGTGGACCTGCTCGTGCTCGGGGACGGCTACACGGCATCCGAGCTGCCGAAGTTCCATCGTGATGCCCAGCGGCTCATCGGCGCGCTGTTCGCGCTCGAGCCATACAAGAGCCGCAAGTCGGATTTCAACGTGC
The DNA here is from genome assembly GCA_016190995.1 of Acidobacteriota bacterium. Lineage (GTDB taxonomy): Bacteria > Acidobacteriota > Vicinamibacteria > Vicinamibacterales > JACPPN01 > JACPPN01. Next base: position 9,990 of record JACPPN010000392.1, on the reverse strand, counting down.
GGGCGATCGACCTGCCCACGCCGGAGAGCGGGGTCACGCGGAGCCGGGCGCAGATATTCCGCCGCACCCGCCTTTCCGCCGAATTCAACATCTTCGACCTGGAGCGCTATCTCCTGACGTACGACAACCGTGCGCTCCGCGACGTCGCGTCGGCCGCGCCCTACGAGTTCATCGAGATCCTCGTGAACGAGGCGCACTACGGTGGTGGTGGCATCTACAACTTCCAGGCGACCGCCTCGGTGGACAGCCAGTACTCCGCCTATGTCTTCATCCACGAATTCGGCCATCACTTCGCCGGTCTGGCCGACGAGTACTACACGTCGGAGGTCGCATACGAGACCGGCGCACCCGAGCACCCGGAGCCCTGGGAACCGAACGTCACGGCGCTGCACGATCCACAAGCGCTCAAATGGCGGGATCTCGTCGAGCCGGGTACGCCGCTGCCAACCCCATGGGACAAAGCGGAGTTCGAGGCGCACAGCCGGGAGTACCAAGCCAAGCGGCGCGCCCTGCTGGCACGCAACGCGCCACAGGCGGAGCTGGATGCGCTCTTCAAGCAGGCCGAGGAGTGGGAAACGAAGTTTCTCTCGTCGATGCGCTACTCGGGCAAGGTTGGAGCGTTCGAAGGCGCGTCGTACGAGGCGAAGGGGTTGTATCGGTCCCAGGCCGACTGCACCATGTTCACGCGCGATCGCGTCGGGTTCTGCCGCGTCTGCCGGCGTGCGATTGAGCGAGTCGTGGAGGAATACGTAAAGTGACGGGATTCGCAGTTGAAGCCATCACCGTGGAGCGCGCGGCGACATGAGGGCTCCAGCACTCGGCCCCAGCACGCAGCACCCAGCCACACAGCACCCTCAGCACGTCCGACGGAATGATGATTACCGCGTCCTGAAGGACCACCAGATACCGGCGTTCGCCGGCGTCATGCCGGTGTCGTTTCTCGCCTGCACCTGCCAGAAGTATTCGGTCCCCGGTGCCAGGCCGCGCAGGTTCGCGCTCGTGTCCGTGTCGACGGACTGCCAGCCCGTATCGCACTCGTCGTTGGCGTTGGTGTCGAAACAGTACTCGTAGCTGGTGGCGCCGGCGCTGTCCTGCCACTGCAACGTCGGGTCGATGCGCTGTCCAACCGCCCTGTTTGTGGGACTGAGTTTCGTGAACTCGCCCGGTTGGCCGCCCCGCGTCCTGAAGGAGAACCAGGCGTCTCCGTTTGCCGGCGTTGCGCCGCCGGGGTTTTTCGCCTGTACCTGCCAGTAATACGTCGTGTCGTCGGCCAGCCCGCTCGGCCGCGCGCTCGTTTGTCCAGCCACCGGGACCCACCTCGTGTCGCAGGTGCCGTTGTCCTTCGTATCGAGGCAATATTCGTACGTGCGGGCTCGCACGCTCCTGGTCCAGCGCAGCGTGGGGTTATTCCGCCGGTCGGTCGATTGATTGGACGGCTCGAACTTCGTGAAGGGGCCGGGCGCCGGCACCCGAATCCTCACCTGGGCGCCGGCCGGATCGAGGCCGCCCGTCAAGGCCAGCGCCACGACTGCCATTGAGAGCAGGAATGGTTGACCGTCGACAGTTGACAGTCGACAGGGCAACCGGCTGGTCGGCCACGCAGGCGCAGAAGCCATCTGGGTCCCACTCTCGAGGCTTGACCGTCGACTACGGCGTCACTGTCAGGACAAAGGTATCGGTCGCGGTCAAGCTGCCGTCGCTCACGGTCACGGTGATGGTCGTCTGCCCCGTCATGCCCCCGACGGGTCGCACCCGAATGGTGCGGCTCGAACCGGTCCCGCCGAAGTCGACGTAGAACGCGTTGCCGTTGGGCACCAGCGCCGTGTTCGACGACACCGCGCTGACCGCCAGACTGCCCGCCGCCGTCTCCGCGTCGCCGACTGTGAAGGGTAGCGGTGCCGTCCGCGTGTTTACCACAATCGTCTGATCGGCAATGTCGCTAATCGTGGGCGGCGTGTTGCCGCCGACCGGCGTGACCGTCACGATGAACGCGTCGCTCGCCGTCAGGCTGCCGTCGCTCACCGTCACGGTGATCGTGGTCTGCCCCGTCATTCCGGCCACCGGCCGCACCCGAATCGTGCGGCTCGAACCGGTCCCGCCGAAGTCGATGTAGAACGCGTTGCCGTTCGGCACCAGCGCCGGGTTCGACGAGACCGCGCTCACGGTCAGGCTGCCGGCCGGCGTCTGGGCGTCACCAATCGTGAACGGGAGCGGCGCGGTGCGCGTGTCCTGCACGATCGACTGATCCGTGATGTCGCTGATGGTCGGCGGCGTGTTCCCACCCCCGCCCGTCACGTTGATCGTGACGGTGGCGAGATTGCTCGTCGCCACCCCATCGCTGGCGCGATACGTAAAGCTGTCGGCCCCCGTGAAGCTGGCATTCGGCGTGTAGGTGAACGACCCGTTCGCGCCGAGCGGCGTCGTGAGGCTGCCGTGGGTCGGACCACTCCCCAGCACCGCCGTCAGCGGATCCCCGTCCGTATCGGTGTCGTTCGCCAGCACGCCCGGCGCCGCCACGCTCAAGGGCGTGTTCATCGGTGTGCCATACACATCGTTGTTCGCCGTCGGCGGTGTGTTGCCCCCCCCCGGCGGCGTCACGGTCAGGAGAAACGTGTCCGTGGCGGTCAGGCTGCCGTCGCTCACCGCCACGGTGATCGTGGTCTGCCCCGTCTGGCCCGCCAGCGGCCGCACGCGAATCGTCCGGCTCGACCCGGTCCCGCCGAAGTCGATGTAGAAGGTGCTCCCGTTGGGGACGAGCGCCGGGTTCGACGAGCTGCCCGTCACGACCAAGCTGCCGGCCGGCGTCTGCGCGTCGCCGACCGTGAAGGCCAGCGGCGCCGTCCGCGTGTCCTGCACGATCGCTTGATCCGCAATGTCGGTGATGGTCGGCGGGGTGTTCCCCGCCGGCGGGGTCACGGTGAGAAGAAACGTGTCCGCGGCGGTCAGGCTGCCGTCGCTCACCGTCACGGTGATCGTCGTCTGCCCCGTCGTCCCGGCACCGGGCCGGACGCGAACTGTGCGACTCGCACCGCTGCCGCCGAAGTCGATGTAGAACGCATTACCGTTCGGCACGAGCGTCGTGTTCGACGAGATGCCCGATACGGTGAGGATCCCCACCGGCGTCTCGATGTCGCCGACCGTGAAGTTGAGAGGCGCCGTGCGAGTGTCTTGCGGAATCGTCTGATCCCCGATGTCGCTGATCGTAGGGGCGTCGTTCACCTGGTTCACGGTCAGGACGAAGCTGTCGGCGGCGGTCAGGCTGCCATCGCTGACCGTCACGGTGATGACGCTGAAGCCCGTCTTGTTCGGCGCCGGTGTGACCGCGATCGTTCGACTCCCATCCGATCCGCCGAAGACGATGCTCGCGACCGGCACGAGTGTGGTGTTGCTCGAGGCCGCCGAGAGCGTGAGACTGGTCAAGGGCGTGTCGACGTCGTTGACCGTGAAACCCGCCGGCCCGAACGACGCGTCCTCACTGATCGCCTGATCCGTGAGATTCGAGATCGTTGGCGCGTCGTTCACGGGATTCACCGTGAGGACGAACGCATCGTTGGCGGTCGCAGCTCCGTCGTTCACCGTCACGGTGATCGTCGTTGATCCCGACTGATTCAAGGCCGGCGTCACCTGCACCGTCCGGTTCGCCCCTGACCCGCCAAAGACGATGTTCGCGTTCGGCACGAGGGTCGTGTTGGAAGAGCTGCCCGATAGCGTGAGGCTCGAGGGAGCGGTTTCGATATCGCCGATCGTGAACGCGAGCGCGGGGGTCGAGACGTCCTCGTTCGCGCTGGTGTCCGCGATGTCGGAAATCGTGGGCGGATCGTTCACCGCATTGACGGTCAGGATGAAGGTATCGGAGGCCGTGAGGCCGTCGGCATCCTGAACCGTGATCCCGATCGTCGAGGTGCCCGACTCATTCGCTGCGGGCGTAATCGTCACCGTTCGATTCGCGCCCGATCCCCCGAACACAATGCCCGACACCGGAACGAGCAGCGTGTTCGACGAAGTGCCCGACAGGGTCAGGGCACCGGCCGCCGTCTCGGCGTCTCCAACCGTGAAGGGCATTGCGGAGGTCGGCGTGTCCTCGTTGGTCGCAGCGTCCGCGACGTTCGAAATCGTGGGAACGCTCCCTGGCGCGATCGTCAGGACGAACGTATCCGAAGCGGTCAGGCCGCCGCCGTCCTGCACGGTCACGGTGATGGTCGTCTTGCCGGTCTGGCTCGCGGCCGGCGTGATCGTCAAGGTGCGATTCGCGCCCGAGCCCCCGAAGGAGAGGTTCGCATTCGGCACGAGCGTCGGATTGCTCGACGTGCCCGAAACGGTCAGGCTGCCGGCCGCCGTTTCGACGTCTCCAACCGTGAAGGGAATCGGGGAGGTCGGCGCGTCGTGGACGAATGTCTGGTCGGAGATGTTCGAAATCGTCGGTGGCGTGTTCACGGCCACGATCGTGAGGAGGCCGTTCCCGGTTCGGGCCTGGCCGTCGGGGTTCGTGACGGTGATGTTCTTCGCGCCGGCTGATGCCCCGACCGTAGAGATATTCAGCATCACGTGAGTCGGATCGACGAACGTGACACTGTTCACGGCTACGCCTGGAATCGAGGCGGCTATGTGATTCGCGAACCCGGGCCCGCCCGGATCGGATCCGGGATCGAAGAAAGCCGACCCGGCCGTGGACGACCCGGTAATCGTGACGTTGACCGAGGGCTGCCCGGCATCGACGCTCGGTGGACTGGCCGACGTTGGAGTTGCGGGCGGCGGCGCCCGAAGCTGAATCGCCCGGACGCCCCAGGAATTGGTAGCGTTGCAATACTCCTGGAACGTCCACATCGTCATGTTGTCGTTCGGGTCGATAACGACCTGCGAATAGTCGCCCCAGCGGTAGCTGAACCCACCGCCGACGTTGTACGACGTCGAGCTCGCAAGGGCGACTGTCGGGGCCTGGATCGCGCCGAGCGCATCGCTCGCCAGCCGGCCCGCTGCCACGATGCCTGCGAAGCTGGTGGGCCCGGCGACACTGGTGCCCATGGCCATGTGCCCCTGGCCGCTCAACGCGACGCTTGACATCCAGTAGCCGAGCGGATTGCTCGAGGCGGAATCGAACAGAGTACCGGCCTGTCCGAGCGCGGGCGTACCGTTCAGGTTGGTGATCTCGTACCATCGCGAGCCGTTTCGTCCACCGCCAATCGATCCGACGCCGCTGCTGTTGACCTCGATGTTGTGGGCAGTCCACAACGACGAACTGCCGGTCAACTTGTTCTTCATCATCATGGCGGCGAACAGCCGGTCGTCGATGGCGTCCAACGGTTTGGTCGACCCTTGCGCCGGTTGATCGATGGGAAACGTGGTGGTTGGAACCGTAACGAAGAGATTACCCGACAAGGATGGCGTTCCTCCCGGATTGATCACGCGTCGAATATCGAGCTTGCTGAACGACGCGATATCGACGCCGATGAAATACCCTTCCGCCGCTGCGGGGTCGTCGTTGTGGACGCCTTGCGGCGTGAAGGGGCCGGTGCTCTGCCCCGCGGTGACATCGCGAAACGGTGTCACGGTCAAGGTGCCGGACACCAGATCCGCTTTATTGACGACGTAGACCGAGCAGTGCAGAAACGGGTACGGAAAGGAGCCGCCGAACTCGTTCACCCCGATGTAGAGCGCGCGACTGTCCACGCCGAGCGTCGGGTAGTCGGCGAACTGTCCGGTATCGGGGTTGGGCGTCGGGCCGGCCGCATCGTGCGCGAATCCAAAGAAGCTAAAGCTGGAAGCGCTCGTGATGGTCGGGCCGGAGCTCGCGGCGATCAGGATGCGATTCGACGCGGACGCCACGTCGATGATGGCGATAAACCAGCGGCCCGACAGACGATCGTACCGGATGTGCGGATCCGATGTGCTTGCGCTGCGAACGGAATTGAAGAACGTGTCGGTGGAGGCGTTGAGTCCGCCGAGATTGCCTGCCTTGTCGAACACCTTGATGCGGCCGTTCGCAACGACGAGTACCTGGCTCGGACCAACGTCGCCCATGCTGTCCGGAGGAATGAAGCCGGATTCAGACGACTGAATGCCCAGGAAGCTCGCGCCGACGGCCTGGGGCAGCGTCGGGGGCGCTGTCTCCGGCGCGGGATTCGAGGCTGCCGCCCGCGGCGGCCATTCCGCGACCGGCATCGCGCCCGGCGCCTGGGGCAGATTGCGCGGGCGCGCGGGACGCTCTGGCTTCGTCTCACGGACCGTGCCCGGCTTCGGCTTGGGCGCGAGCCGCTCGCGCTCCATGATTTCTTCCACCGTTTCGACAATCGCGTTCTCGCCGAACCATGGCTGCCCGACGGTAAAGTCGGCGGGAACGGCCTGCTGGGTGGCCGCCTGCAGGCGCGCGCGGCGCTGGGACGGCGAGAAGTACGACGGCAAGGGGCGCCGCCGCGCACGCTCGATCTGTTCGCTCGTCCCCGCGAGCCGCGTGGATCCGACCGTGGTCTTGCGCTCGGCGAGACCACCCGCGCTCGAAAGCGCGATGGCCGCCGCAACCGATACCAGCAGAACAACTCGACGCATTGATGTCATGGGACTCCGATGTGCCGGCCCGAATCGCCCGCGCCGCAACGCGCTCGACCTCGCTCGGGAGAAACGCTCGCGGGCGCGGCGCGCGGGGTTCCCTGTCGGAACAGCGGGTGGCTCAGAGGATTACAGGAAGCGCATCAACCGAACTTGATGCAAACGTTCTTGACCTGCGTGTAGCTCGCCAGCGCCTCAAGGCCCTTCTCGCGGCCGTAGCCGCTCTTCTTGTACCCGCCAAAGGGGAGCTCCACTCCCCCACCCGCCCCGTACGTGTTGACGTACACCTGCCCGGACTTGATGCGCGAGGCGGCCGCGAGCGCCTTGTTGATGTCGCGCGTCCAGATGCCGGCCACCAGCCCGTAGTCGCTCCGGTTGGCCAGCGCCGCGGCTTCGTCGAGGTCCTCGAACGTCACGATCGATAGCACGGGGCCGAAGATCTCCTCCTGCGCCACCCGCATGTCGTTCGAGACGCGATCGAGCAGCGTCGGTTCGAGAAAATATCCGCCGCCGAGCCGTGGATCGTCAGGCCGGCGTCCACCCGTCACGACGTGGGCGCCTTCCTCACGTCCGATCTGAATGTATTGCTCGATCGTCTCGAGCTGGCGCTTGGAGATGATGGGGCCCATGTCGGGATCATCGACGCCCGGTCCGAGCCGCATCGATTTCGCCCGCGCGGCCAACCGCTCGACCATCTCGTCGTGCGCGCGCCGTTCTACCAGCAGGCGCGACCCCGCCGAACAGGTCTGTCCCGCATTCTGAAAGATCGCGTTCGCCACACCCTGCGCCGCCGCCTCGAGATCCGCATCAAAAAAGACGATGTTCGGAGATTTCCCGCCGAGCTCCATCACGACCGGGACCACGTTGTCCGCGGCCATCTTCGCGACCTGCACCCCGACGTCGACCGATCCGGTGAACGTGAGCTGGTTGATGTCGGGATGACTCGCCAGCGCGGCGCCCGCTTCCGATCCGGTGCCGGGCACGACGTTCAGGGCGCCTGCCGGCAGGCCGCACTCAAGGACGATCTCGCCGAGACGGAGCGCCGTCATGGGTGCTTCGCTGGACGGCTTCAGCACGACCGCGCACCCCGCCGCCAGCGCCGGTGCGACGCCGCGACTCCCGATCTGAATCGGATAGTTCCACGGGACGATGTGCGCCGACACGCCGATCGGCTCGCGGATGGTGTAGTCGAGAAACCCCGGGCCGAGCGGAATCGTCTGGCCCATGATCTTGTCCGCCACGCCGGCGTAGAACTCGAAGTAGCGCGCCGCCACCTGCACGTCTGTGCGCGACTGTCGCAGGGGCTTTCCGTTGTCACGACTTTCCAGGATCGCCAGCTCTTCGGCGCGCTCGCGGATCTTGTGCGCGATGCGGAACAGGATCCGTCCGCGCTCTGCGGGAAGGATGCCGCCCCATGCTTTCGACTCCATCGCGGCGCGCGCCGCCTTCACCGCCCGATCGACGTCCGCCGCGGTGGCCCTCGCGAGCGTCGCGAGCGTCTGACCGGTCGACGGGTCGACCACGTCCAGCGTGCCGCCGTCCGACGCAGGGACGCGCTCGCCCCCTATGATCAGCTTTTCAACAGCCAGTGTCTGGGCCATCAAAGCACCTCGCAAATACGGAAACGGGAACCGTCGAGCCGTGCGTGCACGGCCTGAATGTGTACGCATGTGTCAGGTTTGCCGCCCCGCTCTGCAGCCGCCCCTGAGACAGCTTCCAACGCCGGACCCACACAAGCTTGCCTGATTTGCAAGGACATCGGCTGTAGAAGATGCCTGGCAACGAAACTCCGACACCACCGAGACCCATGCCTACCAGGCGGTTTGAGGCGAAGCTTCGTTGCCGCGAGGGAGGGCTCTACGGCGATCAGTCCTGTCGGCTCGGCCGTCGCGTCTGTTCTGCCGCGGTCCAGGGCGGCACGATCCCGTTCGTGCGTGCGTACGCGATCGCCTGCCCCAGATGCTCGTGCGCGTGCGTCACGACGAGCAGGTAGGCGCCACGGACCGTGGTGTCCTGCCCGAACATCTTGACGCCTCTGTCCAGATCGGCGTCGGGGGTGTTGATGAGCGCCCGCCGCACGTGCTCGAACGACTGCTTCAAGTTCTCGATCACCTTCGCCTTGTCGGAGATCTTCTCCATCTCGCGGCTCATGCCCGAGGGCGGCTTCACGCCGACGAAGTTGAGCAGCATGTAGTTCCCGCCCGCGACGTGCATATAGACTTCACTGACCGATCGAACCCCGGGGCCCGGTCGCCAGCCGTACTTGTCGGCCGGCATCGCCTGCGCAAGCTCGACGAGCTTGCTCTGCGCCTCGTCGAGCTGGCCGATGAGCTCCGCGCGAATGCCGGTCTTCGGCGCGGCGGCCTCCTGCGCCCACGCCCGTCCGGCGAGCGATGCGAGAACGATGGCAAGCACGTACTTGGCTGATGTCCACGGCTTCATGGAACTCTCCTCTTCATTCTGAACGGTGTGCGTCCACGCTGTCCTGGTCAGACTGCAATCATTGACACGTGAACCCCTTCACGTGCGCATGTAGAATGAGCGGGCTGCCCACGTCACATTCTACTTCGCTCGCAAGAAACGCAAATGCTCAAGCGAAACACGGCTGTTCTCCTCGTCCCCAACGTCGAGGTCGCGGTGTCGCGGAGCCGTTCGAGGTCTTCTCGAGAACGCGACTCGTGCCCGGCCCCGAATCGCGCCGCTCGGACGACTCGGCAGCGTTCCGTGTTCGATCTCATCGATCTCCAAAGCCCCAACCGCGGAGGGTGCCGAGACCGCGGAGGAATCCCGTGGCTGTGCCAGTCTCCGCGTCCGCGCGCTCTGCGGTGAGAGCCTGCGAGCTGGATTCAAGTCAATGACCCAATGAATCAATGCACTGACTCCCCTCTCATGATCAAGGCCAACGACATCTTCACGTGGGAACGCATCTTCACCGAGGAGGACGTCCTGGCGTTCGCGCGCGTCACCGGTGATCAAGGCATGCATCATGGGCAGCGCGATGCGGACGGCCGCCTGATGGTGCATGGCCTGCTGACCGCGTCGATCCCCACGAAGATCGGCGGGGAGATGGACTATGTCGCCCGCGAGATGGTCTTCGAGTTCCTGCGCCCGGTCTTCACCGGCCACATCATCCACTGCGAAGTGCGGATTGACGATGTGCAGGTGGTGCAGGGCCGGACGAATCTGGTCGCGAGCGGCTTCTGCCGGAATCAAGACGGCAGGGATGTGATGGTGTTTCGTACGCGAGGCGTGATTCCAACGAGGGATTCGGGGGCTCGGGATTAGAGCGGTCCGGGGTCCCGCGGTCCGGCTAAAGCCGGACCAGGTCCGGCTAAAGCCGGACCCCACGACTGTCCCCAGGCCGGCGGTCCGGCGAAGGCCGGACCCCACGACTGTCCCCAGGCCGGCGGTCCGGCGAAGGCCGGACCCCACGACTGTCCCCACGCC
>JACPPN010000388.1 GCA_016190995.1 Acidobacteriota bacterium | reverse complement strand
GGGCAGGCGCGACTGGAAGTCGATGAGCTATCGCGAGCTGACGATCTAGGACGCTGATATGGCCAGGACGCCGGTACGGCAGGACGCCGATATGGTCCGACTCTAGCCGGACACCACGAATGGTCGATTCCCGAGCAGTCGTGGTGTCCGGCTTTAGCCGGACGTTCCCCCGGGCAGTCGTAGCGTCCGGCTTTAGCCGGCTTTAGCCGGACATTCCCCGAGCGGTCGTAGCGTCCGGCTTCCACCTTCGCGCGGCGCTTCGGTCGGACCGCCGCAGCCTTGGCGGAGGCGGTTCGCCGGACCCGAACGGGGCGTCGATCTTCGGCGAGATCCGATGCGAATCACGAAGACGAGAATCATCGTTCAGGCGTTCTTCGTCGCCCTGTTCGGCTGGCTCGCCTTCGTGACCTCGTTCGCGCGGCTGAAGGGCTATCCGGCCTCGCTGCTGCTCGAGCTGGATCCACTCGTGGCGGTCGGCACCGCCTTGAGCGGACACACGCTCTATCGCGGCCTGATTTGGGCGGTCCTGGTGACTGCCCTGACGTTCTTGCTCGGCCGGTTCTTCTGCGGCTGGGTGTGTCCGCTGGGAACGCTGCACCACGTGACGCACCGGCTGCTCGGCAGAAAACGGGCCGAGACCCGCATCGAGAGCAACCGCTACCGGCCCGTGATGGCGTTCAAGTTCTACCTGCTTGCGGGGCTCCTGGTGCTGGCGGTCATCGGCAGTCTTCAGATCGGCCTCCTCGATCCGATTGCGTTGCTGTCGCGATCGTTCACGACGTCGATCTGGCCGGGGCTGAACCAGTTCGGCTCGTGGATGTACCTCACCGAGCCCGCCCATCGCCTGGGCTGGGTGATCGGCGCACTGTTCGTCACGCTGCTCGCGAGCAATCTCGCGCTCCCGCGATTCTTCTGCCGTGTGCTCTGTCCGCTCGGCGCGCTGCTCGGCGTATTCTCGCGGTTCTCGCTCTGGCGCATCGATCGCAACCCCGACACATGCGTCGACTGCGATCTCTGTCTGAGGGCGTGCGAGGGCGCCTCGGACCCGCACACCTTCCTGCGGAAGGCGGAGTGCTACGTCTGCATGAACTGCATCGACGATTGTCCGCACGACGCCCTCTCGTTCCGCTTCGCGCCGGCCGTCACGACCGAGGTGAGGGGTCCCGACGTGACACGACGCCGATTGCTGATTGCGTCGGTCATGGGCGCGTTCGTGTATCCCTTCAGCCGCTCGAGCGGCGATCTCACGAAAGTCTTCGACAAAGCCGTCATCCGGCCGCCGGGTTCGGTCGCGGAACCCAGGTTCCTCGAGCGCTGCATCAAGTGCGATCAGTGTATTCGTGTCTGCCCGACCAACGTCCTGCAACCGGCCATGTTCGAGGCGGGCCTCGAAGGCATCTGGACGCCGGTGCTCAACAACCGGATGGGCTATTGCGAGCTCAATTGCGTGCTGTGCGGCCAGGTGTGCCCGACGGGCGCGATCGAGCGGATCACCCTCGAAGAAAAGCTGGGGCTCGGCGCGTACACCGGTCGCCCCGTCAAGGTCGGCACCGCGTTCTTCGATCGCGGCCGGTGTCTCCCTTGGGCCATGGATACCCCCTGCGTCGTCTGCGAGGAGGTATGCCCCACGTCGCCCAAGGCCATCTACGCGCGGGAGGTTGACATCGTGACTCGAGGGGGCGATCGCCTCACCCTGCGGCGCCCCTTCGTCGATCCGGAGCGCTGTATCGGTTGTGGAATCTGCGAGCACGAGTGCCCGGTGAAAGACATGGCCGGCGTCAGGGTGACGGCCATAGGCGAAACGCGTTCGAAGGATCGCGCGCTGCTCTTGACGTGAGGCAGGCTGCGGCTCGACTGTTCCTCGCTCGTCACCATTCGGGCCTTGGAGGATGTCCGGGGAGGAGACGTGTGCGGATCGCGCTATTCGCGTCGTGAACTGCTCAACGTGCTCGGCCGTGCGGCGCCGGGGCTCCTCGTCGCTCCCGACGCCCTGCTCGCCAGGGCGGCCGCTCCTCCCGGTGCCGATCTATCAATCGTCGATGGGCGCGATGTGCGCGCCGCGACCCGCCAGGCCATCGCGGCTCTCGGCGGAATGCGTCGGTTTGTCTCGCGCAACGACGTCGTGCTGGTCAAGCCGAACATCGGGTGGGCGCGCGGGCCTGCGCAGGGCGCGAACACCCACCCCGACGTCGTGGCCGCGGTCATCGAGATGTGCCACGAAGCCGGCGCGTCGGTCGTCAAGGTGGCCGACTATTCGATCGACGTCCCCGAGCGAGCGTATCTGCGAAGCGGCGTGCGAACCGCGGTCGAACGAGCCCACGGGCGTTTCCTCGCCGTCGATCCGGCGCGGTTCAAACGCATGCGGACGCGTGGCGAGTTCGTGAAGGAGTGGGATGTCTGCCCGGAAGCTGTCGAGTGCGACAAGCGCATCAACGTGCCGGTCGCCAAACATCACAGCCTCTGCCGGGTGACGATCGCGATGAAGAACTGGTTTGGCATGCTGGGCGGCGAGCGCGCGCGGCTCCATGATCGCATTCACGTCGCGATTGCCGACGTGGCGCAGTTTTTCGACCCGCACCTGACCGTGATGGACGCCACTCGGGTGCTCGTGCGCAATGGGCCGCAGGGAGGCAGCCTCGCGGACGTCGAGCGCCGTGACATCGTCGCTGCCAGCGCCAATCAGGTGGCCATTGATGCGTTCGGCGCGACCCTTCTCGGGATCCGGCCACACGACGTTGGCTTTCTCAAGATCGCCGAGCAACGCGGCATGGGCGCGATCGATCTCGCGAGGCTGCGGGTTGTCCGGCGGCCGGCGTGACGTGGAGAAAGAGGCGCGGCGGCCCATCGCATCGGCATCGGCGCGCGGCAGCCGAACGTGCCGCGCCTGCGGGCGTCCGTACGAGTATCCGGTTCCACGCGGTGCGGCGACGCGGTTCTACTGCGCCGCCTGCACCACGCTCGACGAGCCCGTCCGGCGCGTCGTCGCGAGGTTGCAGCGCCAGATCCGGCGGCTTTCGGTCGAAGTGGACAAGCTGGCGGCGCGAGTCGATGCGGCCGGGCGGACGGGCCGCGACCCCGCGCGCTGAAGGTTTCTGAAGGGCGCACGGTCCGAACAGGACGCTGATAAGCCGCTGATTCACCACGGCGCACGCGGAGAGCACAGAGAAAACCTAGTCTTAAAGCTTAACCGCGGAGAGCGCCGAGAGCGCCCAGGAAGTAGCGAACCTTCGCCTCAAACCGCCGAGTGACAAGACACTGCCGGGACAGGCGAACCTTCACTCCTAGCTTTTCCGGTCCCCGTGTGCTCCGGTTCTCCGCGGCAACAGCTTTTGGCGCCCAGACTCAGCGTCAATGCGTGAACGCCTCGATGCCCCCAATGTTTGCTTCGCCGCGTGGATCCGGCTGGTATACGCAGAGCGGATCGCTCGCCAGCTCGTCGCCGCTCGTGGCATACGCCCGCGCGCGCGAGCCGCCGCAGATGGCGCGAAACCGACAGAGACCACAGCGTCCGTGCAGCGCATCGGGATCTCTCAGCAACTTGAACACGCCGTCATCGCGATACGTTCGCGCGAGATCGCCGCTCCTGACGTTGCCGCGGATCTCGGGCAGGAAGCCGCTGGGATAGATGTCCCCGATGTGATCGACGAAGACGAACCCGTTGCCGTCGTTGACGCCGCGCGGCGCGCGGAGCTGGCGCCGCTGTTCCAGCGGATTGCCCGCCAGGCCGGCCCCTGCCTCTGCCTGCCCGCGCTGCCAGATGACGCGCCGGTAGTGGGGCGCCTCGGTGGTCTTAATGCCGAAGAGCGCGGTCCGCGAGAGGTCGTACAGAAAATCCAGGACGTCTTCGCACTCTGCTGCCGTGATCTGATCCAGCGACGCCCCGCGTCCGGTCTGGATGAGGAAGAATACCGCCCACAACGTCATGGGGAATTCCGCCACGCGCCGCGCCATCGCCTTCAGGGTCGGAAGCGTGAGGCGGCTCACGGTCGTGTTGATCTGCAGCGGCAACCCGAGCTCGATGACCGCGTCGATGATCTTCATCGTGTACATGTACGAGCCGCGGACGCGCCTGAAGCTGTCATGCATCTCCGGGTCCGGGCCGTCAAGGCTGACGGCAACGCGCGTCAGGCCCGCGTCCTTCAGCTCCGTCAGACGAGCCCGCGTGGCCGCGGCCGTGCCGCTCGGCGTCAAGGCAACGGTCAACCCCGCCCCCGACGCGTAGCGGACGATGTCGGCGAGATCCTTCCGCCACATCGGATCGCCGCCGGTGAGGACAAAAAGGGGAAACGGCCGCTCGAACGAGCAGATCTGATCGACGAGCCGGTACGCTTCC
>JACPPN010000389.1 GCA_016190995.1 Acidobacteriota bacterium | reverse complement strand
GCCGCGAGATTGATCTCTGCCAGCCCACGCACCCGACCGTCGTAGATTTCGAGTGAAGCCGCGTAGGGTCGGTTAACCGGGCGCCCCGCATGCACCGGTGCCGAGCAGCGCTGCAAAGCGGGGTGACGGCTTCAGCGATCTGCGGCTACACTGTGACCTGCCGCCCATCCTCAATTCATGATGTGGACCGAACACGCTCGCCGCGATGTCTGCCACGCTTGGCGGACCATCGTCAGAATGCCCGGGCATGCGGCCGTGGTGATCCTGTCGCTCGGTGTCGGGATCGGTGTGAATACTGCGGTCTTCTCCTGGATCCAGGCGGTGGTGTTTCAGCCGCTGCCCGGTGTCGCCGACGCTGCCAGCTTTCACCTCGTGGAATCCCGTGCAGAGACCGGCTCGTATGCCGGCGTGTCATGGCTCGAATACCGCGATCTGCAAGAGCGCCTGCGCTCATTTCGTGGTGTGGTCGCTTTTCGGATGGTACCGCTCAATGTGGGCGAACCAGCTCGGACCGAGCGCACCTACGGGCTGTTCGTTTCCGGCAACTACTTTTCGGCGCTCGGTTTGCGGCCGGCCCTCGGGCGGTTCCTGCGGCCCGAGGAAGTCGCCCATACGGGAAGTGAGCCCGTCGTCGTAATCTCGCATGAATTCTGGCAGACCCGTTTCAGCGGGGCCGCGCGCGCCCTGGGGCAGACCGTTCGCGTCAACGATCGTCCGCTGACGATCGTCGGCGTGGCACCCGAGCGATTTCAGGGCACGGTGCTCGGCTTGAATTTCGATCTGTGGGTGCCGGCCACGCTCGCGCCGGTCTTGCTCGGCGGCTCGCGGGAACTGGAGGATCGTGGTGTGCGCGGCTATGCCGTGATGGGAAAGCTTCAGCCGCACGTAACGCGGGCCCAGGCGCAGGCGGAAGTCGACGCGGCGATGCGGCAACTGGCGCAGATCTATCCGGAAACCAACGCGACGATGCGGGGCGAGGTGCTTCCGTTCTGGCAGGCGCCGCGAGGGCCGCAGCGCATGTTGGCGCGCGGTCTCGTGGCCTTGCAGGCCGTCATGCTGCTGTTGCTGCTGGCGGTGTGTGGGAACACGGCGAATCTCGTGCTGGCGCGGGCTGGCGCGCGGCACCGCGAAGTAGGCGTCCGCCTGGCACTGGGGGCCGGGCCATGGCGCGTCGTCAGCCTAGTGCTCACGGAGAACCTGGTGCTGGCGCTGCTGGGCGCGGGTCTGGGAGCGGCATTCGCCGTGTGGGGTACGGAAGCGCTCCGTGCCGCCCCGCTTACCGGCGCGCTTCCGATCAAGTTTCAGACGAGCGTAGATGCGGGCGGCCTCGCATTCGCGATGCTGCTGGGAGTCGCGTGCGGTCTGATCTTCGGAGTGCCTCCCGCCGTGCAGCTCGCGCGCGCCGATCCGCAGGCGGCGCTTCGCTCCGGCTTCGACACGCCGGCTCGTCACCGGTCGCGCAATGCCCTCATGGGGGTCGAGGTCGCGCTCGCGCTCGTGGTGCTCGTGGCGGCGGCGCTTTTTTTCCGGAGCTTCAGCGAGACGCGCGAAACGGATCCTGGCTTCCGGCGCGAAGGCGTGTTGCTCGCGGCCTACGATCTCACCGGGCGCAATGTCGACAACTCTTCTGCCCGCGCGTTTGCCACCAGGCTGTTGGACCGGCTTCGCGCTCTGCCCGGCGTGGAAGCGGCAGCCATCGCTTCGTCGGTGCCGCTCGACATCCACGGCCTGCCTCTGCGGTCCTTCGCACTCGAGGGTCGGACGCGGAATGATGGGGCTCGCGATCGAGCGCTCAACACCACCATAACGCCCGGCTACTTCAGGACGATGGGGATCCCACTGCGGGCGGGATCGGACTTCGCGGATCTCCACGACACCACCACCGCGCCTCAGGCCATCGTCAATGAAGAATTCGTCCGCCGCTACCTGGATGGCGCCGAGCCCGTGATCTCCATCGGACGCCGTCTCGAGGCGCGCGGCCGAAGCCACGTGATCGCGGGCGTGGTGCGGAACTCACTCTATGAGTCGTTCGGCGAACCGCCGACTCCGATTGTCTATTTCTCGTACCGGGACCGCCCTGCGCCGCTTGGCGAAGTCCATCTGCGCACGCGCGTGGGCGCGGAAACGCTCCTCGCGTCCGAGGTGCGGCGTGTCGTGCGCGAGCTCGACCCCGCCCTTCCCACGTACGACGTACGCACGCTGAGCGAACACATCGAGAAGAACCTGTTTCTTCGCCGCATTCCCGCCCGGATGTTCGTCGTGCTCGGCCCCTTGCTCCTCGTCCTCGCGGCGATCGGGATCTACGCCGTCGTGGCCTACACGGTGTCCCACCGGACGACTGAAATTGGTGTCCGCCTCGCGCTCGGGGCACCCGCCCGGCGCGCTGTCGCCGGAATCGTGGGCGATAGCTTGCGCGTCACCGGCATCGGCGCGCTGGCGGGCTGGTTGATCGCGCTCGTCGTCGATCTCCATGTGGGGCGTGGCCTGGTCGGCCCGCGCCACGAGGTGGCCGCTGGAGGATCGATCGACCTGCCCATCTTTCTTGGTGTTCCCGTCATCCTGTTGCTCGTCGCAACGGTCGCATGCTGGCTGCCCGCGCACCGCGCGACCAAGGTCGATCCGATGGTGTCGCTGAGGCACGAGTGACCGCGTTCGGCCGGCCCGCTGCGCACAGGGCGGCGTGGGCCTCACGAGGCGCAACGAGGTCGGTTTCCGATCGAGGCTGGCGTCGTGTACGTCAGCGGCCACCGCCTCGACGAACCGTACGTGGTGCGGCGAGCGCCTTGGGTGATGAGCGAGCTCACGCTGAGTCCGGACGAGTACTTCGTGGCCGGGGACAATCGAGGCATGCCGATGCAGTCTCACACGCTCGGCGCGGCGAAACGGCAGCGCATCATCGGGCGGGTGGTGCTTTGAAGCGAAATCTTTGGATCGCCGGGTCCCTGGTAGCCGTTGCCGCGAGCGTATGGGTGTACCTCGCCGTCTTTCCCAGCGAGGAACGCATCATCATCGGCCGCCTCAACGAGCTGGCGGCGGCCAGCAGCAGCTCCGCCGAGAACCCTGTCGTGCGGATGGTGCAGGTCGCGGGGCTGGGCCGGTTCTTCACTCAGGACGTGCGACTTCAGCTCGGACCGGGGGTGGTTCAAGAAGGGCGCGACGCGGTGCTGGCTCTCGCGGCTCGCTGGCGGCCTTCGGGGGACATGCGCGTCGAGCTCCCGGACATTGAGGTCCAGGTTGCGCCAAACCGGACGGTGGCGAG
>JACPPN010000008.1 GCA_016190995.1 Acidobacteriota bacterium | reverse complement strand
TCCTCGGGCAGCTCCGGCCAGACGAAGACCGACGCGAACGACGTGTGCCGGCGGGCCGCCTGGTCGAACGGCGAGATGCGGACGAGCCGATGGACGCCCGCTTCGGCCAGCATCAGGCCGTAGGCGTACTCGCCGGTGAGCGTGATGGTGGCGCTCTTGATGCCTGCCTCGTCACCCGGCTGCAGGTCGATCACCTCGCGCTTGAAGCCGCGCCGCTCGGCCCATCGCAGGTACATGCGCAGCAGCATCTCGGCCCAGTCCTGGGACTCGGTGCCGCCCGCACCCGGGTGGATCGTCACGATGGCGTTCTTGCGGTCGTGCTCGCCGCCGAGCATCTTCTTGATCTCGGCCGCCTCGACCTCCGCCTGGAACGCCTCGAGGCTCTCGCCGAGCTCGGCCCCGACGTCTTCACCCGGATTGGCCCATTCCACCAGGACGCCGAGGTCGCCGGCGCGCTGCGCGAGCGACGCGATGAACGTCACCTCCTCTTCGAGACGACGGCGACGCTGCAGCACCTTTTGGGCTTCGGCTTGGTCCTTCCAGAAGTCGGGAGCCGCGGCGCGCTGTTCGAGGCGGGTCAGTTCTAGCTGGGGGCGTCCGGCTTCAAAGATAGCTCCGCAGATCGGCGGCTCGCTTCAACAGGTCCTGATAACGACGAATCAGATCGTCCAGCGTGACGGGCACAGACTTCCTCCAGCTCTCATTCTACGTGATTGCCTCCGACACCGGTGACGGACACCTCGACAGCGGGCAGCGCGCCTGGCGGCGGGAGCATCCGGCGCGGGCGGCTCGAGGCTACGCCCGGCGGGGCCGAATCCAATCGGGCAGCCCGCTGGACCGACGTGCCAGACGGCGACCGCTCAGGGCGGCCGCGACCGCGGCTATCGAGGCGGCCGCGGAGAGATACGCGAACAGGTCGCCGGTGATGCCGTAGATCGTGCGCCCCTCGCGGAACCGGACCTCACCCACGATCAGCGCTGGCTCGAAGAGCTCCGATTTCGCGATCACCCGCCCATACGGATCGACGATGCCGCTGATGCCCGTGTTGGCGGCGCGCGCGAGATATCGGCCCTGCTCGATCGAGCGCATCGACGCCTGCTGGAAATGCTGATGGGGCGCGGACGATCTCCCGTACCACGCGTCGTTGGTGATCGTCGTGAGCAGCTCGCTGCCCGCATTGACGAACCGGTTGATGAGATCGGGGTAGACGACCTCATAGCAGATGGCGGTGCTCGCCCAATGGCCGTCGATCGGGAGCACCGTCGGGATGTCGCCGGCCGAGAAATCCGAGACGCTCTCGACGAGTGGCGCGGCGAAGAACAGCAGGCGCTTGAGCGGGACGTACTCACCGAAGGGCACGAGATGGATCTTCCGATAGACGTCCGCGAGCTGGCCGTCGGGCTTGAGCAGAAACGCGGCGTTGTAGTAGAGCGCCTGGGAACCGCGCTGGATCTGATCGCTCCCGACGAGCACGTACGCGCCGGTCTGCCGCGCCAGGTTGCGAATGGCTCCCGCACCCAGCGCGTCTTCCTCGAAGTAGAAGGGGGTCGACGACTCCGGCCAGATGATGAACCGCGCGCCGCGTGACGCCGCCTCGCGACTCATGCGCAGGTACGTCGTGAGAATCCGATCCGCCAGCGCGCTGTTCCACTTGTCTTCCTGGGCGATGTTGCCTTGAACGAGGCCGACGATGATCGGTGTCCCGTCCCGATGAAGATCGTTGCGCGTGATGCGCCAGCTGCCCCATGCCGCCGTCCCGAAGACCGCGACCGACGCCACAACACCTGCCACAACCCGCCGCCGCCCCCGCGCGATCAGCGCGATGAACAGAGCGGCGTTCACGAGCGCCACGAGCCCGGAGACGCCGTAGACGCCGAAGAGGCTGGCGAGCTGTGCGATTGGAAGAATGGGCGTCTGCGAATACCCCAGGAGCACCCAGGGAAACCCGCCAAACAGACGGGCACGGCCGAGCTCGGTCGCAACCCAGAGCAGGGGCACGAGCCAGAGGGCCTTGAGGCCGATCGCGCGCGTCACGATCGACAGCATCCAGGCGAACATCGCAGGATACAGAGCCAGATACGCGACGAGCAGCCCGTTGAGCAGGACCCCGACGACGCGGTTGAGATCGCCGTACGCGACCATGACGTCGGTGATCCAGTACAGCGTGCCGGCGAAATAGACGAGCCCGGTCACCAGCCCGAGTCGCAATGCTCGTCCATGGGGCGACGCCGGACGCTGTCTCACCCGCGCCGGGAAGAGCGCGCGGGCGGCGGCGGATGCGTCGGCGCTCGACCTGGGGGCGAGCGTCGAGCTGCGCAGGCCGACCACCGAGGCAATGAGCGGCGCCAGCGCCACCCAACCACAGGCGGGCAGCCCAAACTTCGGAAAGCTGAGGGCGAGAAGGACGCCGGAGAAAACGGCTAGCGCGTAATCCAGGGCTTGAACAGCTCTTCTTCTTTGAGGCGGCGCGCGATCTCTTCGACTTCGCGCCGTTGCTGGTACTTGCCGACGCGCACGCGATACACGGCGGCCGGCGCGCCGGGTTCCGGGCCTACGACATAGGCGGGATAGCCCTTGTCGTTCAGGCGTTTGACGATGGCGTCGGCTTCGGACGCGTCACGCAGCGCAGCCACTTGCACCGCGTAGCCGTCACTGGCCAGGGCGCGGGATGCCGGTATCGCGGTCCCCTTCGAATCGGCGGCCGAATCTGCCGATTCGTCCACGTCGGGCGGCACTTTCGTTTCCACCTTCTCGGCCTTCGCTGCTGTCCGTGGAGCCTCCCCCAGCGTTTCGGCGGGAGGCTTGTCGCCTTCGAGTCGGTCGGGGTACGTCAGCTCCTCGGTGACCACCTGCGGCTCGCGCCCGGGCGACGCGACCGCTTCGCCGGGGACGGCACCGGGGACGTCAGGCGTGGCGGCAGCCGCCACGCTCTCGCCCACCGGGTCGGACGGCCGCTCCGCCTTGACGCCTCGCCCGACCAGCACGCCGCACAAGAAGATCACGACCGACACAACCGTCGTCGCCATGAACAGGAAGACCAGCTGCTTGCCGCTCAACTGGATCTCGTGAAACCCCTCGTCGGTTGCCGCGACGCTCTCGTCTGTCGACCGCATGCGCTACCCCTTTGCCCTGTCTCTGAGCAGCATGTTCATCAGCTCGATTGGCAACGGAAAAATGATCGTGGAGTTCTTTTCCGAGGCGATCTCGGTGAGGGTCTGAAGATACCGCAGGGTGATGGTCACGGGCTCAGTCGCAATGATGTGCGCGGCCTGAGAAAGCTTCTCGGACGCCTGCAGCTCGCCGTCGGCATGGATGATTTTAGCACGCTTCTCGCGCTCGGCTTCCGCCTGCCGCGCCATCGCGCGCTGCATGTCGGGCGGCAGATCGACGTGCTTGACCTCCACGGCCGAGACCTTGATGCCCCACGGATCGGTGCGGAGGTCGAGAATGTGCTGCAGTTGCTGGTTCAGGCGCTCGCGCTCCGAAAGAAGATCGTCGAGCTCGACCTGACCGAGCACGCTACGCAAGGTCGTCTGCGCCAGCTGCGACGTGGCGTAATGATAGTTCTCGACTTCGACGATCGCCCGCCGCGGATCCACGACCCGAAAATAGACGACGGCGTTCACCTTCACCGAGACGTTGTCGCGCGTGATGACGTCCTGCGGCGGAACATCCAGGACGATCGTCCGAAGGCTCACCCGGACGATCCGGTCGATCGGCGCGAACACGAGGATGATGCCGGGCCCCTTCGGCTGCGGGAGCAGCTTGCCGAGCCGGAAGATGACGCCGCGCTCGTATTCCGGCAGGATCTTGATGGCGCTGATGATGTAGAGCACGACGATGATGGCGATGATGAAGGGCGCTTGCATGTCTAGCTCCTTGTCTCGTTGAGGGTGTGACCCGGCCCGCCGGGGCCCGGGGCGGAACGCACGCGTTCGACCGTCAAGACAAGCCCGCGAACGCCAATGACGCGGACGGGCTCACCCTTCGGAATCGAGTCGGCTGCCACGGCGCTCCAGATTTCCCCGTGCGTCGTGACGCGGCCCGGTGTTCCCGGTTCGATGGGCGCGGCGACGATTCCGATCTCGTCGATCATCCCGGCCGTACCCGTGATCGGGCGCCGGCGCTGCGCATCGTAGGCGAGCCGTGCGAGAAACAGCAGGATTCCGGCCATCGCGACCGTGACGGGCAGGATGAGGCGTAACCCGACCTGCAGCTCCGGCTGTGGCGAGTCGATCAACATCATCGACCCGAGCACGAGGCTCACGAGTCCCCCCGCGCCAAGCAAGCCAAAGCTCGTGACCTTGATTTCGAGGACCAGGAGGATCAAGCCAAACAGGATGAGCAACAGCCCCGCGTAGTTGATCGGCAGAATCTGGAACGCGAAAAACGCCAGCAGCAGGCAGACCCCCCCGACGACCCCCGGCAGAATCGCGCCCGGATTCCAGAGCTCGATGGTCAAGCCGAGCGTCCCCAGGCTGAACAGCAGCACCGCGACCTGCGGGTGCGCGATCG
>JACPPN010000391.1 GCA_016190995.1 Acidobacteriota bacterium | reverse complement strand
GTTACTCACCCGTTCGCCACTCTACTCAGGGCCGAAGCCCCTTTCGCGTTCGACTTGCATGTGTTAGGCACGCCGCCAGCGTTGATTCTGAGCCAGGATCAAACTCTCATGTTAAAGCGGTTGCCTCCGGGCCGACCGACAGATCGACATCTGCGGCCGGCCCTTCGGACAGCTCTCTAACGCGAGCGCCTCTTGATTGGCTCTTGCGTTGCTCAGTTCGTCAAGTGAGGTGGTTCGCCGCCGGCGATCGGGCCGAACTCGTCCCTATCGCCGTGGATGCGACGCCACCCGCTGATACTCGACGGGCTGTCCGACGTCGCGCCTCTCGGCGCTTCGTCGTGACAATGTGTCCGACTCCGCGCATGCGCGCGTCGTCGAGACCATGTGCTTGCACGTTCTATCCAGTTTTCAAGGAACCGAACCGAGCGCCGTATCGCGTCGGGCGTGCCCCCGTCGGTTGGCGTCAGCATCACCGACGCCCCTTAGGGGAACCTTTTTATGTTACCTAACAGCCCTCGAACTGTCAACCCCCCGCTATTCGCCTTTTCACGACAGTGCACGCATCTGCCAGGCCGTGAATCAGTCGGAATGGGTCCGCTTGAGGAGGGCTCGTCTCGGGGGGCAAAAAAATTTGCTCCACCCGAACCGGAGCAAATCCTCCGCCACTTTTCCCTCGCGTCACTCGCACGACGCGCTGGCGGGTCACGCTCAAGCCGTGTCCCTACTATAGGAGGCTCGAGCCCACCTGTCAAGCGCGGCGCTCTCCTCCACGGCACGTCATCCGATGACCATTACAAGCTAAGTCCAATCTAGGCTTAGTCTTCCGAGCCGTCAAGGTCAGCGGAGCCGGCCGCGGCATGGGCCGGCTCAGCCGTCAGGCCGAGCTTCGAATGGCGTGCAGGCGCACGGCAAACCGCCGGCCCACCTGAAGCACGTGCTCGCCGGGCGGAAGCTGATAAGTCGGGCTGGTTATCGGCTCCCCATCCACCCGAACAGCGCGCTGTTCAATCTTGCGCGTGGCGTCGCTCATCGAGGTGGCCGCCCCGACCCTGACCAGCACGCGGCGGAGGAGATGGTCGTCTGCCGGGCCCTCGATCCTGACGAGGTCCAGGTTGGTCGGCACCTCTCTCCGGGCAAACCGGCGCTCGAACTCGCCTGCCGCCGCCCGGGCCGCTCCGGCGGAATGGAAATCGGTGACGATATGCAGCGCGAGATCCACCTTTGCCTGCTTCGGATGGTACTCCCCAGCCGCAGTTCGGTGCCGGAGTCCTTCGATTTCGTGCATCGAAAGATCGGTCAGCAGCTCATAGTACGTCCACATCAGCTCGTCCGAAATCGACATGAGCTTCCCGAACATCTCGCCGGGCGCATCGGTCACGCCGACGTAGTTGCCGAGGCTCTTCGACATCTTCTCAACCCCATCCAGACCAAGCAGCAGGGGGGTCGTCATCACAACCTGCGCCTCGAGGCCGTACCCCGGCATGATGTCGCGTCCGACATTCAGGTTGAAGAGCTGGTCCGTTCCGCCCAGCTCCACGTCCGCGTTGAGGGCGACCGAGTCGTAGGCCTGCGCGAGGGGATAAAGGAACTCATGAACGGCGATCGGCTGCCCCGCGTCGTAGCGCTGCCGGAAGTCGCGACGCTCGAGCATCTGCGCCACGTTGTAACGCGCAGCGAGACGTATCCATCCCTCGCTGCCAAGCCCCGACAGCCAACGGCTGTTGAAGTCGACGACAGTCTTGTCGGCGTCCAGCAGTTTGAAGACCTGTGTCTTGTAGGTTTCCGCGTTCCGGTCGATCTCTTCACGCGAGAGCGGCGGACGCGTCTTCGACCGTCCCGTCGGATCGCCGATGAGACCCGTGAAGTCCCCGATCAGGAACACGACCGTATGGCCGAGGTCCTGAAAATGCTTCATCTTGCGAATCACGACGGTGTGACCGAGATGCAGATCGGGAGCCGTCGGGTCGAACCCGACCTTCACCACGAGCGGTGCTCGGACGCGATTCGTTCGTTCGAGCTTCGAGCGCAGCTCCTCCCGCCGAATTACGTCGACGCAACCTTTCGTCAGGTACGCGAGCTGTTCGTCGATGGTCATGGAATCGAACCGTGTCGGCGCGGCGGAACGCAGCCGGATAGTCCTGCTACTATACAGCCATCGATGAACGCGATTGGCACGGCATCGATCACTCGTCGCGACGCGCTGCGGGGCCTTGGCGCGGCAGCCGTGGGAGTTGCTGCGGGGGGAACGGCGTACGGCTACCTCGTTGAGCGGCATCACATCGAAGTCACCCGCACGCCGGTCGCCGTCTCGGGACTCGCCGGGACCCTCGATGGGTTGAAGATCGGCTTGCTGACCGATCCCCACCGCAGCGCGACGGTCTCGCACGAAGATGTGGCGGGCGCGGTCAGCCTGCTCATGGCGGAGCGTCCCGATTTGATCGTGCTTGGCGGCGACTACGTGACGTGGGGAGACCGCGCGTACGTGACGCCCAGCGCCGACGCTCTGGCGCCCCTTACCGCGCCGCACGGGGTGTACGCGATTCTGGGCAACCACGATGACGACCGGGACATGCCGGCCGCCCTCATCGCCAAGGGGTTCCAGGTGCTCAAGGACGCGCGGACACGTCTCATGATCCGGGGAGAGGCGCTGGAGCTCGCGGGGATCAGGTTTTGGACGCGGAAAGTATCCGAAATCGCCCGCGTCGTCCGCGGCGCGTCCGCCACGACGGTTCTGCTCGCGCACGATCCTCGACGGCTCAACGAGGCCGCGGCCCTCGATATCCCGCTGGTCCTTTCCGGGCACACACACGGCGGTCAGGTCGTGCTCCCGTTCGTCGGTGCCGTCGCAGCGAAAAGGTTCCCGGTGCTTTGGGGTACGGCGCGGCGCGAGAACACGACGATGTTCGTCAGCCGGGGTGTTGGTACGGTGTACGTGCCGCTGCGACTGAACTGTCCCCCTGAAGTGGCAATCCTCTCGCTGCAGCGGCAAGGGCAACTTTGACGGCTGCGTCCGTCTACTTGGCCGCGCTCTCGGTCGAAGGGCGCCCCTTGCTAGAACCGTGACCGCTCGACGGAGTCCTCGGCAGCAAACCTGACGAAGCGTCGTCCGACGATCCGCCAGCCGCCGTCGAGCACCATCTGGATCGCCTCGGGATAGATACGGTGTTCCTCGACAAGAATCCGGCCCGAGAGGGTCTCGGGCGTGTCGTCGTCCTGCACGGGTACGGCGGCCTGGAGGATGATCGGCCCGCTGTCGAGGGCCTCCGAGACCAGGTGCACGGTGGCGCCGGTGATCTTGACGCCGTGCTCGAGCGCCTGCCGCTGTGCGTCGACGCCGGGGAAGGCAGGAAGCAGTGACGGGTGAATATTCAGGATTGCGTGTGGAAACGCGTCGAGAAACTCGACGCTGAGCAGGCGCATGAAGCCGGCGAGACACACCAGCCGCACGCTGCGCTTGCGAAGCTCCGTGACAAGAGCTCGATCGAACGCCTGACGGCTGCCGAACCGACGATGATCGAGGCAGGCGGTCTCGATGCCGGCGCGCGCGGCGCGCGCGAGTCCAGGCGCCTCCGGCCGGTTCGAGATGACGAGGGCAATCGAAGCGCGTAGCCGCTCGTAGGCGACGGCGTCGATGATGGCCTGAAGATTCGATCCGCGTCCTGAGATGAGGACGCCGAGGCGGCGGGCTTCGGGAAGGACGGGCGCCTGAATGTCTGACGAGTCCTTGTGGGTCACGCGTAGTCAGATGTAGCGGACCGCCCGGTCACCGGACACTATGCGGCCGATGATGGCGGCGCCGCGCTCGCCAAGCGCGGCGAGATTCTGCAGGAGGCGCTCCGCGTCGTCCGCGCGAGCCGCCAGAACCAAGCCGATTCCCATGTTGAACGTCCGAAACATCTCCACCTCGGAGACGGACCCCAGGCGCTGAAGATACGCGAAGATTGGCGGCCTGCGCCAGGCGCCGCGATCAATCTCGGCGGCCGCCCGGTCGGGAAGCATGCGGGGAAGGTTTTCGGTGATGCCACCCCCGGTGATGTGAGCCATGCCGTGAATGACGGAGCGGGAGAGCAGCGGCCCCACACTCGGCAGATACGATCGATGTTCCCGGAGCAGGGCTTCACCGAGGGTGGCATCGAGCTCCGGCACGAAGGTCTCGACGTCCAGCCGAGCGATGTCGAACAGAATCTGCCGAGCCAGCGAGTAGCCGTTGGTGTGGAGTCCGGAAGATGCCAGGCCGATGAGCGCGTCTCCCGGGCGAATCGACCGGCCATCGATGAGCCGCGCGTGGTCCACGACTCCGACGATGAATCCCGCCAGGTCGTATTCGCCGTCTGCATACAACCCGGGCATCTCAGCTGTCTCGCCGCCGAGAAGCGCGCAACCATTCTCGCGACACGCGCGCGCAAGACCTTCGACGACGCGTGTGACGATCTCCGGCGACAGACGGCCCGTGGCAAGGTAGTCGAGAAAGAAGAGCGGCTCGGCCCCCTGCACGAGGATGTCGTTGACGCAGTGGTTCACCAGATCGGTGCCGACCGTGTCGTGCCGATTGGCCAGGAACGCCACCTTGAGCTTGGTCCCGACGCCGTCGGCGCTCGCGACGAGGATGGGGTCACCATGACGCTCGGCGCTGAAGCGGAACAGACCGCCGAAGCTACCGATCTGCGAGAGCACGTTCTCGGTGAACGTGCTGGCAGCGAGGCGCTTGATGCGCCGGACCGCCTCGTTCCCCGCATCGATGTCCACGCCTGATTGCTTGTAGTCCATCAGCGATCCGGGATCAGGGGCCAGGGATCCGAGGTCAGGAATCGGGAATCACGGACCATGGCGACGATCCTAGAATTCGAGCTTGTTGATCAGGGCGGCGGCGACCGCCCGGGCTGGCGAGTCCTCCGGCGAATGCCAATACGTCTTGCGGATCGCCACGAAGAACCGCTCCTCTTCGAAATCCTCTTCGAGCATGTCGAACGCATCCTGCAGCAGCGTGAGGGCGGCGTCGAGGTCCTCTCTCGCAGGAAGCCGCGCCACGAGCAGCGGCGTGTTACGGAGCGCCACGGATCCCATCGCCAGCGCGATGGCGGCGCGGGCCGGATCCGTCGTCGGAATGCCCAGCTGCATTAAGGTCTCCAGCGCCTGCGTGTTCCCCGCGACCGCCAGCGCCGCCAGTCCATTCGCGGCCGCCCGGAGCATCTCCTGGTACCCCGGGTTCTCGGCGGCAAACTTCAGCGTCTGATCCACGTACCCCTGATGCGAGGAACAATTGATCCCCAAGAGGCAAATCGCGGCGGCGATGGTGGGTTGGAGATTACGAGGCGCACTCTGCTGCAACGCTGCCAGCGTCTCGAGCGACCGCTTGTCGCCGATCTTCCCGAGCGCCAGCACGGCGTCCCCCTGTAGAGGTCCGTCCATCTTGGCGACGCGCCCAATGGCATCGACGGCATAGGTCGCACGGTAGTCGCCCAGCGCCTCGATCACAGTCGATCGGAAGAAGTCGACGCCGCGATCGACGTCGCGCATGAGGGCCGAGCGGATCTTCGGATCGTCACCCTGCGCCGCCAGCGCGCGAATGAGCGCCGGGCGGACGAACTCGCTTTCCTCTTTTTCCAGCGCCTGGAGCAGCGCGGGCGTCAGTTCCGGATCCGGATCGTGTTCGAAGTACTTGTATGCCACCTGCCGGAGCCGGTCGTTTGGATCCGCGAGCAGGGACTTCATCACGTCCTTCGATCGCGGATCGTTGAATCCGGACAGCAGCACGAGCGCCCGAAAGCGGACGAAGCTGTCGGCATGGCCTGTGACCGCCTGGGTGAGCTGGGCGACAGCCATTTCCGAATGCGCGCGCCTGACGGTGCGGGCGGCCGTCATCCGGGTCTCGTAGTCGAACCCGCCGAGCTTGTCGATCGCCTCCTTCAAGTGTTCCGCCGAGACCTCTTCCTGTGCGAGGACCAGGCTCGACGGCAGGAGAACCCACGCCAGCAACGACGCGATCGCCGTGGCCATTCGAATCCGTGGGGTCATGGAGGTCCGAAGCGTCGCCTAGCGAATGGTTTTCGCGCTGCCGTGGAACTCGAGCGGCTGAACCTCGTCCTCGCGACGATCGTGCGGAGCATCGATTGGATAGGCGCCGGTGTAGCACGATGTGCAGTACGCGTTGCCGCGCGGTGCGACGCCACTCAGCAGCCCGTCGAGGCTGAGATACGCCAGGCTGTCGGCGTCGAGGAACGCCCGAATCTCGTCGGTGGTGTGGGTCGCGGCAATCAGCTCGCCGCGCCGCGGTGTGTCCACGCCGTAGTAACACGGCGAAATCGTGGGCGGACAGCTGATCCGCATGTGGACCTCGCGCGCGCCGGCGGCCTTCACCATCCTGACGATCTTCCGGCTGGTCGTTCCCCGCACGATCGAGTCGTCGACGAGGACGACCCGCTTGCCCGTCAGAATGCTGCGCACGGGATTGAGCTTGACGCGCACGCCCAGCTGCCGAATCGACTGCTGCGGCTGGATGAAGGTCCGGCCCACGTAGTGATTTCGAATGAGACCCATCCGCATCGGCAGGCCCGACTCTTCCGCGTAGCCGATCGCGGCGCAGACGCCGGAGTCTGGAATCGGCACGACGACATCCGCATCGGCCGGTGCTTCGCGGGCGAGCAACCGGCCGAATTGCGTCCGGATCGTGTTGACGCTCTCGCCGAAGACATAGCTGTCGGGCCGCGCGAAATACACGTGCTCGAAGATGCAGTGCGCGAGGGGCGAGGGTGGAAACGGGTGGATCGATCGCAGGCCCGCGGGCCCGATGACGAGCACCTCGCCCGGTTCGACGTCGCGGATGTAGGTGGCCCCGAGCAAGTCGAGCGCGCAGGTTTCGGAGCAGACGATGAGGGCATCGCCCAGACGTCCGACCGCGAGCGGCCTGAATCCGTGGGGATCACGCGCGGCAATGAGACGGTCGCGCGTCACGAAGAGCAGCGAGAAGGCGCCCTTCACTTCCGAGACCGATTCGACAATCGCGTCTTCCGGCGTCGCGGCCTTGGACCGGGCATAGAGGTGCAGCAACACCTCCGTGTCGCTCGTGGTCTGGAAGATCGAGCCCTGTTGAACGAGCGCGTCGCGGAGCCCGGCGGCGTTCGTGAGATTGCCGTTGTGGCACAACGCGATTTCGCCGTGGGCGCAGTCGATGAGAATCGGCTGCGCGTTCACGAGCTTGCTCTCGCCCGCGGTGGAGTAGCGAACATGCCCGATGGCCAGTGACCCGGGCAGCTGCCCGAGCTCCTGTTGATCGAAGTTGTCCGAGACGTAGCCCATGGCCCGCGAGATGCGCAGGCGGTCGCCGTCGCTGGCCGAGATGCCGGCGCTCTCCTGCCCGCGATGCTGGAGCGCGTACAGGCCGAGGTACGTCATGTGGGCCGCTTCGGGATGCCCATGGATACCAAAGACGCCGCACTCCTCTTTGAGCTTGTCGAACATCGTCCGTCTTCGCGCTCAGCCAATCCGGCTTACGCGGCGCGAGCCTCCAGCCGTCGCTCGATCGCCGTCGCCCACACGTGCTCGGCTTCCTCGACAGGCAGATCCACGACCGGCGCCCCCGCCACGGCGATGCGGATTCTCGTACCGCCCGTGCGGCCGATCGCACTCGCAGGCACCGAGGCCCGACGAGCCAGCGTCATCACACGCTCGAGATGCTCGTGCCGGATGCTGACGATGACCTGAGAAGCCGTCTCTCCAAATAGTACCGCGTCAATCGACTTGATACCAGCGATCTCGGGCAGATTCACCTCCGCACCCGTTCCGGCCGTATCGAAGCAGCACTCGGCGATGGTCACGGCCAGCCCGCCGTCCGAGCAATCGTGACCGGAACCGAGAAGGCCCAGGGCAGCAAGCTGCACGACGAGTTGCTGGAGCGCACGCTCCCGGGCGAGATCGAGGTCCGGCGGCAGACCTCTGACCAGCCCG
>JACPPN010000057.1 GCA_016190995.1 Acidobacteriota bacterium | reverse complement strand
CTTCCGTTACCGTCAGGCCCCGTTCGGCGCTACTGAGGGCTTCGCAGACGTCCAGCGCCTTTCCCACGGCTGTGGGGCGCTGATTCTGACTGGATTCGGGTCGTCCGCCAGTCATTCCATTATATGAAATGCGATTCCAAGTTACTACAAACCCTTATATACCTCGGACCGGTCCAGATCAAGGGGCAGGTCCGGTCGCCATTCGAAGCCTCGACAGGTAAGCACACGTTGCCACTCGTGATGACGCTGCCTACTTCGCCTTTCCCGGCGCCCTGATCGAGATGTTTCCGTTCACGACGTCGATCGAGATGACCGGCTCGCCGCGACCGAGCGTTGCTTCGCCGAACCGCGGTCCGAACCGTGTCCTGAGCGTAAGGGGAATGGTCGACGTGATGGTGCCGTTGAAGCTCAGGGCGAGAATGCGCGCGTCAGCTGGCATTCTGGCAAGCTGGAGATCGACGTTGCCATTGAAGGCACGCAGACGCAGGACACCTTCGGGCGTGAGCTCCGCTCTCTTGCACACGACGTCGCCAATCCCGCTCTCGAGCCTGATCGCGCCTGCGATATCGGACGCTTCGATCGAGCCACGGCGCAGGTCAGCCGTCACGGCACCGCGCAGATTCGTCAGCTCGATTCTTCCTTCGAACAGCTTCACCGATTCGAACACCGTCGTGACCGGCGTCTTGATCGTGATGTCCGACCAGAGAGCGGGGTCGTTGCGGTCATCGGCCTGCACCACACGAACGCGCGCGCGCCCGACTCCCTCTTCGATCGCGACGCGAATCCGCTCCAGGTCCGCGGTCGACGGGGCGTGCCTCACGAGCTCGATGAAGAGATCCGGCCGGTCCCAGCCGCTGATGGAAATCTCACCAATCGTCGCTTCGACTTCGACCACGGCCTTTGCCGGAAGGCGAAGCGTCCGGGTCGTGCGGGACGTTTCGTCCCCCGCCCTGGCCCCTGAAGCACCGAGGAGAAGAACGACCAGGACGAAGATGGCCTGCGCCACCGCCCCCCCATGCGCCACCGTCGTCACGTGATCTTGATGCGGCCGGCGAATCCGTCGTCGTAGCCGTGATAGTGGGTGATTGTGGCTTCCGGGTACTGCCAGCAGTAGTACCCGTCGCCGTTATCGAAGTCGACGAGCCAGAGGCCCTTGGGCTCGACGCTCAGTTCATTGAGCCGAGCGGCCCAGGCGCGGACGACTTCTTCGAGCTCGCCGGCGAGCCGGGCGTGCTCCGGGGTGTCGCGCGCGAGCTCGCTCAGCCGTTCCTCGATGGCTGTCGAGCGACGCACCGCTTCCTCGGTGAGCTGCTTGACGATGGGCAGCAACTGCTGGGCATCGTTCAGGGAAAAAATGCGGCGGGCAGGGAGCTTCACGCGAGGATTATAATTGCGAACCAACAGCGAAGTGGTCTGTTCTCATGTTCGTCGAAGGATTCCTGAGGATCATCCTCTGCGCCGCTCTGGCGATCGCTCTGACGACGGCGTCCGCGATCGCGCAGGTGCTGCCCTCACAACCCATCACGATGCTGGGGGGGCGCGTCGTCGTGGGCGGCGAAGTGTCGGCCTCCATCGCGAGCAGCGCCGATCGTGGGTACTTCAACTACACCGATTACGAGCACAACGCCCTGCGACTCGTGCGATTGGGCGTCACGGGCGCGGTGCGGCTGGGCAGCCGCGCGTCGGTGCTCACAGAAATCCGAACCGAGAATCTTGATACTATCCGTCCATATGCGTTGTACCTGCGCATCCGGCCGTGGCTCGATCGGCCGATCGACATTCAGGCGGGATTGATTCCGCCGATTTTCGGCGCGTTCATGCGTCGAAGTTACGGACCCGATCGCCCCCTCATCGGCTACCCGCTCGCCTATCAATACCTCACGAGCCTTCGCCCCGACGCCACGCCGGCCACTGTGCGGGACCTGCTGCGCAACCGAGGCGCGGGGTGGCACACGTACTACTCAGTGGGATCGAAAGCCGGCGATCAGGGCGTGCCGCTCGTGACCGGCTTCCGTTGGGACACGGGCGTGGAAGTCAGGATCGGGTCCCGTCCGGTGGAAGTCAGCGCCGCCCTGACCACCGGCACGTTGTCGAACCCGCGGGTGCGAGATGACAACAGCGGCAAGCAGGCGTCCGCTCACCTGACGATTCAGCCGACCACGGGCTTGATTCTGGGGCTCTCGACGGCGCGCGGCGCGTTTCTCGCTCGCCGCGTCACGAGCAGCCTGCCGGTCTCACTCAGAGACGCAGGCTACAATCAATACGCATTCGGCGCCGACATGGAGTACTCCCGGGATCACTGGCTGGTGCGCGCGGAAGGAATCTGGAGCTTCTGGCGCATTCCGCTCCCGCTGGATCGCGCCCACGCCGATCCACTGCGCGCAAGTGCCGTCTCCATTGAGGGACGCTACAAGGTCGGCCCTCCGCTCTACATCGCTGGACGGTTCGATCGCCTAGGCTTCTCGACGATCTCCGACGGCATTCGACGCCTTTCGTGGGAGATTCCGGTGACGCGGCTGGAGCTCGGCGGGGGTTACTACCTCCAGCGGAACATCATCGGCAAGCTCGTCTATCAGTGGAACTGGCGCCACACCCAGTACGAGCCGTTCGCGGGTTACGCCGCCGCGCAGCTCGTCTACTGGTTCTGACCGGATACCGGTGCTCCCCGCCTCTCGTCCATCTCTCCGGTCCCGATCGACGCTTAACCGCTCGGCCGGGTCCTCCCGGCGGGGCCCCCGGCGGGCGCTGTCCGGGCTCGCCATCGCTACGGTCCTGACGGTGTTCGTGTCGCCTGCGGCGCGTGGAACGATACGCGGACGGGTCGACCTCGGTCGCGTTCCGGTGGCCGCCGAGCGCCGGCCGAATGTCGCCGACCTCGGGATGCCGGAGGCGCGAGGCGCCCCAGAGCGGCGCCCCAGTGTGGTCTATCTCGAAATCGCGCCGCGGCCTGCGTTCGAAGAGCGCGAGGAGGCGCACGCGCGCATGGATCAGCGGCGGGAATCCTTCGTTCCCCACGTGCTGGCCATCGCGGCGGGGACAACGGTCGATTTCCCGAACAACGACCATACCTACCACAATGTGTTCTCGCTCTCGAAAGCCAGGCCGTTCGATCTCGGCCGCTACGGGGCCGGACGTTCGAAGGCCGTGCGGTTCGACCGACCCGGCATCGTCCGTGTCTTCTGCGAGATTCATTCACACATGAGCGCGTTCGTCCTCGTCTTCGGCCACCGGTTCTTTTCGGTCACCGACCCGGAGGGGCGCTATGCCATCGACAACGTCCCGCCAGGCACATATACGGTCAAGGTGTGGAACGAAGCGTTGGCGGCGGAACCGCGGCAGGTCAGCCTTCTGGAAGACGGTGGCGACGTCGAGCTGAACTTCTCGTTGGGTCAGAAATGATCTTGGATCACGCAGCGGCCGGGCGCGACGATTCCCGCAGCGTCGGCGCCTACCGCGCTACCCCAGACCACGTGTCATGGCCGTCCTCTCTTCGCTGACCAACCGCATCTTCCTGGCCAGCGCGATTCTCGCCGTGCTGTCCATTGCGGCCGCGGTCTACGTGGTCAACGTCTCGGTCACGGCGCAGGCCGAAGCGGAGCTGCAGCGCGGCCTGGAGGAAGCCAGCGCTCTGGTGCAGCAGTATCGCGCCCTGGTCTTCGACAATTTCACCCGGCAGGCGCACCTCGTCGCCGACCTGCCGCGCCTGAAGGCGGCGGTTTCGGAAGACGATCCCCCGACGGTGCTCCCCATCGCCACCGAGTATCGCCGGCAGATCGATTCGGATCGGTTCGTCGTGACCAACAGCGTGGGGCGTGTGCTGGCGGATGTTGGCGCCACGACGTCGCAGCAGCCCGGCGACATGAGCGCCATTCCCGCCGTCCGGCGCGCGCTGGCCGGGCGCGAAACGGCCTGGTTCTGGCCGCAGGAACGCAGCGTCCTGCAGGTCGTGACCGTGCCGGTTTGGATCGGGCTCGACCAACCGCAGATGCTGGGCACGCTCAGCGTCGGGTTCCATCTCGACGAAGCGCTCGCCCGGCGCTTCAAGCGCCTGACCGAAAGCGAAATCGCCTTCGCGTTCGCCGGGCGCGTACAATCCACGACCCTTGCGGCTGCCCGGACGGTGAATCCCGAGGCCCTGATTCGCTCGACGGCCCCGGTGCGGCTGTCGCTCGGCGGCGATGACTACGTCGCGCTCATGCGACCACTGGATCCGGGAGCACGCCTGCACGGCTCCGCCGAGGGCACGTCGGGCGGTCGCTCCGACGACATCCCGACCGTCATCGTGCTCCGGTCGCGCAGCGAGCAGCTGCGCTTCCTGTCGTGGCTGCATCGCGCGCTCGGTCTGACCGCCATCATCGCCGTGCTCGCGGCGACGCTTCTGAGCTACGGCGTGGCGCGCACGATCACGCGACCATTGGGCGCCATCACCGCAGCCATGCGAGAGATGGCCGCCACGGGAGACTTGACCCGGAAGCTGACCGTCCCCGGCGACGGGTTCTGGGAAGACGAGGATGCGCGGGTGCTGGCAAGCACCTTCAATACGATGACCGGCTCGATCGCCCGCTTTCAGCGGGAGGCGGCCCTTCGCGAGCGGCTGTCGTCCCTCGGGCGACTCTCGACGATCGTGGCTCACGAGATCAGAAACCCGCTGATGATCATCAAGACCTCTTTGCGAACGCTCAAGCGCCACGGCATCCAGCCCGGGCAGCTCCACGCGGCCGTCGCCGACATCGAAGAAGAGACCGCGCGGCTCAACAGGATCGTCTCGGAAGTGCTCGATTTCGCGCGACCGATCCAATTCGAATACGCCCCGGCGGACGTCAACGCGCTCTGCGAGGCGGCGGCGGCGGCGAGCGCGGCCGGCGAGACCTGGCCGCTCATCCGGATGGATCTCGACTCGCGCGTCCCGCCGATCGTGATCGACGCCGAACGAGTTCGCCTGACGCTCGTGAACATCCTGACGAACGCCAGACAGGCGGTCATCACCTCGCTGGCCGCGTCACGGCCACCCGGGGCGCCGGACGCGCGCCGGGACGAGGAGGACATCGTCGTCAGCACGCGCGCTCAGGCCGACGGCTCGGTCGCCATCGGGATTCGCGACCGCGGTGCCGGAATGGCGGCAGACGATCTGACGCGCATTTTCGAGCCGTACTTCACGACGAAACGGGCCGGCACCGGTCTGGGGCTCGCGATCGCGAAAAACGTCATCGAGGGAATGGGCGGCAGCATCGGCGTCAGCAGCACCGTGGGCCAGGGCACGGAAATCCGGATTGTGTTGGGGTCACATCCGCAGGGGACCGACGCCGCCGGGCGGGCGCAAGCGCGGGTTTGATGGTCCGGGCTTTCCACAATCGAATGCCGAAGCCGCCGCGGAGACGACCGCCACGTCGATCGAGCCTCGGATAGGGCGCGCGAAAGGGAGGCAAACAACTTGCAGACCGTCAGCGGCATCATGACGAATCACGGCTCCATCCTGCTGGTCGACGACGAAGCCAAGATCCGACACGCGCTCGCGTCGGCGCTCCGTGACGAGGGGCACGAGGTCGTGGTGAGCGACAGCGCGCGCGACGCTCAGCGTCTGCTCGCGCGGCGCCTGTTCGATGTGTTGCTCGTCGACAATCTGATGCCCGAGATGACGGGCCTCGACTTGATCCGCGAGCTCGTCGCCTCGGCGCCGGAGGGAGAGCGTCCGCAGATCCTGATGATGACGGCGCATGCCACCGTGGAGAGCGCCATCGAGGCGATGAAGCTGGGGGCCATCGACTACCTTCAGAAGCCGTTCGAAGTCGACGAGCTGCTCGTCGTCGTCAGCCGCGCCGTCGAGCTGCAGCGGCTCCGCACGCACAATCGGTATCTGATCAGCGAGCGCGACGAGGAGTTCAATCACTACGGCATCGTGGGGCGGAGTCGCCGCATGCAGCACGTGATCAGGACGGCGGAGCTCGTCGCCGAGACCAAGAGTACCGTCCTCATCACGGGCGAGACCGGCACGGGCAAGGAAATGGTCGCGCGCGCGATTCACGATCGCAGCCCGCAGCGGGAGATGCCGCTCATCAAAGTGAACTGCGCGGCCATCCCGGAGGCGCTGCTGGAATCGGAGCTCTTCGGGCACGTGCGGGGCGCCTTCACAGGCGCGACGAACAACAAAAAGGGGAAATTCGCCCTCGCCGACGGGGGAACGATTTTTCTTGACGAGATCGGCACCATGACGCCGGCCCTGCAGGCCAAGCTGCTTCGCGTCCTCCAGGAACGTGAATTCGAGCCGCTCGGCGCCGAGCGCAGTCAGAAGGTCGACGTGCGGGTCATCGCCGCCACCAACCGCGACGTGCGCCAGATGGTGGCCGAGGGACGGTTTCAGCAGGATCTGTACTATCGCCTGAACGTGATCCCGATCGACGTCCCGCCCTTGCGCGAGCGGCGCGAAGACATCCCTGTGCTCGTGGAGCATTTCATCCGCAAGCACACCGCGCGGGCGGGCAAGCGGTTCGAAGGACTCGAAGAGGGCGCCCTCGAATCGCTCCAGGCGTACGACTGGCCGGGCAACGTTCGCGAGCTGGAAAACACCATCGAGCGCGCGGTGGTGCTGTCGCCAGGTCCGTGCATCAAGGCGGGCACCATCTCCATCCTCGGCGCGACCGCCATGCAGACGACCGGCCTGCCGTCGCTCAACCTGCACCAGAACATCGACTGGGTCGAGCGGGAAACGATCCGGCGCGCGCTGGACGCGTCGGGCGGCGTGAAGAAGGACGCCGCCGAGCGAATGGGCATCAGCCAGCGGGCGCTGAGCTACTATCTCGCCAAGCACCGAATCGACTGAGAAACCGTCCAGAAGGCGCAGCAAGGCTCTTTACGCCGGCCGTAAGGTGTTACGGCAGGGGTAACGGCCGGGCCGGAGCGCCGCCCGGATTCAGGCCGCGCTTCACGTGGCTTCTCACGGCATCCGCCTTGCCTTCCAGACAGCAGGGCTTCCGCGTTCCAGACGTGTTCGTTGCGAAGAGTGATGATTCACCGAACGCTCTACTGCATCGTCATCGTGGCGGCCGCGGCATCGGCTGCCGCGGCGAAACAAGCCGCCACAAGGGAGTTCGAGATTACGGCAGAGCGTTTCAGATTCACCCCTGAGGTGATTGAGGTCGCCGAAGGGGACAGCGTCAAGTTGACGATCAGGAGCCATGACGGCACGCATGGCTTCGCGATCAAGAGGCTGAAAATCGACGAGGAAATACCCAAAGGCGGCGCCCCTGTGGTGATCCAGTTCGTGGCGAACGAGGTGGGCACATTCAACATCGCGTGCTCGGAGTACTGCGGCAAGGGTCACAAGCGCATGGTGGCCAAGCTCGTCGTCAAACCACGGTCGGGCAGCGAAGCTTCGCCCCAACCCGTCAAGTGAGGCGCCGAGAGTCGGAGGGAGACGGCTTCGTGCCTAGCAGCGAAGGTGCGCCGCTTCGTCCGTCGTTCCCGGCGGTTTGAAGGCGCAGCTTCGCTGCTGAGGCCTTCCGAAAGGAGCTAGCGTGACGGTGCCAATTCGCGTAACGGTCGTCCTGCTCGGGGCGATGCTCTGCATGGGAGTCCCTGCGTTCGCAGGGGCAGGCCAGCAACCGGCGAACCCGCCCGGCCAGACCTCCGCCGGTCAGAGCCCCCCAGCGGATCCGTCAGCCCAACAGCAGCCGGCCGCGCCTCCTGCCGCGGACCAGGAAGAAGACGACGATCTATCGGTCGATCCCCTCGAGCCCGACTTCACGCTGATTACCCTGCCGACCAACTTCCGCATGCCGAATCACAAGAGCGCGTTTCGCGTGACCCATCGCTTCACGCGTCCGCTCGGCCAGGGCGACTTCAGCGATCTCGTTTCGGATCTGTTCGGACTCGACAGCGGTGCCGGCGTCGGCCTGGAGTACCGGTTCGGCCTCATGCCCGGGACGCAGGTTGGCATTCACCGCTCGAATTTCGACAAGACCTACGAGTTCTTCGCCCAGCACAATTTCCTGAAGCAGGCCGAAACCGTTCCCGTCAGCTTCGATGTCATCCTGTCGGCCGAGATCCGGAGGACGGACCGACGGGGAACGAACGACTTCGGGCACGAAGCCTCGCCCGCCCTCGGCTTCATCCTCTCGCGCAGGTTCGCGCGGGCCGTGGCGTTCTACGTGGAGCCGGTGTGGGTCGGCAACACGCGGAATCAAACGGAGGCGGGGAGCGACGACTCGACGTTGTTCATCGGTCTCGGCACGCGCATTCGCGTGAGGCGAACGGTTTATCTGGTCGGCGAATTCTCACCGCGCGTCGCCGGGCACGACCCGGGCTGCAATCACGGCGCGTTCGCGCTCGAGAAACGCGTCGGCGGTCACATCTTCCAGATCAACGTCTCGAATTCCCTCGGAACCACGATGGGCCAGATTGCCCACGGAATTGGCAACCTGCGGAATGACTGGTATCTTGGATTCAACATCAGCCGAAAGTTCTTCTGACCCAGCAATAGGGGTCATCAAGCGCTCGCAGGTCCATCCTGCCGGAGAGGCGAGGAGTGAGGCATTGGTGAAACACATCCCGAAAGCGGTGCTCATCGGCACGATTGCCGTGACAACAGCGTGCAGCGGCAGCTC
Source organism: Acidobacteriota bacterium (assembly GCA_016190995.1). GTDB lineage: Bacteria > Acidobacteriota > Vicinamibacteria > Vicinamibacterales > JACPPN01 > JACPPN01. Next base: position 2,758 of record JACPPN010000057.1, on the reverse strand, counting down.
GTCACCGTCGCAGCCGAGCCCGCCCGGCGGCGGCACGTCCGGCGGCACGACCATCACGATCACCGCCTCGGGGGTCGTTCCGAAGGAAATCCAGGTCTCGCCCGGCTCGCGCGTCACCTTCGTCAACAACGATACCCGGCAGCACGACATGGCCTCCGATCCGCATCCCGATCACAGCGACTGCCCCGAGATCAACAGCGTCGGGTTCCTGCAACCGGGGCGCTCGGGCATGACCGACAACCTCGTCACCGTCCGGACCTGTGGCTATCACGACCACGATCAGCCGTTCACCGCCAACCTACAAGGCCGCATCGTCATCCGGTAACGCCGCCCGCGTGCCGCGGCCGAGCGCAGGGCTCGAGAAGATCTGCACGGATCGGTTCCGGGCACCTGGTTCCAGCTTGATGGTGGCGCGATCCCGCGCATCTGTCTTCTTGAGGCATGACAGGGCTCGTGCGTCAGGCCCTCACCGCGACCCTGGGACGTGGAACCGGGAACCCTGAATCGGGACGATGCCTTCTCAGCGGCCCTTGAAGCGCGGCTCCCGTTTCTCCAGGAACGCCGTCGTCCCTTCGCGCTTGTCGTCGGAGTCGTAGCAGATAGCCTGGGCGAGCGTCTCGATGAGGAGTCCCGAATCGAGATCGACCCGCGTGGATGCATTGAGCGCGATCTTGGCGAGACGCGCAGCGAGGGGGCCGCGACGGAGGATTCGGCCGGCCATGGTCTTCGCGGCTGTGAGCAGGTCGGGGGCTGGCACGACTGCGCTCACGAGCCCGAATTCGAGCGCCCGGCCGGCGTCGATGATCTCGCCGGTGAGGATCAGGTGCTTCGCGCGCCCGAGCCCGACGATGCGCGGAAGCCGCTGTGTGGCCCCGGCGCCGGGGATGATGCCCAGGCCCAGCTCGGGCTGGCCGAACTTCGCGTGCTCCGACGCGATGCGGATGTCGCAGGCGAGGGCGAGCTCGCACCCGCCACCAAGCGCGTAGCCGTTGACCGCGGCGATAGTCGGCCGCGGAAATCGTTCGACGGCTGTGAAGAGGGACGAATTGATCGCCGCAAGCCCGTCAGCGAGCGTGCGGACCTGAATGTCACGAATGTCCGCGCCCGAGACGAACGCCGCGCTGCCCTCCCCGGTGATGATCAAGACACCGATGTCCGGGTCGCGCGCCAGGACAGCCAGCGCATCGTGGCACTCCTGGACGGTGCGGAGATTCAGCGCGTTGCGCACTTCGGGCCGCGCGATCGTGAGAAGAGCAATCTGATCGTCGATCTCCACGCGGAGATGCTGGTAGTCAGTACTCACGGCGCGTCCATCATCACGAGACATCTTCCAAAGGTTAGGTGTTCAGATCCACCCAGATCGTCTTGACCTGCGTGTAGTGCTCGAGGGCGTGCCGCCCCATCTCGCGCCCGAAGCCGCTCTGCTTGTAGCCACCAAACGGGGCCGCGGTGTCATAGACGTTATACGTGTTCACCCAGACCGTGCCCGCCTGCAGCTTGCGCGCGACGTAGTGCGCCTTCTTGATGTCTTTCGTCCAGACGGCCGCGGCGAGCCCGTACATCGACCCGTTCGCGCGGGCGATGGCTTCGTCGACATCCGCGAACTCAATCGTCGCGAGCACGGGTCCGAACACCTCCTCGCGGGCGATCGTCATCTCGGGCGTGACGTCGGCGAACACCGTCGGCTGCATGAAGTACCCCTTGCCGGTCCCGATGTCGGCGCGACTTCCGCCCGCCATCAGGGTCGCGCCTTCCTGCCGCGCGATGTCCACGTACCGCAGCACGCGCTCGAGCTGCCCCTTCGACGCCACCGCGCCCAGTCGTGTTCCCGGATCCATTGGATCGCCCGGGACGATCTTCTTCGAGCGCGCCGCGACCTTGTCGACGAACTCGTCTTTGATCGATCGATCGACCAGCAGCCGCGAGCCCGCCGCGCAGACCTCCCCCTTGCCGTAGAAGATCCCGGTCGTCGCGCCGCGGACCGCGGCATCCAGATCGGCGTCGGGAAACACGATGTTGGGCGACTTGCCTCCGAGTTCGAGCGTGATGCGCTTCAGCGTGTCGGCCGATCCGCGCATGATCTCCCGGCCGGTGGTCGTGTCGCCGGTAAAGGCAATCTTGTCGATGCCGCGATGCCTGACAATCTCCCGCCCCACGCTCGAGCCGGGACCGGTCACGACGTTCAGGACGCCCGGCGGCAGTCCGGTCTCGAGCGCGATCCGGCCCAGCGCCAAGGCGGTGAGCGGAGTCTGGCTCGCCGGCTTGAGCACCACCGTGTTGCCGCACGCGAGCGCCGCCGCCACCTTCCACGTGGCCAGGAGCAATGGAAAATTCCAGGGCACGATCGCTCCGACGACGCCCACCGGATCGCGGAGCGTGTAGGTCAGATAGTTGCCTTTGACGGGAATCGTCTCGCCGTGGATCTTGTCCGCCCAGCCGGCATAGTACTGAAAGCACTCGGCCGAGGCGGGCACCTCGATCTGCCGCGATTCGAAAATGGGCTTCCCGTTGTGCAGCGTTTCGAGCCGCGCCATGTCGTCGGCCTGCTCGAGCAGGCGCTCGCCGATCTTCCACAGCAGCCGTCCGCGCTCGCGCGCGGCCATGCGGCCCCACGGGCCGTCGAGCGCCGCGCGCGCCGATGCCACCGCGGCATCAAGGTCCGCGGGCGTCGCCGAGGCGACCTGCGCAATCACTTCCTCGGTTGCCGGATTGACCACACCGATGGTGGCGCCGCCCCGGGCCTCATACCATTCACCGT
>JACPPN010000390.1 GCA_016190995.1 Acidobacteriota bacterium | reverse complement strand
GGCGGGCGGCGTTGCTCCTCCCTTACAGATTCCCGATCTGCTCGGTTGTCGCGCCTTGCCCGCCGGGCGCCGCGCTCCGAAATACTTGTCGCCGTATTTCGGCGACGGAGCACTTAGCGTGTGCGGTGAGGTGGCCGAGAGGCTGAAGGCGGCGGTTTGCTAAGGTCGCCCGAGATCACAGAACGGGCCTGAAATCGATGATTTCAGGCCCGTTTTTCATTGGTAGCTTGGTTGGCGTTGGCTGCCGATTGATGGTCCTCGGACCGGGTTTGGGCACACTGGAGCCGATGTCAATATGTGCCTATAAGGCACACGCTGTGGCCCGAGCCGCGAGGCGACGAAGCCATGCAGCAAGGAATCCGACGATGAAGATTGAAGCCGACGAAAAGAGGCTGCGCCAAGCCGTGGAGCGTGGCGAATGGAAGTCTGCGGACGTCGGAAGGCGTGGACGAACACGCTACGCCCGCGTTGCAAGGGCCACGTTCCGGAAGGACCGACAGTTGAACGTTCGGCTCTCAAGCAAAGACCTGGAGGCGATTCAGAAACGCGCGCTTGTCGAGGGGCTGTCGTATCAGGCGCTGATCTCGAGCCTGTTGCATAAGTACGCGTCTGGACGCCTCAAAGAGGTGTAGTCCGTGAGCATCCAACGACGGTGCTTCGCGAGTAGCCTCGCTCAGGCACCGCAGCGAAGCACTGGGACCATGATCCTGCCCTCACGTATCCTGTCTGGTACAGTGACGAGCGCTTCGCACGAAGCACCCACGCATGACGGGACAAGCGGTCGGTGGGGCCACCCATTCTCATGGCGTCGCTTGCGCTGACCCCGCGCGGCCACCTGCTGTTCACGGCCGCGGACGACACTTTCCCAGCGCCTGGCGCGCTGTTGCGCAGGCTCGAGAGCGCCTTCGGTCGTGGCTCGGGGCACGGACTTCTCGAGCTCGGCGCCGCCGAAGTGGGGACTGCGCTTCCACCGGACTTGAGCTACTGGCGCGACTTCGCCGCTCGACTTGTCACGGCCATTTGCACGCATCCCGACCTCGATGCGCATCATGCGCCGATAGCGGCGCCCCAGCTCACCGAACTCGAAGCGCTCGCGGTCGCTGCGCCGCCCATGACCGGCGCCGAGTACATCACGGCATCGGTTCTCGAGGCGTTGTGGACCGAGATCGCCGAGGCCTTTCGATCCGAGCTTGCGGAATCGAAGGCGTCGGTCCAGGCGTTTCTTCAGCGGAAGAGCCCAGCCTGGCATCTCGTCGGTCGCGTCCATTTCAACCTTGCCGAAAACCGCCGGGACGATGAAGCGCCATTCGCGTTTCTGGCAACCTACACGACACAACTGTCGACAGAGGCCAAGGCGCAGCACCTGCCGCTCGGTCGCGCCCTGAGCGAATATGCAGGCGCCGCCAACAATCCGCAATTGCTCTCGTTGCTCCTGCCGGTCCAGCGTGCGGCCGCCGAGTCTCCGTGGCTGAAGACGATGGTCGAGTCGGGAGAGATCTATCATCCGCTGCGGTGGACGCCCGCCGAGGCGTTTCAACTGCTGACCGATACGCCCCGCCTCGAGGCCGCCGGCGTCATCGTGCGCGTACCGACCGTCTGGCGCGCGAATCGCCCGCCACGACCGCAAGTCACGGCCACCGTCGGGGGCAAGCCGCCGTCGGGACTCGGCACGGAGGCGCTGCTCGACTTCAAGATGGGCGTCAGCCTCGACGGCGAACCGCTCACCAGGGCGGAGATTGAGCAACTGCTTGCCGCGTCCAACGGCCTTCACCTCGTGCGCGGACGCTGGGTCGAAGTCGATCGCGAAAGACTCAGCCGGATGCTCGACGAGTTCCGAGCGGTGGAGACCGCCGCAGCGAAGGACGGCCTCTCCTTCGGGGAAGCCATGCGACTGCTCGCCGGCGCACACGTGCCAGGCGACATCGTTACCGCCACTGCGCCCGACTGGTCATCCGTCGTCGCCGGGCCGTGGCTGGCGAAGACGCTCGCCGGCCTTCGCGATCCGGCCCAACTGGCGCAATTGGATCCCGGCGGCGCGCTGAAGGCGACGTTGCGCCCCTATCAGCAGGCCGGCGTGCGATGGCTACATCTGCTCTCCAGTCTCGGCCTGGGTGCCTGTCTCGCCGATGACATGGGCCTCGGCAAGACGATGCAGGTGCTAGCGCTGTTGCTGGTGATGCGAGCGCGTACGACACATGAGAAGACGCGGCGCACCAGCCTCCTGGTTGCGCCGGCGTCCCTGCTGGCCAACTGGGCCGCGGAGATCGAACGCTTCGCGCCGACGCTCACGGCGATCATCGCCCATCCCTCGGCGATGACCAGCGAGGAACTGAAAGCGCTCGATCGCGACCGGACTGCCGGCGTCGACCTCGTCATCACCAGCTACGGGTCACTGCTGCGCGTGCCCGCCCTGCTCGCCACGCCGTGGCGCCTCGCCATTCTCGACGAAGCGCAAGCGATCAAGACACCGGGCGCCAAACAGACACGGGCGGCCAAGCAGATCGATGCGCAGGCGCGCATCGCGCTCAGCGGTACACCAGTGGAGAATCGCCTCGGCGACCTCTGGTCCATCTTCGACTTTCTCAACCCAGGCCTGCTGGGATCGGGGAAGGCGTTTTCGACGTTCACCAAACGCCTCTCGTCACAACCCCACAATCCGTACGCACCGCTGCGCGCGCTCGTGCGTCCGTACATCTTGCGGCGCCTGAAGACCGACAAGTCCGTCATCGCCGATCTGCCGGACAAGACCGAGGTGAGGGCGTTTTGCCACCTGACACGCAAACAGGCGGCGCTGTATCAAGAGTCGGTTGCCGACCTGGCGACCGAGCTCGCGCGAGCCGACGGGATGAAGCGTCGCGGCGTCGTGCTCGCGTCGCTGATGCGCCTCAAGCAGATCTGCAATCACCCGTCGCAATGGCTGGGCGACGGGTTGTGGAGCGAGGCCGAAAGCGGCAAGCTGGCCAGATTGCGCGAGATCGCGGAGGTCATCGCGGCGAAACAGGAGAAAGTGCTCGTCTTCACGCAGTTTCGCGAGATGACCACGCCGCTTGCCGCGTTCCTCGAGTCCGTCTTCGGCCACCCGGGCCTCATCCTGCATGGTGAGACCGCGGTCGGTAAACGACAGCCGTTGGTGCGGCAGTTCCAGGAGGACGAGCGCGTGCCGTTCTTTGTCATCTCGCTGGGAGCCGGCGGCGCGGGGCTCAACCTCACCGCCGCCTCACACGTCGTTCACTTCGATCGCTGGTGGAATCCGGCCGTCGAGAACCAAGCGACTGATCGCGCGTTCCGCATTGGTCAGACCAAGAACGTCCTGGTGCACAAGTTCGTCTGCCGCGGGACGGTTGAAGAAAGGATCGATCAGCTCATTGACTCCAAGCGCCAGCTCTCTCAGGATCTGCTCGAAGGCGGTGGCGACGTGCTGTTGACTGAGATGAAAGACGACGAGCTGTTGAAACTCGTCGCGCTCGACCTTCACACCGCGTCCGAGGAGTGAGGATGGATTACTACGACTACTACGGCTTCAGGCCCTACGTCTCGGTCGCCGTTCGACGGGCTCAGGCTGCGCGCGCACTGGCGAAGCTCCAGAAGAAGGGCCGCAAGATATCGCCGGTCGTGATTGAAGGCCGCAAGATCGCCAGGACGTTCTGGGGCGAAGCCTGGTGCGACAACCTCGAACGCTACAGCGATTACGCGAATCGGTTGCCGCGCGGACGGACCTACGTGCGCAACGGGTCGGTGGTGGATCTGCAGGTCGGGCCAGGCCGCGTCACGGCGCTCGTCAGCGGCTCGACGATGTACGACGTGAAGGTGACGGTCGGACCG
>JACPPN010000056.1 GCA_016190995.1 Acidobacteriota bacterium | reverse complement strand
CAACCAAACGCGCCAACTGACCCCGACCGCGTGAAATCGTCGCGCCACGACAAGATATGGACCGTCAGGAGTAGAGAGAACCTCAGCCTGGACTCTGTGTGCTCTGTGCGCTCTGTGGTGAAGCTCTCTCACCATAGAGGATGGAGACTCAGAAAGCGACGTCAGCCCTGAATAAGGAATCGGCGCTCTTGGCGCCCTCCGAGGTTGCGGCTTTGGAACGCCGATGAGAACGACCCGTCCTCTGCTATAGTCCCTGCGAATGAAACTGCCGTACGAAGAGTTCGATCTGTCGAGCGTCACGACCTACCCGCTCAAGTCGCGCAAGAGCAAGTCGCGCGCAGACGACTTCGCGCGCGTCTACGACAAGGGAAGCGGCGTCGCCGGGTTGATCGGTTCGCTTCCGCGCATGCTTGCGGCCGCCGATCTGACGAACGTCGTGCGTGCCCTGCTCGATGTGCACGCACGTGGCGGGGCCATCATCTGGGGTCTCGGCGCGCACGTCATCAAGACCGGCCTCTCGCCCGTCATCGTCGATCTTATGGAGCGCGGCTTCATGTCCGCCATCGCGATGACGGGCGCCGGCGTCATTCACGACTTCGAGGTCGCGCTCGTGGGTGAAACGTCGGAAGAAGTGGAGGAGTCGCTCGGCCCCGGACGCTTCGGCATGGCCGCCGAAACCGGAACCTTGCTGAATCGCGCGATCAACGAAGGCGTCGCACGAGGATGGGGGATCGGTCAGGCGGTCGGCGCGTTCCTCGAGTCGTCACATCCGCGGTACGAGCGCGCGAGCATCGCGGCCGCGGCCACGCGCCTCCAGATCCCCTTGACGGTGCACGTCGCCATCGGGACCGATGTCATTCACATGCACCCCGACGCGTCGGGCGCCCGGTTGGGTGAGGGGAGTCTCCGCGACTTCCGATTCTTCGTCAGCAACGTCGCCAAGCTAGACGATGGCGTGTATATGAATTGTGGATCCGCGGTCGTCCTCCCGGAAGTGTTTCTCAAGGCGGTGGCGCTCGCGCGCAATCGGAGTATCGCGCTCGCCAACCTCACAACGGTCAATCTCGACTTCGCGCGTCTCTATCGGCCGCTGACCAACGTGGTCTCCCGTCCTACCGCCGGATCGGGTCGGGGCTATTCGATCGTCGGCCATCACGAGCTCATGCTCCCGCTCATTGCCGCGGCGTTGATTGAGATGAGCCTATAATGAGATCTTGCTGCTTGGAAGATACACGCCGCAGACACCAAGCCGCTGACCCTTCGCCGGTGTAGCTCAGCTGGTTAGAGCACGCGGCTCATATCCGCGGAGTCCGGGGTTCAAGTCCCTGCACCGGCACCACGACCGACGCGGGCGGCCGGCGTTTTTTGCCGCCACTCCGCCGCCTGACTCCTTCCGCTCTCTCGCGCCTCAGTGATGGCGACGCTGCTGGACCGGATTGCCCGCACGATCGAAGAGCACCAGCTCATCGGGACGGGAGACCGCGTTGTCGCCGCCGTGTCGGGTGGCTCCGATTCGGTGGCGCTTGCGCTCGTCCTGCAGGAGCTCGCCCGGGCCAGAGCGTTCACCCTCGCGGGTCTCGCGCACCTGAATCACCAGCTGCGTGGCGTGGCCGCCGAGGAGGACGAGCGCTTCTGTCGGGAGCTTGCAGATCGCCTTGGCGTGCCGATCGAGGTCGGCCGCATCGATGTTGGGGCGCGCGCCTTCGAGATGCGGCGTCCGGTCGAAGACGCCGCGAGAATCGTCCGCTACGAGTTCCTCGAAGCGGCGCGCAAGCGGCTTGGCGGCGACGTGGTCGCCGTCGGCCATACCCGGGACGATCAAGCCGAGACGTTTCTGTTGAAGCTGATTCGTGGGGCGGGTCCCCGCGGCCTCGCGGGCATCTATCCCCGGCGCGACGCCATTGTCCGCCCGCTCATCGCTGTGACGCGCTCCGAGCTCCGCGACTACCTGAACGCGCACGGCGTGCCGTACCGCGAAGACGAGACGAACCGGGATCTGAAATACCTGCGAAACCGCGTCAGACACCGTCTCGTTCCGTATCTGCACGATCAGTTTTCTCCTGCGATCGTCGATGTTCTCGCCCGGGAAGCGAAAGTCGCGCGCGAGGACGCGGACTACCTGAAACGCGCCGCGGAAGAGGTTCAGGGATCGGTCGTGGGGACGGGCGCCGAGGGCACGACCGTCGATGTCGATGCCCTCTTGAGCTTGCACCCCGCGGTCCAGAGGCGCGTCATCTTGAACGTCCTGACGATGGGGTCCGGCGGCCGGTTTGTGGGGTTCGAGCACGTAGAAGAGGTTCTTCGGATGCTGAGGCGCCCTTTCTCGTGTCTAATCACTTTGGACCTGCCGGGCCAGCGGGCGACGCGATCCGGCGACGTCATCATCCTGACCCGACGGGAACCCGGCACTCCGGCCGATACGCTGAAAGTGAACTTCTTCCGCTATCCGTTGTCTATTCCTGGTGAGGTCGAAGTGCCGGAGGCGGGATGGGCCATTTCCGCTGAGCCGTCGACTGGGCCCGCGGAAATCGATGTGGCATCCGGCCGGGGTAGTCGGGCGATCGTGAGGGCCGAGCGCCTGGCTCGTCCACTCGCGGTTCGCAATCGTCGGCCGGGTGACAGGTTTCGGCCTCTCGGACTCGCGGGTCACAAGAAGCTGCAGGATTTTTTCGTGGATCGCAAGATTGCGCGCGCCGACCGCGACCGTGTTCCGGTGGTTGTCGATGCGGAGGATCGGATCGTCTGGGTCGTGGGGGGCACGATCGCCGACGATTTTCGCGTCACCGGGGCGACCGAAGGCGTGATAATCTTGAAAGCAAAGCGTTTAGCTTCCAAGACGTCCGGCTAGGAGGTTCGTTCTTGAACTCGACTCTGAAGAGCTTGTTGTTCTGGATGGTGCTCGTCGTCGTCGGCGTGCTCATCTGGAACTTTTCCACGACGTTCCAGACGCGCGACACGCCCATCACGTTCACACAGTTCATGCAGCGTGTCGACGCGGGCGAAGTGGACAAGGTCACCATTACCGGCAACGAGATACTCGGAATCACGAAAGGCGGTGAGAAGTTCCGGTCCTACGCGCCGCCGCAGTACGAAGGTCTCGGCAACAAGCTGATCGAACGCAACGTCGCCATTACCGCGAAGGAGCCGACCGCGAGCCCGTGGGCGTCGCTGCTCTATTCGTGGGCGCCCATCCTGCTGCTCATCGGCTTCTGGATCTTTTTCATGCGGCAGATGCAGAGCGGCGGCAACAAGGCGCTGTCGTTCGGCAAGAGTCGGGCGAAGCTCTCTTCGAGCTCGCAGAAGAAGGTCACGTTCAAGGACGTGGCCGGTGTCGACGAAGCGAAGGAAGAGCTGCAGGAAATCATCGAGTTCCTCAAGGAACCGCAGAAGTTTCAGAAGCTGGGGGGGCGGATCCCGAAGGGCGTCCTGCTGATGGGGTCTCCCGGAACGGGCAAGACCCTGCTCGCGCGCGCGGTGGCAGGAGAAGCCAACGTCCCCTTCTTCTCGATCAGCGGTTCGGACTTCGTCGAGATGTTCGTGGGCGTCGGGGCGTCGCGCGTCCGCGACCTGTTCGAGCAAGGCAAGAAGAACGCACCGTGCATCGTGTTCATCGACGAAATCGACGCAGTCGGCCGCCATCGCGGCGCCGGCCTGGGAGGCGGACACGACGAGCGCGAGCAGACGCTTAATCAACTGCTCGTCGAGATGGACGGCTTCGAGTCGAACGAGGGGGTCATCCTCGTCGCGGCGACGAACCGGCCCGACGTGCTCGATCCCGCGCTGCTCCGGCCCGGCCGCTTCGATCGCCGTATCGTCGTCAACCGGCCGGACGTGAAGGGACGCGAGGGGATCCTCGTGGTCCACACCAAGAAGATTCCGCTCGCCGACGACGTGGACGTGCGCGTGCTGGCTCGGGGGACGTCGGGATTCTCGGGTGCCGACCTGGCGAATCTGGTGAACGAGGCGGCGCTCAACGCCGCGCGGTACAACCAGAAGGTCGTCCGGATGGGCGACTTCGAGTTCGCGAAGGACAAGGTCCTCATGGGCTCGGAGCGGCGTTCGATGATCATCAGCGACGCTGAGAAGAAGGTAACGGCCATTCACGAGGCGGGGCACGCGCTGCTCACCGTGCTCCTGCCTAACGCCGACCCCATCCACAAGGTCACGATCATCCCGCGCGGGATGGCGCTCGGCGTCACCCAGCAGTTGCCGATGGACGACAAGCACAACTATTCACGCGCGTACCTGCAGGATCAGATCTGCATCCTGCTCGGCGGCCGGATCGCTGAAGAGATCACCAACGACAGCATCACGACCGGCGCGGGCAACGATCTCGAGCGTGCCACCGAGCTGGCACGTCGTATGGTGTGCGAGTGGGGGATGAGCGACGCGATGGGACCGCTCACCTTCGGAAAGAAGGAAGAGCAGATCTTCCTGGGCCGCGAGATCGCCCAGCATCAGGACTACAGCGAGGACACGGCGCTCCGGATCGATCAGGAGATCAGGCGGATCGTGATGGACGCGTACGATCGATCGCGCAGGGTGCTTCAGGAGCACAAGCACGTGCTGGTGCAGATTGCCGAGGCGCTCCTCGTTCGCGAGGTCCTCGACGGCGAGCAGGTCCACCGCATCGTCAGCGGGCTGCCGGTCGACGAGCCGGCGTCGGCGCCCGCCGCGGCGGCAACGCCCATTGACGAGCAGGTCCGTCGCGCGCCGAAAGAGCGGCCCTCGATCATCTCGCCCATCCCGCCACTCAACAAGCCGCTTCCGCAGGAATAGTCGGCTGTAGATTCGGATCCTGCGTGCGAGGGGCCCGGTGCCGGGCATCATACTAGGAGCGTGTTCGAGAAAGGGCAACACGCTCCTAGAGAGGATCGTTGCGCCCAGCGAAGGCGCGCGCCACCCGGCACGGCGCACCACCACGCAGCACTCGAGACTCGTCTAACTCGTGTTTCCCCGCAAACGCTACGTCATCACGCTGCCGGGTGGCCGAACGCTGACCTTGGGCGAGCGGACGCTCGTGATGGGTATCCTGAACGTCACGCCGGATTCGTTCGCCGAGCTGACAGCGCGGCTCGACCCGGCGCGTGCCGCGGACGACGCGCTCGCGATGGAGGCAGCGGGCGCCGACATCATCGACATCGGTGGCGAATCGACGCGCCCCGGCGCCGAGCCGATCGATGCGGAGGAGGAACTGCGGCGGGTATTGCCGGTCGTGCGCGCGCTCGGGTCCCAAGCGTCGGTGCCGATCTCGATCGACACCTACAAAGCCAGCGTCGCAACCGCCGCCCTTGGCGAAGGGGCCTCGATCGTCAATGACATCAGCGCGCTAAGGTATGATCCGGGCCTCGGCGGCGTGGTCGCGCGCCACGGCGCGGCGTTGATCCTGATGCACAACCGCGGCCGCTCGCGCGACATGTACCGGGAAGCGCGCTACGGGTCGGTGACGCGGGAAATCGTCGAGGAGTTGCGCGGAGCCATCGAGGCGGCCGAGAACGGTGGCGTGGCCCGCGCGCGGCTGCTCGTGGATCCCGGCCTGGGCTTCGCCAAACAGGCGCCGCACAGCTTCGAGGCGCTGGCACGGCTCGACTCGCTTGCCGGGCTCGACCGGCCGATCGTCGTGGGACCCTCCCGAAAGTCGTTCCTGACCAGGGCGATCGGTGAGGTGCCTCCCCAGGCGCGGGATTGGGGGACCGCTGGCGCCGTAGCGGCCGCGGTGTTGGCCGGGGCGCACGTCGTTCGCGTCCACGCGGTCGCGGAGATGGTGCAGGTGGTCCGCGTGGCGGACGAAATCCGGACAGCCGCCTTGGCTCATCGTGTTGACTAGACGACGACGTTCATGGACAGCTTGATAGACGCGCTTCGCGTGATGGCCGGCAAGGCCCCGGTCACCTGGTCTGATGTCATCGACATCGCCCTGATGTCGCTGCTCATCTACGAGGCGCTCAAGTTGATCCGCGGCACGCGGGCCGTGCAGATGGCGGCGGGCGTCCTGTTCATCGTCGCGCTGTTCTACGTTTCCCGCTGGGTGCACCTGCAGACCGTCAACTGGATGATCCGGAACATGCTCGGGTACGTCGTGTTTGCGGCAATCGTGCTCTTCCAGTCCGACATCCGCCGCGCCCTCGCGCATTTCGGTCAGGCCCCGTTCTTCCGGTACCTCTCGCGCAGCGAGGCGGCGAACGAGATGATCGAAGAAGTCGTCGTCGCGTCGAGCCTGCTGGCGTCGCAGCGCATCGGCGCCATCATCGTGCTCGCGCGCGACATCGGCCTGCGGAACTACATCGAGAGCGGAATTCCGATCGACGCCACGGTGACGCACGATCTCATCGTCACGATCTTCCAGCCCAAGTCGCCAGTACATGACGGCGCGGTGATCCTCCAGGACAACAGGATTGCGGCGGCGGCGTGCTTCCTTCCGCTGACGGTCAACCCCCGACTCAGCAGGGACCTCGGAACCCGTCATCGCGCCGCCATCGGCCTGACCGAGGAAAGTGACGCCGTGGCGGTGGTCGTCTCCGAAGAAACGGGAAAGATCTCGCTCGCGCTCGATGGCGAGATCGATCGTGCCCTCACCCCCGAGGAGCTGTCGGAGCGCCTGAAGGTGCTCACCGGGGCGCGCCGTGTCGCACCGCGTCCGGCCACCGCCAGCTACGAGCTCTGATGCGGTACCACCCGTTCGGCCATCTTGGCCTGAAGTTCGTGGCGATTGGACTCGCCGTGCTGCTCTGGCTGACGGTCGCGCGGGAACCGGTCGTCGAGCGGATGCTTCGGGTGCCGCTGCAGTTCGAGAACATCCCCGCGCGGCTCGAGATCACCGGCGAGCCGCTCGGCACGGTGAGCGTGCGGGTACGCAGCTCGTCAGGAGTGCTCAGCCGTCTCGACCCGGGTGAGGTCGTGGCGGTGCTCGATCTGAAGAGCGCCAAGCCGGGCAATCGGTTGTTTCATCTCATGACCGAGCAGGTGCGCACCCCCTTCGGTGTCGAGGTGGAACAGGTGCTGCCCGCGACGATTCCGCTCGAATTCCAGCGATCCACGGAGAAGCGCGTTCCTGTCGTACCGGCCCTCGAAGGGAAGCCGGCGCCCGGGTACGTCGTCGGCAAGATCACGTCAACGCCCTCAACCGTCGTCGTGATCGGACCCGAGAGCCGCGTGAAGCTGCTGACGGAAGCCACGACCGAGCCGGTCTCGCTTCAGGGCGCCACGACCACCGTGACCGACCGCGCCACGATCGGGCTCGCGGATCAGGACGTGCGTCTCAAGGATCCCGTCGCCGCGCAGGTGACCGTCATCGTGACCTCGGCACCGACGGATCGTCGGCTCAGGGACGTCCTCGTGCGTGTCAGGAACATGCGAGGAGGCCTTGCCGGGCAGGTCAAGCCGGGAACCGTCGACCTCAGTGTTCGCGGGGCATCAGATCGGCTGGCCGCGCTAGAAACGGATTCGATCACTGCGTACGTCGATGCGACAGGCTTGGGACGGGGCCGATATACGCTTCCGGTCAGGGCTGACGCTCCGCCCGACGTCCACGTGACGCGCATCAGCCCCGCGACGGTCGCGGTACGGATCAGATGAAGGTCGACAGTGGGCCGTGGAACCGGATGGTCACAACAAGAACTGCTGCAGGTCATCCGACCGCCCTGTCGACTGTCAACGGTCAACCGTCGACTATGAACCTCTCCACCACGTGACGACTCGGCTTTTTGGCACCGACGGCATTCGCGGCACGGCCGGACGCTACCCGCTCGACGCGTCGACGATTGCGCGTGTGGGCCGGGCAATGGTGAGGGCGATCGGTGGCAGGGCACCGCGCCTACTGACCGGGCGCGATACGCGTGAGTCGGGCGCGTGGATCGAGCGAGAGCTGGCGCGCGGCGCCGGCGCGGCGGGCGCGTCGCTTGTGAGCGCGGGCGTCATCCCGACGCCAGCCATCGCGTATCTCGTGCGCGAAGAAGGCTTCGACGCCGGGATCGTCGTGTCGGCGTCCCACAATCCGTACGAAGACAACGGCATCAAGGTGTTTTCTGGCGGCGGTGAGAAGTTCGGCGACGAACTCGAGCGTCGGATCGAGGCGCTGGTCGACGACGATCGATTCGACACCTCCGACCCCGGCGCTTGGGTGAGCCTCGAGACCAAGGATTTTGGGGGCCAGTATGCGCGGCACGTGCTCGATGCGTTGCCCGAGCGGACGCGGCTCGGCGACCTGCGGCTCGCATTCGACTGCGCGAATGGCGCAACCGCGCGGGTCGCGCCCCTGGTTTTCGGTGCGGTCGGTATCGAGGCGGTCGGCTATTTCTGCGCCCCCGATGGCCGCAACATCAATCGCGGATGCGGCTCCACGCATCCGGAGGCGCTCGCCGCGGTCGTGCGTGACGGCGGCTTTGGCATGGGCGTCGCGTTCGACGGTGACGGCGACCGCGCCATCTTCGTCGATGGGCGTGGCCGGACGGTCGACGGCGACGCCGTTCTGCTCATCTGCGCCAAGGCGATGAACGCGGCGGGCCGCCTGAAGGGCCATGCCGTCGTCGCCACCATCATGAGCAACATCGGCCTCGAGATCGGCCTGCGCGAGGCCGGCATCTCGCTGGTGCGCTGTCCCGTCGGCGACAAGCACGTGATGCAGGAGATGCTCGCCCGCGATCTGTCGCTCGGCGGGGAGCAGTCGGGCCACATCATCTTCGCCGAGCATCTTTTCACCGGGGACGGGCTCGTGACCGCGATGCGCGTCCTCGGGACAATGGCGGAGTCCGGGCGTTCGCTCGCTGAGTTGCGCGATGATTTGAAGAAGTACCCGCAGGTGCTCCTCAACGTGCGCGTGCGCGAGAGGCGCGAGATCGCAGCGGTGCCCGAGCTCGCGCGAGCCATCGCCGATGTCGAACGCGAGCTGTCGAAGGAGGGACGGGTCGTCATCCGCTACTCGGGAACCGAGCCTCTTCTGCGCATCATGCTCGAGGGCCCGGATGCTGCCCGCATCCACGCGTGGGCGGACGGCATTGCGGACGTGGCGCGGCAACAGCTCGGTTGAATGCCGAATCAGTGCCGGGTGCTGCGTCCTGATTCGGGACTCGGGATTCGGGATCCGGGACGCGGAACTCGGGACCAGGGACTCGGGATTAGGGACCCGGGATTAGGGACTCGGGACTCGGGACGGGGTAGGACTATGCGACTGGCTGTCAACATCGATCACATCGCCACGATTCGCGAGGCGCGGCAGGCCCGCGAGCCCGATCCCGGCGCCGCTGCCATCCTCGCGGAGCTCGCTGGTGCCGAAGGGATTACCGTTCACCTGCGCGGCGACCGTCGGCACATCAAGGAACGCGACCTTGAGCTGCTCCGTCAGGTCGTGGCGACCAAGCTGAACATCGAGATGGCCGCGACCGATGAAATGGTGGAGATCGCCGCGCGGATTGGGGCCGACCAAGTGACGTTGGTTCCCGAGCGGCCGCACGAGCTGACGACGGAAGGCGGCCTCGACGTCCGCTCGCAGGCGGCGACGGTCGAGCGCGCGGTCCGGAGGCTGCGGGAGGCAGGCATTCGCGCCAGTATCTTCATCGACAGCGAGCTGGACCAGATCCGCGCCGCCGCTGCCGTTGGCACCGATGCCGTCGAAATCAATACAGGTCCGTATGCCTCCGCGGCTCCCCGTGATCGCGACCGGTCCCTCGGCCGGATCAAGGATGCCGCCCTGGAAGGCGTGCGCCTCCGGCTCGAGGTGCTCGGCGGTCATGGCTTGACCTACGTGAACGTGCGCCCTGTTGTCGCGATTCGCGAAATCGTCGAGCTGAACATCGGTCACAGCATCGTGTCGCGTGCGGCGCTCGTCGGGCTGGATCGCGCCGTCCGGGAGATGGTGGCGTTGCTGTTATGATCGTTGTGCAGCGCTTGGCTTGGCAGGTCGCTGAAGAACCCCCTGATTCACCACAGGGCACCGAGAGAGCACAGCGAAGCTCGTGGAGAGTTCGCTTGTGAAGAGCCATGGAAACACGGAGGGCACCAGGCCAACCGCGGGCATCCTCCGCGTTCTCGGCGCCCTCCGCGGTTAGGGCTTTCAATGACTTGAGTTTTTCATCGATGTCGACATGAAGCGCGAATCTCTGGTTTTTGCCATCTCCGGCACGTGTTTCGGCCTGATCGTCGGCTGGATTCTCGGCAGCCAGCAGGCCATTGGCGTGCGTTCGGCGCAACCGGGCCCGCCCCAACAAGCCGCCTCGCCGACGACCAATGCGGCGACGTCCGCGCCGCCGCCCCTGGACGAGACGCGCGTCCTGGCGTTGCGCGCCGCCGCCCAACAGAGTCCCCGCGATGCCCAGTCGCGCGCCACGCTCGGCAACCTCTATTTCGACGCCGAGCGGTATGACGAAGCGATCAAGTGGTATGAAGAATCGCTGGGAATCGACCCGAAAAACCCCGATGTCAGCACTGATCTTGGGGTCAGCTACTACTACACGAATCAGCCGGACCGTGCCCTGAAGCAGTTCGCGCACTCGCTCACGATCGATCCGAAGCACGCCAAGACCATGCTGAACGAAGGCATCGTCCGGGCCTTCGGCAAGCAGGATCTTGAAGGCGCCGCCGCCGCGTGGCAGCGCGTGATCCAGGTCGGGCCTGACAGCCCCGAAGCGCGCGCCGCGAAGCAGGCGCTCGACAGCATGAAGAGCGCGCATCCCAATCTGAGTCCTTCGTCCACGCCCGGGAATCCGCCCGGGGGGAGCAGGTGACACGCCATGGTCATGAGCCTGTTGCTGCGACTCCTGCTGTTCGTGTTGATCATCCGTGCCCTCTGGCGGCTGATTGCCGGTATCATTCAGGGCGCCTCGGGCGCGCCGGCGGAGAAGGGCATTCCGCTCGTTCGTGATCCGGTGTGTGGCACCTTCGTGGTGCGTTCCCGCGCCCTCACGGCAGGGACCGGAAGCGACACCCACTACTTCTGCTCGGAACGGTGCCGCGACGCGTTCCGCCTGAATCCGGGAATGAGACAGGCCTGAAGGCCCCTGCCGCAGTTGCCGGGCGGACGAGGCGCCCGATCGCGCGACCATGAATCCTGAACACGCGCTGCGCGCGGATTTCGTCGAGATTGGCCGCCGCCTGCATGAGCGCGGCTACGTCGCGTCCAACGACGGCAATCTGAGCGCGCGTCTCGACTCCGACCGGCTCCTCACCACGCCTAAAGGCGTGTCGAAAGGATTCATGACGCCAGACATGATGGTCGTCACGGATCGTGCGGGCCGGAAGGTGTCGGGCGATCGGGAGCCGTCGTCCGAGCTGCTCATGCATCTGGCGGTGTACGAGCTCAGGTCGGACGCGAAAGCCGTTGTGCACGCGCATCCACCCGTCGCCACCGGCTTCGCCGTCGCGGGCATCGCGCTCGATCGCGCCGTGCTCGCCGAGGTCGTCACGACGCTCGGCAGCATCCCGATTGCGGAGTACGGCACGCCCTCGACCCGCGAGCTGGCCGACGCGGTGCGCCGCCATAGTCGCGCGCACGATGGCCTGCTCCTCGCCAACCACGGCGCCCTGACGATCGGCAACGACCTCTACTCGGCGTACTACAAGATGGAGACGATCGAGCACTTCGCGCGCATCAGCTTGGTGGCGCGACTGCTCGGTCGCGAACATCTGCTGTCGCGCGAAGAAGTCATGCGGCTTCAGAGCCTGCGTGGGATGTACGGCATCGCGGCACCTGCGCCAATCTGTCCCGAGAGGCCAGAGCCAAGCGATCCGACCTGTCAGGTCGTGCAGGCTCCCTCGTCGCCCGACGTTCGGCTCGTGGCCGTCGGGGCCGGCCAGTCGGTGGGCGCGGACGATGAAATTCGGCTAACATACCGCGAACTCACGGCCCTCATCGAAGAAGCCGTCAGGCAGTTGAAGTAAGCTACGCGTTCTCGGCCGTGCCGGGATGGGGTTCGCGAACTGACGCGCGTTTCTGCAAAGCGCCGCATCGATTCGGGACTCGCCACTCGGAACCAGGGACCCGGGGGACTGTGGGCTCGGGACTCCTTTGAGGTGGAGGACAGCATGGGAGAGGCGCTCGGGATGGTCGAGACCAAGGGGCTCGTGGCGATGATCGAAGCCGCCGACGCCATGGTCAAGGCGGCCAAGGTGACGCTGGTGGGTTGGGAGAAGATTGGCGCCGGCTACGTGACCGCGATCGTTCGCGGCGATGTCGCCGCGGTGAAGGCCGCCACCGACGCGGGCGCAGCCGCCGCGCGCCGGGTGGGCGAGCTGGTATCGGTCCACGTCATTCCGCGGCCGCACGCGAATCTCGAGGACGTGCTGCCCATCGGAAAGGCGAACGCCGCGAAGGTCTGATCTCGCGCGTGCCTGAGGTCGAGATCCCAACATGATTCTCGCCAAGGTTGTCGGGACGGTTGTCGCCACGCGCAAGGACGAGCGGCTCGTCAGCTACAAGCTGCTCATCGCGCGTCCCGTCGATCCCAAGGGCAAGGGGGACGGCAACTACCTCGTGGCGGTCGACACTGTCGACGCGGGTTTCGGCGAAACCGTCCTGATCGTCAGCGGCAGCTCGGCGCGGATGGCGGCAGGCATGAAGGACTGTCCCGTCGACGCCGCCATCGTCGGTATCGTCGACGCGGTGGAGTTGAGGGACTAGAGATCTCGGCGGCTTCGTTTCCCCGAACCCCGAATCCCGAGGTCTGCGGTGCAACTGGCCCGAGTCATCGGCGATGTCGTTGCGACGCGCAAGGATCCGAGTCTCGCCGGCATGAAGCTGTTGATCCTGCAGCCGATCACGCCCGACCGTCAGCCGACGGGACGGCCGTTGATTGCGGTAGACTCGGTCGGAGCCGGCGTCGGCGAAGAAGTATTTTTCGTGCGCGGAAAGGAAGCGTCGTTTCCGTTTTTTCCGCTCGAAGTGCCGGTCGACGCCGGCATCGTCGGGATCGTCGACCATTGGTCCGTCGGCTGACACACGTCTCGAGACACGTCTCGACACACGTCGTCTCGACAGACGTAGTGTCCGGCTTCAGCCGGACCTTCTTGACAGACGTAGTGTCCGGCTTTAGCCGGACTTTCACTCTCGGAACGTGCAGATCGCTCAAGTCATCGGCACCGTCGTGTCCACGCAGAAGAACCGCAAGCTCGAGGGGGCGCGGCTCCTTCTCGTTCAGCCCCTGGCCTTGGACGACAAGTTCAAAGGCGCGCCGCTCCTTGCCATCGATTCGGTGAGCGCGGGCGTGGGCGAGAAGGTCTTGATCGTGCTCGAAGGCCGTGCGGCCGGCGAGGCGCTCCGGCGACAGGGCGCGCCGGTCGACGCGGCCATCGTCGGCATCATCGACGTCGTGGACTATGACGATGGGCCGGGGAGTGGTCCGAGCGAACCTGAGAAGCGATCCGAAGCCGCGGGTGGGCGCCGGGCCGGCCGTGCCGCCCGCGCGAGATGACGACGATGACCGACGAAGAACTTCGCGCGCTCGTGCGTGAGACCGTGGCGCGGCACCTGGGTGGTTCCGCGTCGGCGTCGAGCCCTCGTGTGATAGTGGTATCTCCGCCACACCCGAGCATGCTGCGCTTCAAACTGCCCAGCGGTCGAGACGGCGACGGACCCTGCCTGATTGAGTCCGCGGTCTCCTGTTCCCATTGCGGGTTCTGCCAGTCGCTGGGCCACTGACCGCACGTCATCCGAACGTCGCGATCGACGTGTCACGGTCCCCTCGACTGACTTGAAAACGCCTTCGGTTCTCGTCACGCGCCGGCTTCCCGCCGTGGCGCTCAATCGTCTTCGGGAGGCGTGCGACGTCGATCTCTACACCGGGGCAGCCGCCATGCCTCGGGAGGACCTGGCGGCCCGCATCGAGGACAAGCAGGGGATCGTGTGTCTGCTGACCGATCGAGTGGATCGCGACATTATCGACCGTGCTCCGGCCTTGCGCGTGATCGCCAACGTGGCGGTCGGGTACGACAACGTCGACGCGACGTACGCGCGCGAGCGCGGGATTGCGGTCACGAACACGCCGGATGTCTTGACCGAGGCGGTTGCGGAATTCACATGGGGTCTGATCCTGGCGCTCACGAGACGCATCGGCGAAGGTGAGCGGCTGCTCAGACGGGGAGAGTGGCGTGGCTGGGCGCTGGACTTCATGTTGGGAATGGAGCTCAGTGGCAAGCGCCTGGGCATCGTCGGCGCCGGCAGGATCGGCCAGGCGGTCGCGCGGCGCGCGCCCGCGTTCGGCATGCACGTCGTTTACACCGGGCGTGCGAGGCAGTCCGATGCCCGGCCCCCGATGCCCGAGGGCTCACGGCGAGTCTCGTTCGACGAGGTGCTCGTGACGTCCGACGTCATGTCGCTCCATATCCCGCTGACACCGGAGACGAGGCACCTGATGGATCAGCGCGCGTTCGCGCGCATGAAACGGACGGCCTATCTCGTGAACACGGCGCGGGGTCCCATCGTCGACGAAGCCGCGCTCGCCTGGGCGCTGGACGAGCGTCTCATCGCGGGCGCCGCGCTCGACGTGTACGAACGCGAACCCGCAGTTGAGCCCGTGCTGCTGCAACGGGAAAACGTTGTCCTCGCACCTCACCTGGGAAGCGCGACGCGAGAGACGCGTACCGCGATGTCGGATCTGGCGGTCGACAACGTCCTCGCCGTTCTTTCGGGACGGCCACCCCTTACGCCGGTCACGTGACATGACGGGAGATCGCCCTCCAACCCGGGCACGCGTCGAGCGCGTCATGCGCGCGCTCGCGAAAGCCATCGACGGTCTCGACGAACCCGCCGTCGAGAAGATCGCGGAGGAGCAGAAGGCCGATCCCTTCCAGATTCTCATCGCGACGATGCTGTCGGCGCAGACGCGTGACGCCGTGACGGCCGGGGCGTCGAGGCGCCTGTTTCGCGTGGCCCGCACCCCGCGCGCCATCGCACGCCTCGGGGTTCCGGAGATCCAGCAGCTGATCTATCCCGTCAGCTTCTATCGGCACAAGGCGCGCCACGTGAAGGCGACCTGCCACATCCTGGTGGCGCGACATGCCGGCCGCGTGCCCGCCACGATGGAGGCGCTGCTGGCGCTTCCCGGCGTCGGCCGCAAGACGGCAAACCTGGTCCTGATTCTCGGGCACCAGAGCGGCGACAACATCTGTGTCGACACGCACGTGCATCGCATCAGCAACCGGCTGGGCTGGGTTCGTACGAAGACCCCCGAGCAGACGGAGCATGGGCTCTATCGCGTGACGGAGCGAACGTGGTGGCCGCTCATCAACCTGTATTTCGTGACGTGGGGCCAGAACGTCTGCCGGCCCGTCTATCCGTTGTGCGGCCGGTGCGCGATCCGGAGTCTCTGCCCCCGGGTGGGCGTGACACGAGTCGGGCGATCGGTGCCCACGGGTATAATGCCCACTTCCTTCGGATCGCCGGCGTAATCTCGGGAATGTCATCCTCTGAGGAGGTTCCATGCATCGTTCACTCCATCTGTTCGTGGCCATCGCGATTGGAGCGCTCATGACCATCCCACTCGACGCCGGCCAGGCGCCCGCATCGAAAGGTCCCGTTCTCGTCATCGACACGGCGAAAGGGACGATCGAGTTCGAGACATATCCGGAAGAGGCCCCCAAGACCGTGGAGCACATCGTCGGGCTTGTCAAGAAGGGCTTCTACAACGGTCAGCGTTTCCACCGCGTCGTTCCGGGCTTCGTGATTCAGGTGGGTGACCCCCAGACGCGCGACATGACCAAGCGCGACATGTGGGGGCGCGGGTCGGGCGCCT
>JACPPN010000400.1 GCA_016190995.1 Acidobacteriota bacterium | reverse complement strand
GTCGGCTTTCAGCAGGTCCGATACGATCGCCTGCTTCGGTCAGCCCCGCACGTCGGACTAGGTGGCGCACGAATGTGCGCCCTATGAACGACTACCGCGAGGGGGCGCGGGACGACTTTCAGTCGTGCGCCGGAGTCTACTGCCTTTCAGGCGGTAGTCGTTCAAGAAGGGACAGAGCCATCACCCCGGCGCGGAGGAATCCATCAGCTGTTTGGAGTCTCCGCGATCTTCGCGGTGAACGCTCTTGACGCCGGATTCGATGAATCAACGGCTCGATCTGGTGTAGCGAAGCTCCGCCTCAAACCGCCGAGTGACAAGACACTGCCGGGACAGGCGAACCTTCGCTACTAGCCTCGAGCGGTCTCGAGCATTCTGCGGATCAACGCGCGGCTGTGTGCGAGCATCTCGTCAATCTTCTGGGGATCCTTTCCGCCCGCCTCGGCGAAATCGGGGCGGCCGCCCCCGCCGCCTCCGACGATGGGCGCGATCTCCTTCACGATGCGGCCGGCGTTGAGACGATCGGTCAGGTCCCTGGTCACGGAGACGACGATCGACACCTTCCCGTTCGTCGCGGAGCCGAGAATGACGATCCCGCTCTTGAGCCGGGCCTTAAGCACGTCCGCGAGGCCGCGCAGCGCGGGCTTCTCGAGATCATTGACCCGCCGCGCGATCATCTTGACGCCCGCGATTTCGGCGACGTCGTCGGCCGGCGCCTCGGATGCCCCCATGGCGGCCTTCAGTTTCAGCTCGCTGAGCTCACGACCGAGACGCCTGACGTCGTGCTGCAGCCGCTCGACGGCTTCCACAGCCTCATCTTCGGGAGCCGCGAGCGTGTCCAGGAGACGGCCGAGCGCCGCGCGTCGAACCTGAGAGTGCCGGACGGCCCCGGTCCCGGTCAGGGCCTCGATGCGCCGCACCCCCGCCGCCACACCGGTCTCCTGCGTGATGACGAACACCCCGATATCGCCCGTCGCGCGGCAATGGGTCCCGCCACACAGCTCCGTGCTGAAGCCGGGCACCGACACCACCCGGACGCGATCGCCGTACTTTTCGCCGAAGAGCGCCATCGCGCCCGCCGCGATCGCGTCCGCGGTCGCGCGCACCTCGGTCTGTACTGGCGCATTGCGCTGGATCTGCTCGTTCACGATCCGCTCGATCTCGTCCATCTGGTCGCGCGTGAGCGGCGCAAAATGGATGAAGTCGAACCGCAGGCGATCCGGCGCGACCAGCGATCCTGCCTGCTTGACGTGCGGGCCCAGCACCTGACGGAGCGCCGCGTGGAGCAGATGCGTGGCCGTATGATTGCGGCGCGTCGCATCGCGTGTCTGGGCATCGACTTCGGCCGTCACGAGGTCGCGGGCGCGAAACGCGCCGGTGGTGACGCGGACGTGGTGAGCGCGTGGCAGCCCCGGCCCGACACGCGTCAGGCCGTCAACGAGCCCCTCCGCGGCCGACGCCTCCGACAAGATGCGGCCGGTGTCCGACACCTGACCGCCGGCCTCGAGGTAAAACGGCGTGCCGGGCAGGACCATGTATCCCGTGGAGGGGGCTTCGAGCCGGTCGACTTGACGGCGAGTCTCGTCGAACAGCGCCAGCAGCGGGATTCCACCGACGCGCGTCGTCGTGTAACCCTCGAACACGTCGCCTGGCTCGCGAAGCGCCTCTCGGTCCGCGTCGCGCGTGAACGTGAAGCCGGCGCGCCCGGCCTCGAATGAGCCCGCGGCGCGGCCGCGTTCGCGCTGCGACTCCATGGCGCGCTCAAACCCCGCCCGGTCGATCGTCAGGCGCCGCTCGCCAGCCAGGTCCTCGATGAAATCGACAGGCAGGCCGAACGAGTCGTACAGGCGGAACATCTCCTCGCCCGGAACGACCTGACTCCCGCCGGCCGTGCGGTCGAGCACCTCTTCGAGGCGCGGAAGGCCGGCATTGAGCACCGCGTCGAATCGCTCCTCCTCGCGCCGCACCACCTGTACCACCGCGTCGCGGTTCCGGCCGAGCTCGGGATACGCGCCCGCCATCTCGTGCACGACGACGTCGACGAGGCGGAAGAGCATGGGCTCGGTGCGGCCCAGCCGCTTGGCGTGGCGCATCGCGCGCCGCATGATTTTTCGCAGCACGTACCCGCGCCACTCGTTGGACGGCATTACGCCATCGGCAATGAGGAACGTCGTCGCGCGCAGGTGATCGGCGACGACGCGCATCGAGACGTCCGTGGCAGTGGCGCGGCCATAGGGCACAGCCGTCATATCGCTGATCGCGTGGAGCATCGGCTGGAAAAGATCCGTGTCATAGTTCGAGAGCGTGTCCTGCATCACGGCCGCGATGCGCTCGAGCCCCATGCCGGTATCGATTGACGGCGCCGGCAACGGCTTCAGCGCGCCGTCCGGCTGTCGATCGAATTCCATGAAGACGTTGTTCCACACTTCGATGAACCGATCGCAACTGCACTCCACGCCGCGGCATACCGTCTCCGGGCACGACAGCTCCGGACCTCGGTAGTAGTGAACCTCGGAACAGCGGCCGGAGGGTCCGGTATCGCCCATGGCCCAGAAGTTGTCTTCCAATCCCAGCTCGACGATCCGATCGGCTGGCAGGAATCGCAGCCAATGCCGGTACGCCTCGTCGTCGCGGGGGATTCCCGCCTCGCCCCGGAAGACCGTCGAGTAGAGACGCTCCGCGGGAATGCCCCAGACCTCCGTCATCAGCTCCCACGCGAACGCGATCGCGTCCTTCTTGAAGTAGTCACCGAACGAGAAGTTGCCCAGCATCTCGAAGAACGTGTGATGGCGCAACGACGGCCCGACGTTGTCGAGATCGTTGTGCTTGCCGCTCACCCGCATGCACTTCTGGGAGGTGGCTGCCCGGGTGTAGTCGCGCCGCTCGTGACCGAGAAACACGTCCTTGAACTGGTTCATGCCCGCGTTCGTGAACAGCAGCGTCGGGTCGTCGAAGGGCACGAGCGACGAGCTGGGCACGATACGGTGCTCCTGGCGCTCGAAATACTTTAGGAACGTATCCCGCAGCTCACGCGAGGTCATGTCGTTATTGTAATGCGTGCCGAGACGGCGCCTCGACCGGCCTGGTGATGCTTCGGCGGCGTCAGTCGTCCGCATCGGCTGGCGCGCCCCGGCGCCCGAGAGCCCGTCGGATCAGGTCGGCGGCGAACCCGCGCCTGGCGAGCGCCCGCGCCACGCGCGCATAGTCGGCGGGCGTGCGCAGCGCACGTGTAGCCAGCCGGGCGAGCTCGTGCTCCATCAGGGCCGCTTCATCCACCTCGTCATAGATCTCGGCCACGGCCCTCTTTCCAAGGTCCCGGGCGATGCCCATGGCGCTCAGCTCCCGGAGGGTACGCAGGCGTCCGAACCGCCGGACGCGCGCTGCGGTGCGTGCGAACGCGAGCGCGACGCGAGAGTCATCCTGCGCGCCGTGCTGCTCGAGGCGGTCGAGCGCGACGCGAATCTCTTCGTCCGGGAGCTGCCGTCTGCGCAGGCGATTGGTGAGCTGCGCCCGTGTCAGGTCGCGACGGGCGAGCAGCCGGAGAGCGGTCGTATAGGCGTCGCGCGCCACGGGCGCTCCAAGCTTCGTGCGCGTGAAGCGGGTGATGTCCGGGCTGTCCGCCGCGGCTCTGGCCATCTCCTCGCGCGCAGATTCGACGAGGTTGGAGATGCCTTGCACCTTCAGCTTGAATTCGTCCACGTTCGTCGCCCAACGAAGAGCTTCATCGAACGTGATCGTCCCCTGTTCGTAGAGCCAGTAGAGCGCCTGGTCGAACGTCTGCATCCCGTACTGCGACGTCCCGGCCGCGATCGCGCCTCGAATCAGATCCGTGCGAGCGGGATCGATGATGCAGTCGCGGATGAACGGGGTTCCAACCATCACCTCGACAGCCGGGCACCGTCCGCAGCCGTCGGCGCGCGGGACGAGCCGTAGCGAGATGACGGCCTTTAGGACGGTCGCCAGTTGATATCGAATCTGTGTCTGCTGCCCGACGGGGAATACGGCGATGATGCGATGGATGGTTTCGGTCGCATCGAGCGTGTGGAGCGTCGAGAGCACGAGATGTCCGGTTTCGGCAGCCAGGAGGCCTGTCTCGATCGTCTCGAGATCCCGCATCTCGCCGACCAGGATCACGTCCGGATCCTGACGCAGCGCCGTCCGGAGCGCCGAGCCGAACGACGGTGTGTCGGTCGCGACCTCGCGCTGGTTGACGATCGACCGCACGTCGCGGTGCAGGTATTCGATGGGATCCTCGATCGTGAGGATGTGCCCCGGCCGCGCGTGGTTGATGTGATCGACCATGGCAGCCAGCGTTGTCGTCTTGCCGCTCCCGGTGGTGCCGGTCACGAGGACGAGGCCGCGCTCTTCGACACAGATCTTCTTGAGCGCGGGGGGCAGGGTCAGCTCGTCCAGCGAGCGCACCCCGACCGGGAGGATCCTGAGGACGAGCCCGGTCGTGCCGCGCTGCTGAAAGATGCTGCACCGGAACCGGCCCAGCCCGGCCACACTGTACGCGAGATCGAGCTCGCGAGTTTCCTCGAAGCGCGCGCGCTGATGCTGCGACAGGATGACGGTGCTGAACGCCTCGGTGTCTTCACGCGTGAGGCGGTTCGCTTCGGCAACCGGGACGAGCTGCCCGTTGACGCGCGTCATGGGATAGCTGCCGACTTTCAGGTGGAGGTCCGACGCGTTGCGGGCGATGGCGATACGCAGGAGGTCGTTTACGTGCATCGAGGAACCGCATCAAGGCCGTGGCGGAGAAGCCGGTACTGGTTTCGGCTCGTCGCGCCGCGAACTTCAGTACCGGCGGAGCTTCCGTGCGTCAGCGGGCCTTGAGGGCGGCCTCGACGGTCTCCCGCAGCGGCGATTCTTCGGGATAGACGTAGGTGAGCCAGCGGCGGGTATCGGGCACTTCGCCGTTGATGATGTCGAAAAACGTCCGCTGGATCGCGTGCGTCACGGGACCGCGCGTTCCGTCGCCGATCACGATCTTGTCGATCGAACGAATCGGGGTGATCTCGACCGCGGTTCCGGCGTAGAAGACTTCGTCGGCGATGTAGAGCAGCTCGCGCGGCAGCATCTCTTCGCGGACGCGGTAACCAAGCTCGCGCGCGACGGTGATGACCGAATCACGGGTGATGCCCGGCAAGAGGGAGGCCGCGAGCGGTGGCGTGTAGACGACGTTGTCGCGGACGATGAAGACATTCTGCCCGCTGCCTTCACTCACGTACCCGAACGTGTCGAGGGCGATCCCCTCGCTGTAGCCCTCGACGATGGCTTCCATCTTCACGAGCTGGGAGTTCGCGTAGTTCGCGCTCGTCTTGGCCAGCGAGGGAAAGGTGTTCGGCGCCGAACGCGACCAGGACGACACCCGCACGTCGACCCCTTTTTCCGCCGCGTCCTGCCCGAGATACGCCCCCCACTCCCACACCAGAATCGCCGCGTCGACCGGGCAGGGGAACGGGTTCACGCCGAGCGCGTGGTACCCCCGATAGATGAGCGGCCGGATGTAGCAGGCCTTCAACCGGTTCACGCGAATCGTCTCGACGAGCGCCGCCGTGAAGGTGTCGCGCCCGACGGCGTACTCCATCCGGTAGATCTTGGCGGAGTCGTAGAGGCGCCGCACATGCGCGTCCAGCCGGAACACCGCTGAGCCCTTCGGCGTCTTGTAGCAACGGATGCCCTCGAACACCGCGCTGCCGTAATGGATAACATGTGACGCGACGTGAATCTTCGCATCGGCCCACTCGACGAACGTTCCGTTCATCCACACCTTGCCAGTGCCGGTAAAGCTCATGTCAGCTCCTCGACTGGGGAAGGATTCACGCGTGGGACGGCAACGACGCGAATGTTGGAGAGAGCCACAGTTCGGCCCGCCGCGCGCTCGAAGCCAATTCTAGCATCACTGAGTTTCGCCGCAAAAGGGACACCGGTCCGTGCGCGCGTGCAGGGGCTTGCGGCAATGCCAGCAGAACCGCGGCGGCTGTGGCGTCTCGCGGGCGCGCAGCCGGCTCTGAACGCGGTGCGCGTGGTGGGAACCTGACGGGGCCGCTTCATCGCTCGGGCGTATCGCCGGCGGCGCGGGGCGCGAGGACCGGCGGGATGGTCGCGCGGCCAGCAGGTCTTCGAGCACATCCGCCGCGCGCTGATACCTCGTCTGAAGGTGCGGCGCCATCGCCCGCAGGATGATGTCGTTGATGGCCCTCGGAATAGCGGCGTTCCGCTCGCGCGGCGCGGTCACCAGCTTTCCGCTCATCAGCAAGTCCAGATCCGAGGGCGCAGGCGGCTCGTACGGCAGGGTTGCCGTCAGCATCTGGTACATGGTCACGCCGAGCGAGTAGATGTCCGAGGCAAACACCGCTTTGCCCTGAAACTGCTCGGGCGCCATATAGGGTGGACTGCCGATGACGGTGGTTCCGTGCGCGGCGATTTCGAGGAACCGGGATGTGCCGAAGTCGGCGACCTTCAGGACGCCCGCTTCCGAGACCAGCACGTTGGCGGGCCGGAGGTCGCGATGGATCACGCCCTGCCGGTGCGCATGATCGACGGCGTTGCAGATTTGGCACGTGTAGTCGAGTGCGCGCGACAGCTCGAGCGGGCCCTCTCTCGCGACGACGTTCTCGAGGGTTTCGCCCGGCACGTACTCCATCACGATGAAGAAGATGTTGTCCTGTTTCTCCGCGGTCGTGATGGCGACGATATTCGGATGATTCAGGCTGGCGAGCAGGCGCGGCTCCCGCAGGAGCTCACCGAAGTCGATGTTCTGCCGGTGCGGGACCTTGAGCGCAACCTTCTTGTCGATCCAGGTGTCCTGTGCGAGGTAGACGGTGCCGAAGCCGCCGCTCCCCAGCGGCGAGATGATCTTGTATTTTCCAAGAGATTGACCGCGAAAGAGCATCGGGCGCTCGACGAGTATAGTCGAAAGTCGACGGTTGACAGTCGAGGTCGAGGGTCGCGCGGGCATGTGGAACGGGCTCGTCGATTGGCTGTCCTAGAGATCGTGCCAGACCCACTGCAGTACCGCCATGGCCACCAGCGGCGCGGCGTCGGCGCGAAGCGTGCGTCGCCCGAGGGTCACCGACGTCCAACCGGTCGAGCGGGCGAGGTCGACCTCGGCTCCTGACCACCCGCCTTCGGGGCCGGCCATCAGCGTGGCGGTTTGCGGCACGGTCCGCGCGTCGAGGACATCGGCAGCCCGCGTCTCATCGGCCGCCGACGGCTCGACGAGCAGCACGCGCACGTCCGCGCGCGCGCGCCGCACGAAATCCGCGAACTCGACAACATCATCGATGCGCGGGACGACCGCTCGTCCGCACTGTTTCACCGACGCGACGGCAATTCGGCGCCAGCGGTCGGTAACGTGTCGTCGGCGGAGTGCCGCTGGCGAGACATTGGTTCGCGCGGTCACGATCGGCTGAATGACGGCCGCGCCGAGCATCGTCGCGTCACGGACGAGCGCGTCCATCTTGTCGGTCTTGAGAACCGCTTGCGCGAGCGTGAGCGTAATGGCTGGCTCGGGAGCAGGCATGACGCGATCCAATCGACGGGCACGCACCAGGCGACCGCTCGCGACGTCGATCCGTGCAGCGAATTCATTCCCTCGTCCATCGAACACTCGGATGAGGTCGCCCGCGCGCAGCCGAAGCACCCGAACCGCATGCGCCGCTTCGTCCGCCGGCAGAACGATTTCCTCGTCGACATGAAGATCGGGCGCGAGAAAACGTGGCGTCACGGCGCGCATTCTAGAGTCGACAGTCGGCAGTTCACCACTCGACAGTGCAGTCGGGCGACACATACGTCGCGTCTAACCGTCCCGTTTCCACTGTTGGCTGTTGACCGTCGACTCTTGACCGCCCGAGACGGTCACGGCCGCCCACTCGTCTTCCTCATCCTCCGCGACGACCGAGCCGTGTTCAGCCA
Organism: Acidobacteriota bacterium; assembly: GCA_016190995.1. Lineage (GTDB taxonomy): Bacteria > Acidobacteriota > Vicinamibacteria > Vicinamibacterales > JACPPN01 > JACPPN01. Next base: position 17,426 of record JACPPN010000400.1, on the reverse strand, counting down.
ATGCGCGCGTCACATCGTCGGTTTCCTGCCTGGTGAAGCCGCTCGCAACCAGGTGACCGCCGGACGCGAGAAGCGCCATCAACCGCGGCGCGTTGTGCACGAGAAATCGGCCGGTGAGATTCGCCAGAACGACATCCGCGGAGTCACCGGTCCATTCCCGGACGTCCGCCACGCCCAGCTCGACGCGCTCCTCACAACCGTTTCGTGCGACGTTGTCGCGCGCCGCTTCCACCGCGTCCGCGTCGACGTCGATGGCGACGACGCGTCGAGCGCCCAACCTGGCGGCCGCGATGGCCAGAAGACCCGATCCTGTCCCGACGTCAAGAACCGTTCGGCCACCGACATCCAGGCGCTGGAGGGCGCACAGGCACAACCGCGTGCTGGCATGATGGCCCGTCCCGAATCCGGTAGACGGCTGAATGACGATCGTCCGCTCGGCGTGCGCTGCCGGCACGTCCCACGGCGGCGCGACGATGAACCGATCGACGACGATCGCGCGCTGAGCGCGCTGAGCGCGTTCCGCCCATCGTTCATCGGGCACGTCGAGTGGCACGGCGGACAGAATCGGCGGGGGAAATGCGGCCAGGAGCGATGCCTGCGCGCGCTCGCGCGCCTCCGGCGCGAAGAAGAACATGCGCCACACGTCCGGACGGCCGTCGTCGATCGCGAAAAGGTCGAGATCGTCGAGCGCGGCGATCAAGCGATCGCGATTGGTGGCGGGCGAAAGATGGAGGTCGAGCGCGGCACGAAATCGCGTCTCACCCAAAGATGTCCTTCACCCGGTCGAAGAACGGGCGTTCTTCCTCGCCGGCCTTCTGCCTCGGCTCGCTCGAGGGCCCGGGCCAGATCTTCGCGAGTTCCTCTAGCTGTCGGCGCTGCTCCTTCGTCAACTTGCGCGGGACCGCCGGGATGACCTCGACGTAGAGATCGCCGCGCCCGCGGCCGGTCACGCTCGGCATGCCTTTCCCGCGCAGCCTGAAGCGCGTCCCGCTCGTGGTCGCCTCGGGGACATGAAGTGCTTCCGACCCGTTCAACGTCGGCACGTCGATGTCGCCGCCGAGCACGAGCGTGGGATAGGCGACCGCGATTTCGCAGTGAAGATCGTCGCCGTCGCGTTGGAAGAACGGGTGGTCCTGCACGTGAATGACCACGTAGAGATCCCCGGGCGGTCCGCCGCCGGGGCCGTACTCTCCCTCGCCCTGCAAGCGCAGACGCTGGCCCGTGGCGATGCCGGCCGGAATCTTGACCGTCAGCTTTCGATCCTTCGCGATACGCCCCGTACCGCGGCACGTCGCGCAGGGCTTCGTGATGACGCGGCCGCTGCCCCCGCAATAGCCGCAGGTGCGCGCGACGGTGAGGAACCCCTGCTGATAGCGCAGCTGGCCCTGACCGCGACACTGGCGGCAGGCTTCCGGCGCCGTGCCGGGCGCCGCCCCTGTTCCGCGGCACGTGTCGCACGGCTCTTCACGCGGAATCTGGATGCTGGTCTCGGTTCCTTTGGCGGCTTCCTCGAAAGACATGTCGAGGTCATAGCGGAGATCGGCGCCGCGCTGCGGTCCGCCGCGCCGCCGACTGCCGAACAGATCGCCGAACCCGAAGACGTCGCCCAGTCCGCCAAGGATGTCGCCGAAGTCGGCGAAAATCGTCGGGTCGAACCCGCTGGCCCCCGCGCTCGTCCCGACACCCGCGTGCCCGAACCGGTCGTACAAGCTTCGTTTCTCGCGATCCGCGAGGACCGCGTACGCTTGGGCCGCCTCCTTGAAGTGTTCCTCGGCGGCCTTGTCGTGCGGATTTCGGTCGGGATGATGCTTGAGCGCGAGCTTGCGGTACGCGCTCTTGATGTCCTGGTCCGACGCGTTGCGGGAGACCCCGAGCACCTCGTAGTAATCGCGCTTGCTCACGCTTTCGCCACCTTTACGACCGCAGGCCGCAGCAGCCGGTCGCCCAACATGTAGCCGCGGCGGAGCTCCTCGATGATTTCGCCTTCGCGGCACCCGGGGCTGACTTCGTGCGCCACCGCCTCATGGAAGTGCGGGTCGAACGTGGCGCCCAATGCGTCGATGGGCCGCACGCCACGCTTGCGCAGGACGTCCATGAGCTGCCTGTGAATGATCTCGACGCCCTTCCGATACGCTTCCACCCCTTCTTCGGCAACGTCCGGCTCGAGTGCACGCTCGAGATCGTCGACGAGCGGCAGGATCTCGGCGATGAGCGTCATGGCGGCCCTGTCCTGCAGCTCCCGACGCTCGCGATCGATGCGTTTGCGGTAGTTGTCGAATTCGGCCGTTTTTCGCAAGAGGCGGTCGTAGTACTCGTCGCGCTGGCGCCTGAGCTCTTCGAGGGCTTCCGCCTCGTCCTGGGTTGCGGTGGCGGCCGCTTTCGAGGGGCCTCCGCCACGCTGGTCGCTCGCGGCCATCTCCGCTTCCTCGAGCTCGTGTACCGGTCCGACAGGAAGTTGATCAGACATATGACTATCGGGGGCCTCCGCATCGGGGGTGGTCAATCGGCCATGCCTCGGTTCGCTTCCGCCGCGCCGAGCGCCCGGCTCAACGCGGCCGCCATCGCGTCGACCGCCGCAATCGCGCGCGAGTAGCGCATGCGCGTCGGCCCGATGATGCCGACCGATCCGCTGTGCGCGCCCGCCGCGTAGGTGGACGCGACCAGGCTGAAGTTCTGCAGATCCGGCGACGTGTGCTCGGAGCCGATCACGACCGTCAAGCCCGGGCCGTCGATGTACGCGTTGAGCAGCCGCACGAGGCGGTGCTTTTCCTCAATCATCTTGAACAGGGCGCGCAGCGTGTCGACCGAGATGCGCTCCTCGGTCCGCGCCAGCTCTTCGAGCAGGGACGATGCCCCCTGGATAAACAGCACGTTCTCGGGGACGAGCTCCGCCAGCGTGGTGCTTGCCAGCCGAAGCGCGCGTGTCATGAGCCGGTCGTACAACGTCCGCTCCTCCTGCAGCCGCCCGACGACCGAGGTCCGAATCGTGTCGAGCGAGAGCCCGGCAAACTCGGTGTTCAGGTAGCCGGACGCCTGGCGAAGCTCGTGCGCGGTGATCTGCGCGCCAACATCGATGACCTTGCGCGAGACGTGTCCGTCGGCGGCAATCAACACGACGAGCACTTTGGACGCGCTGAGCGTGACGAACTCGATCTGCCGCAGCACGGCGACTTCTGCGGCGGGTCCGACGGCAAACCCGACATGATGCGACGCGCGCCAGAGCTCGTGGGAGACGTTCGACAGCGCGTCGTCGACCGTCCCCGCCTCGCGCAGCCGCGCCTCGACGGCCGGGGCGCGACGAACGGGACGTCTGGTCTGCAGCAAATCGTCGACGTAGCAGCGATAGCCGCGATCCGTCGGAATACGACCGGCCGAGGCGTGCGGTTGCCGGACGTATCCCGCGTCCTCGAGGCTCGCGAGACTGTTACGGAGCGTCGCGGACGACACCCCGAAGCGGCCCTTCGCGGCCAGCCACAGCGAGGACACCGGCTCGCCGCGTCCGATGTACTCGTCGACCAGCGCGGCCAGGATCCAGCGGTGGCGTTGCGAAAGATCGAGAAAGTCCCGCAAGGGCAGATTACCCCGCTTAGCACTCTCGGTTGAAGACTGCTAATCCATTATAACGCAGCACTTACCGGCCCCCGATCGAGACGCCCGCACGCGCCGCCAGGGCCCGTCCCTCTGTGCGGGCCTCTTCGGCGATCTCGCGCGCGTCCATCCTCGTCAGCGCGAAGTCGTGCACCAGAACCTCGCCGTCGACGATGGTCGTGCGGACATCGCCGCCGCGCGCGGCATAGACGATGGTCGAATAGGGATCGGCGCCCCCGGAGAGGTGCGGTCTCGATCGATCGACGAGCACGAGGTCCGCGCGTTTCCCCACCTCGATCGAGCCGATGTCCTGCTCCAGGCCCAGGGCGCGGGCGCCGTGTCGCGTCGCCATCGAGACCACGTCGCGGGCGGGAAGCGCGCCGGGCTGGAGCCGCGCCGCTTGCAGCGTCGCGGCCAGGCGCATCTCCGCGAACATGTCCAGATTGTTGTTGCACGCGGCGCCGTCGGCGCCGATTGAGACCGAGACGCCGCGTCGCATCAGTTCCGGCACCGGCGCGATACCGGAGCCCAGCTTCAAGTTCGAGCCGGGGCAGTGCAGCACCTTGACGCCGTGATCGGCGAGGAGCCTCTGTTCCGCCTCGGTCACCCAGACGCAATGTGCCGCGCAGAGCCGCGGCGACGCGAGGCCGAGCCGTGTGAGGTACTCGACGTTGTCCGTGCCGGTCGTGCGCCGCACGAGCTCTACCTCATCGCGCGATTCCGACGCATGGGTGTGCACGATCGCCTCGGTGGCGCGCGACTCCGCCGCGACCGCTTCGAGCAGCTCGCGCGAGCATGTCAGCGCGAAGCGCGGTGCGAGCGCGGCCCGAAGCCGACCGCCGGCGGCGCCATCCCATCGGCGCCTCAAGGCGACGCTCTCGTCGAACGACTGCCGCGTCTGCTCGCGAAGCCGCGCCGGCACATCGTCGGTGGCCGCATCCATCATGCACTTGCCCACGGTGGCCCGCAGGCCGACCTCCGCCAACGTCTCGAACACGACATCCGTGTCGTGCACCGTCTCCATCGTCAGCACGGCGGTGGTGCCACTGAGCAGGAGCTCCGCCGCGGCCAGACGGGTGGAGGCGCTGAGCGAGGCCGGCGTATGGGCGGCTTCCATCGGCCACACGCGGGCGCGCAGCCATTCAAGCAACGGCTTGTCGTCGGCATAGCCGCGGAAGAGCGTCTGGCACAGATGAACGTGCGTTTGGATCAATCCCGGCAGCAGGATTCCATTCTGCGCGTCGATCACCCGACCGGCCCGTTCCGCGAGGTGGCGCCCGACACCTGCGATCCGGTCATGCTCGACGAAGACCTCGCCCTCGATCACCTCGTCGGCGTCGTTCATCGTCACGACCGTCGCGTTGCGGATCAGGAGTGAGGACACTGCCGTTGGAGAAGACCTCGGAGGTGGAGGCGTCGGTGTCGCGGCGCGAGGTGCGAGCGCGCCGTCATTCGTGCTCGTGCGCGTGTCGCGGGGTCCACTTCATCGACCCCGGACCGGTGCGGTCGTCCCCGCTGACGGCCTTGCCGTACTTCACGGCGATCAGCTCCGCGACGATGCTGACGGCAATCTCCTGGGGGGTGACGGCTCCGATGTCGAGACCGATGGGGGCATGGACGCGGCGGAGGCACTCGGCCGGCATCGACTCCGCGGCGAGCGCATCGAATAAACGCGCGACCTTGGCCCGGCTGCCGATGAGCCCGAGGTATTTCAGATCGCGCGCCGCCAGCGCCGCGAGGGCGTCCAGATCGTGTCGATGCCCGCGCGTGACAATGACCGCGTAGGCGTACGGCGGCAGCTCGGCGCGATGCAGCCACGCGGGGATCGATTCGACGGCCACCTCGACGGCCTGGGGAAAGCGATCGCGGTTGGCGAACTTTTCGCGATCGTCGGTGACGTGGACCCGGAACCCGACCTCGTGCGCCACACGCGCGAGATGGTAGGCCACGTGGCCGGCGCCGATGATGTAGAGAGGCGGCGCGGGTTCGATGGGCTCGATGAAGACTTCCATCTGGCCGCCGCAGATCAGGCCCGATTCTGCTGCGAGGTCATCGGACAGCTCATACCGGACGAGCCGAGGCCGGCCGGATCGGATGATGTCGCGCGCCTTACCGCAAGCGTCGTTCTCGTAGCAGCCGCCCCCGATGGTGCCGACGGTCTGCCCGTCCGCAAACACGAGCAACTTGGCGCCAACGCGCTGCGGCGTCGAGCCCTGGGTCCGGACGATCGTCACCAGGGCGGCGGGCTCGCCGCGTTCGAGCGCCGCCGTGACCGCGGCGAAGACATCCTCCTGCATTTCCGGAACAGTTTATCGCATCTCGCCGGCTCAGAAATGGTGGAGCGGACAAGGCTCGATCGGCTCAGTGCCCGCAACGAATGCCTCGCGGACCACGTGCGTGCAGCCCAGGGTCGCGAGCTTCCCGGTGGCCTCGTCGATGTCCGCGAAGGCGATGTCTTCGGGGACATCGAACGGCTGGTCGGGGTGGCCCGCCAGCGCTCGAGTCATGAACGTCGTCCAGATCGGGAGGGCGGCCTGAGTCCCGCTGAGTCCCAGCGGCTGGTTGTCGTCGAAGCCCACCCAGACCACGGTGAGCAGCTCGGGCGTGAACCCGACGAACCACGCGTCGCGCAGGTCATTGGTGGTTCCCGACTTACCCGCGGCCTCGAGGGCGAATCCGGACGACCGTGCCCCGGCACCGGTGCCTTCGTTCAGGACGCTGCGCATCATGTTCGTGACGAGGTAGGTGGACTGCCGCGAGGCGATCGTCTGCGTGGCCGTCGAATCGACGCGCGCAAGCTCACGATCGCCCGCGGTGATGCGCTCGATCGCGTGCAGCGATCCAACGGCGCCAAGATTCGGGAAGATCGTGTACGCCGTCGCGATCTCGATCGGTGTCGCTTCGAAGACCCCGAGCGCAATCGACGGATAGGGCCGCGGGGGCGTTCCAGCGCCGAGGCGCTGCCAGAGGTCGGCGACACGCTCGAAACCGGCGGCTTCGGCCACCTTGACCGCCGGCACGTTCCGGGAGAACGCGAGCGCGTGCCGCAAGGTGATCGCCCCGTCGTACTGGTTGCCGTAGTTGCTGGGTTGGTACGGCTTCTCCTCGAATGCGAAGGTGGTCGGCTCGTCCAGGACCACGGTCGCCGGCGTCAGATCGGTCCAGCCTTCTTCCTGCGCTCGTTCGAACGCCGCGAGGTAGACATAGGGTTTGAACACGGAGCCGGGCTGACGACGCGCATGGATGGCGCGGTTGAATTGCGAGTGGTTGTAGGACCGCCCACCGACGAGGGCGAGGATTTCGCCGCTGCGCGGGTCGACGGCGATGAGCGCGACCTGCGCGCGCGCCCGGCGGCGGCGCCGGCTCGCGAGCAGTCGATCGACGCGCGCCATGCCCTCGCCGACGGCGTCCTGCGCGATCCGCTGCAGGTGCAGGTCGAGCGTCGTGTGGACGTCGACCGCCTGCGCGCTGTGCATGATGGCGGGGTGCTCGTTCTCCAGCGTCTGGCCGACGTAGTCGACGAAGTACGGCGCCTCTGCTTCCAGGGCGTGAGGCGCGATCGCAAGCGGCTCGCGTGCGGCGCGACGCGCTGCGTCCCCCGAGATGAAACCGGATTCCACCATCGTGCGCAGCACGACATTGCGCCGGTCGCGCGCTCGCTCTATCGACCGGAAGGGCGACCAGATGTGGGGGGCCTGAATCACGCCTGCGATGGTCGCCGCTTCGGCGAGCGTGATGTTGCTGATGTCCTTGCCAAAGAACAGGCGCGCGGCTTCCGCGACGCCGTGGATGGCGAACGATCCTCGGTGTCCGACGTACACGTCGTTCAAGTACAGCTCGAGAATGCGGTCCTTGGTCAACCGCCGCTCGAGCAGCACCGCCGTGGATTGTTCGAGAAGCTTGCGGCGGACCGTTTTCTCGGGGGTGAGGAAAAAATTCTTGACGAGCTGTTGCGTGAGCGTGCTGCCGCCGACGAGATAGCGCTTGTCCCCCCGAATGTTCGTGACGAGCGCGCGCGCCATGCCGATCGGATCAACGCCTGGATGTTCATAGAATCGTCGGTCCTCAATGGCGAGCACGGCCTGCCGCATCCGCGTGGGCATCATCGCGAGCGGCACGTTGCGCCGCTTCTCGCGACTTGCTCCCACGAGCGCGGTGATGAGCGGTTCTTCGAGCCGCACCTCCCTCCGCGCGCCTTGTCCGACGACCTCCACGCGATCGATGGCGCCGCCGCCGATCGCGGCTCGAGTCCGCCGCGCGAATGCGACACGTACCAGCAGACCGGCCGCCTCTCCCCCGCGCGGGCCCAGCACGATTGAGTCCCGCCCGATCGCGAACTCACCGGGCTGTTCCGCTCGCACACGCTGGGTGTAGCCGAGCTCGTTCAGGCGATCGACGAGCTGGCGGGCCGACAGCGCCTGCCGGTCACGGAGCACGACCGGTCGCGCGAATATGCGGGGCAAGACGCGATCCGTGTGCTCGGCGAGGCGGGCGTCGATTAAACGCGTCGCTTGAGCGTACAGATACGCCCCGATACCGCAGAGCGCGACCAACCCGACGACGGCGGCGAACAGGAGACGCGTCAGCCAGCGTCGGCCTGTCCGCGGGCGCTGGCGCGGTGCCCTGGGCGCTGGATGGGGAGACGGGGGCGTGGCTCTCACGGTCTCTTTAGACGTGGATCGCAGTCATCCGGGACGCCAGCTGCCGGGCGGTGGGGCGACCGCGCAGGACGACCCGTCGGGGGGTGTCGACCTTCCGGTTTATCGGCCGATTTCGCCGGCTGGATCAGTGATCGGGACTCGGGACCCGGGACTCGGGATCAGGGGCCCGGGACCCGGGACCCGGGACTCGGGACCCGGGACTCGGGACCCCGGGACTCGGGACTCGGGACCCGGGACTCGGGACTGCTACAGGCTGATGATCCAGTGGATCCCCATGTCGAGCGGCAGCTCCGCCGTCAGGCGCTCGATCAGGCCGGGCCCATGACGGTTCAAGAAATAGACGAATCCGACCGCTCGCTCCTGCGGGTGGCCGTCAGGAAAGACCTGGGCGCGGGCGCGCGCGAACTGGCGGCGCAGCGTTTCATCCCGTCGCTTGATCGCGTGGATGATCTTGGCCCGAAGGCTCTGGAGGTCGTGCTCCATGCGTCCCAGGGTGGACCGCGCCGCCCCTTCGAGCGTCGGATCGATGGTCGGAACAGCCCCGATGACCGATTGCATCCCGTCCTCGATCGCGCGGGCCGCTGTTTCGAGTGAGGCTTCGACGCTTGCCGGCAGGTGTGCCGCGAGCAAGCGGTTGAGCGCCGATTCGTCCTGCGCCTGCAGCGCCTCGATGGGGAGATCGTAGCGCCCGAGAAACCGCGCTGCCGCTGCGTCAATCAGGGTCGCGCTGATGCGTGGATACATGACCGGCATCGGGACACGGAAGTGATCGTAGACGCCGCGAAGCTGCGCCAGATATCCCAGCTCGTTCGGTCCGGCGACGTAACCGACGGTAGGGAACAGTGTGTCCTGCACGATCGGCCGCAGCAGCACGTTGGGGCTGAAGCTCTCCGGATGGGTAGACGCTTCGTTCAGCAGCGCCTCCGCGGAATCGATGAAGTCGCCAACCATGAGTGCGCCGTCGCGGCGCTTGATCGCTTTTCGCATGCCATCCAGACGGAACAGCGCGACGCTGTCGTCCTGGGGCGACACCTGCGCATGATACCCGCGCGTGGCCAGCGCGGCGCCTGCGGCGGCGGCCAGCGCGGAGGTCGTGCCGGCCGATCGGAGCTCGCCTGAAAACACCTGCGCGGCCAGCGGCTTGGCGGCCGGATCCGCCGCGTCGAAGACCACGAGCCCCTGCTCGCCGAGGACCGCCTCCAGCCACCGGCCGAAGGCGTCCGCCATTCCCCGACCGGGTTCATAGGCGCTCCTGACACGCGCCATCACGTCGGGGGTGAACTCCGTCTTCTGAAGCGACTCCTGAAGCTCAGCGAGCGCAGTCAGGATTGAATCATCGAGGCGAACCGAGGCGACCGGGGACTCTCCCGCCCCCTGAGGGGATGGCAGCGAGATGGCGCGGTAGGCGAACTCCGCGTCGAGGACGCCGCACGTGCGGACCTCGTCCCAATCGTGGTCCTCGGAATCGATCCAGAACACCGGCACCGTGGGAATGTGATACTGCTGCTCGATGTGTGCCGCGAGCTTCAAGGCCGTGAGGGCTTTGAGCAGCGTGAAGTCGGGCCCGCCGAACAGTCCCGCCTGTTGGCCGGTCACGATTGCGACCGATCGCGTGTCCTTCAAGCGTTCCGCGGCGGCCTTTGCGTACGCCGGCGCGTTGCGTTGCCTCTGCTGATCGGCGACGACGCGCGCGATCGCCTCGCGGTTGCGGGGGTACCGATGAGCCCGGGCAACCGCGTCGCGCCACGTCGATTCCTCGGACGGATCGCCCGCGAAGAACGGTGCGAGGCCCCCGTAGGCGTACGCGTAGTCCGCCGCCAGCCGCCGCACCCAGGGAAACCGGCGCAGATCGATGGGCCGGCGCAACGGCGTGACCGTCTGGATGGGGTCGGGAGGCACGAGAGATCGTACTCTTGCAGAGCCGTTGGACGACTGTCAACAACCGGAGGATCCATCTGGCGCGCCGAGACGCGTCAGGGCACCGCGACATATCCCATCGTTCTGGTAGAATAGCGGCGGAGTTCCGACCCCTGACACGCGACGACCCTACCGCATTCTCACCTCCCGCCGCATTCGGACCCTTTCGCGTTCTGCATCAAATCGGAATAGGCGCCCTCGGGCCGATCTTCCGCACCTACGAGCCGCGGCGGGATCGGCTCGTGGCCGTCAAGGCGTTCCGGCTCGACCTGACGCCCGAGCAGGCGCAGGAGCTTGCCGCCGAGCTTCAAAAGATCGCGGACCTCGGGCTGTCCCATCCGGCGCTCGTCGCTCCCGCGGCGGCTGGCGTCGAAGGAACGACCGCGTATCTCGCGGAAGAGTACGTCGCGGCTGAATCGCTGGACGTCGCGCTCCGCCATTACGCCCCAGCGTCGTTCGAGACCGCCCTGCCGTTCATCAGGCAGCTTGCCGAAGGGATCGATTTCGCGCGAAAGGCCGGCGTGCATCACGGGGCGCTTCATCCGCGTGACATCTTCGTGACGCCTGATCAGGCACGCGCGAGCGGCTTCGGCGTCGTGGCGGCGCTCGAGCGTGTCGGTGTGCGGGCCCCGGTCCGCCGGCCGTACAGTGCGCCGGAACGAATTGACGGGGCCCAATGGGCGTCACCAGCCGATGTGTTCTCGCTCGCGGCGATTGCGTACGAGCTTCTCACAGGACGCCGCATTGCGGGCCCCGGCGATGTCGCCGGTTCCGTTCCCGGTGAGGGGAATCCGAACGTGGACGGTGCAGCGATTGCCGCGGTGTTCGCCAAGGCACTCACACCCTCCCCCCATCGTCGGTACTCGACGGCGCTCGGCTTTTGCGCGTCGCTGGAATCGGCGGTCCGGCGCCGTGCGCCAAGCGTGGACGGCTCGACCGCGCCACGCGAGCCCGAGTACGAGCCCGGCGTCGCCGGGACCGATGCGCCCCACGATGCCGACGCGACAGTGCCTGCGCTTCAGGTGCGTGACGAGAAGGTGGCCGAGCCTGCGTCCGCGATCGGGTTTCCCCCGGAATCCTCGCCGGACTGGATCGACTCTCCCGAGGAAGCGTCCGACGATCTGACCGTGCGGAAGAGTCGCGCCGACGCCGAGCCGGCGCTGAACGACGATTTCACCAGATTCGATGTGGCGGCTGACTCGTCGGAAGAACCAGCGGAGATTCCAATCGCGTTCGAGGTCCAAGCGTCCGATGCAGCTCCCGAAGTGAATCTCTCGGACGTCGAGGCGCTCTCGGCGACGATTCATCCGAGCGATGTGGATCTCGACACGGCGGACCTTTCGGGCGAACCCGCCTCCGCGCGACCTGGACCCGAGGCGCCCTCGGACGAGAATGCAACCGTTCGACACAGGGCACCCGCGCCGGTCGACTCATCCGAGCCGCCGCTGGTCATCGGCAGGCGTCGGCCGCCCGTGATCGCGCCGGCGACGCTGTTCGATGACGCCTCGGCGCCGGCGGCCGCCGATACGGTCGGCACGGCGGGCGCGGGCGAGCGCGATGCCGAGATGGCGGAATTCGACGGGGCGATCGCGAACGATGTCGCGGTCGAACCGGCGGATGATGAAACGATCGAGGTACCAGTCGATCGCGCGGTGCGCCAGGACCATGCGGCCGGCGAGGCCGCTCGGGAGGAGATGCTGGCGAGTCCGCCACGGGTGGATCGATCGCCGCCTGCCCGGGAGCGGCCGATGCGGTACGAACCCTACCTCGGCCCGGTGGCCCCGGAAGCAACACCCGGCTGGTCAGGACGCGCGCTTGCGGCTGCCGTGGTGGGGGGCATACTGGTCGGCTTTCTCCTTGGCCTCGGCGTGAGTCGCTGGCAATTGCCGATGTCTCCGCTCCCATCCCGTGGCAGCGCGACGGCAACGCCGAGCTCGGACCGCGAGTGGAGCGAAACGACGGTCGCCGAGTCGCGCGCGCCACGCGCGCCAGCGGAGATACCGGCCACGCGCCGACCGCCGGCACCTGCACCCTCGACCACGCCCCGATCGGCCAGGCCTGCGGCTTTGACTCCCGTCAAAGCGCCGCAGCCGCGCGGGCGACTGTTGATTCGATCGACGCCGGTCGGCTCGCGCGTTTTCACCAACGGCGAGCTGAAGGGCGTGACGCCGCTGGCGCTGGTGGACCTGCCCTACGGCACGTACAACGTCGCGGTGACGAAGGCTGGCTACATGTCGGAGCGGCGGCGCATTGTCGTCTCGGGAACGCAGCCGGTGGCGTCGGTGCAAGTCCGGTTGGCGGCCCTCGCTCCGGCGGTTCCGCCGACGCGGCTCGGCTCGGTATTCGTGCACTCCGATCCCCCCGGTGCCCGCGTGTTCGTAGACGATCGGTCCATCGGCGCGACTCCGGTGATGTTGCCGGACCTCAGTCCGGGCGTGCACACGATTCGGCTCGAGTTGCCCGGCTATGCTCCATGGTCATCGCCGGTACGGATCGCGCCTGGAACGCGCGCGCGGGTGACGGCGAGCCTCAGCCGGCGGTAGCGGCATGCCACAACCTTCATCTGCATGAAAGCCATCCTCGGCCTCGAGAACAGCACGTCCTTCATTGGCACATCCGCCGGCGCGTCGGGGGCCACCTCCGGCGAGGTCGTCTTCAACACGAGCATGACCGGCTATCAGGAGGTGTTGACGGATCCTTCCTATGCCGGTCAGATCGTGACCATGACCTGTCCCGAGATCGGGAACTACGGCGTGACACCTGAAGACGTCGAGTCGCGCGGCCCGAAAGTCGCCGGGTTCGTCATCCGGGACCAGTCACCGGTCGCGAGCAACTGGCGCGCCCACGGCACGCTGCGCGACTATCTCGTGCAGCACGGCATCGTCGCGATCGCGGACATCGATACGCGCGCGCTGACGCGGATCCTGCGGTCGGCCGGCGTGATGCGCGGCGCGATCGTGACGGGGCAGGTCGATCCGGAGGAGGCCGTCGCCCGCGCGCGCGGTGCCGCGCGGATGGAGGGATCGGATCTGGTTCGCGAGGTCACGTGCACCGCGCCCTTCGACTGGAGCGCCGAGCAAGGCCCCGAGGAGTTCGTGGTCGATCCCGGTCGTCGCTCAAAGCGCCCGCTCCGCATCGCGGCGTACGACTTCGGCATGAAGTGGAACATCCTGCGGCGGTTTGCGACGTACGGATGCGGCGTGCGCGTGTTCCCGGCGTCGGCGCCCGCGTCGGATCTGCTCGCGATGGAGCCGGACGGCGTGTTTCTCAGCAACGGGCCGGGCGATCCGGCTGCGCTCGAGTATGCGATTGCGAGCGCTCGCGAGCTCGTCGAGGCCGACGTGCCGGTGTTCGGCATCTGCCTGGGCCATCAGATCCTGGCCCTCGCCTCGGGCGCGCGAACCTTCAAGATGAAGTTTGGGCATCGCGGCGCAAACCATCCGGTCAAACAGCTCGCCTCCGGCAAGGTCGAGATCACGAGTCAGAACCACGGTTTCGCGGTCGACCCGGAGTCCGTGCCCGGGCACATGGCGGTGACGCATCTCAACCTCTACGACGGCACGATTGAAGGGCTGCGACACACGGCGCGGCCCGTCTTCTGTGTGCAGTATCATCCGGAGGCGTCGCCCGGACCGCATGATGCCGACTATCTCTTCCGCGCCTTTATGGACGAGATTGAACGTCGCCAGTAGAGGGTGGCCAGAAACCGGTAGTCAGTAGTGCCCCGTCGAACCGACCTCCATCGCATCCTCGTCATCGGCTCGGGTCCGATCGTGATCGGGCAGGCCTGCGAGTTCGACTATTCCGGGACGCAGGCGTGCAAGGCGCTCCGCGCCGAACAGCTGGAGGTCGTGCTCGTCAACAGCAACCCGGCCACGATCATGACCGACCCGGAGTTTGCGGACCGCACCTACGTGGAGCCGCTGACGCCGGAGATCGTCGCCGCCATCATCGAGCGCGAGCGGCCCAACGCGCTGCTCCCTACCGTCGGCGGACAGACGGCGCTCAACCTCGCGGTGGCGCTCCACGACGCGGGCACGTTGCTCAAGTACGGCGTCGAGCTGATTGGCGCCTCGCCCGAGGCGATCAAGATTGCCGAAGATCGGCTGCTCTTTCGGGAGGCGATGCACTCGATCGGGATCGAGGTGCCGGCCAGCGCCTACGCGCGATCGCTCAAGGAAGCCTTGCACTTGGTCACCGCCATCGGCTTTCCGGTCATCATCCGGCCGTCCTTCACGCTGGGCGGTGTGGGGGGCGGCATCGCCTACAACATCGAGGAGTTTCGTGACCTCTCTGAGCGCGGCATCGAAGCGAGCCCGGTGCACGAGATCCTGATCGAGGAATCGGTCATCGGATGGAAGGAATTCGAGCTCGAGGTGATGCGCGACGTGGCCGACAACTTCGTGGTGATCTGTTCGATCGAGAACGTCGATTCAATGGGCGTGCACACCGGCGACAGCGTGACGGTTGCGCCGGCCCTCACCCTGACCGACAAGGAGTACCAGCGGATGCGCGACGCGGCGCGTCGGATCATCCGGCGCGTCGGCGTCGCAACGGGCGGATCCAACATCCAGTTCGCGGTCAATCCCGACGATGGCCGGATGGTCGCGATCGAGATGAACCCGCGCGTCTCGCGATCGTCGGCGCTCGCCTCGAAGGCGACAGGATTTCCCATCGCGAAGATTGCTGCGAAGCTCGCCCTCGGCTACACGCTCGACGAGATTCCGAACGACATCACGCGCCTGACGCCCGCCTCGTTCGAGCCCACCATCGACTACTTCGTGGTCAAAGTGCCCCGCTGGGCCTTCGAGAAGTTTCCGCAGGCCGATCCGACCCTGACGACCCAGATGAAGTCGGTGGGGGAGGCGATGGCCATCGGGCGCACCTTCAAGGAGGCGTTTCTCAAGGGCATCCGATCCTTGGAGCTCGGCGGGCGCAGCCGCATCCTGGCGCAGCCGTCCACACCGGAGGACGACGACGAAGCCATCCTGCAGCGGAAGCTCATGGTCCCGAACGACCGCCGGATGTGGGCGGTGTTCCGCGCCCTGCAGCGCGGCTGGTCGGTCGATCGCCTCCACGAGCTGACGCAGATCGATCCCTGGTTCCTGACGCAGTTCGCCGAGATCGTCGAGTTGCAGCGGCTCGTGGAAGCGGTCGAGATCCGCGAGCTCTCGTCCGAGATGCTGCGCACGCTGAAGCGCGCCGGGTTCTCCGACCACGAGCTGGCTGCGCTGATGAAATGCGATGAGGACACGGTCCGTCAACGGCGGACGGAGCTCGGGCTCACGCCGGCGTACAAGCGCATCGACACGTGCGCCGCGGAATTCGAGTCGTTCACGCCGTATCTGTACGGCACGTACGAACACGAGTGCGAGGCGGACCCTACGCCGCGCCGCAAGGCGGTGATTCTGGGGAGCGGGCCGAACCGCATCGGCCAGGGCATCGAATTCGACTACTGCTGCTGCCATGCGGCGTTCGCGCTGCACGAGGAAAACTTCGAGACCGTCATGATCAACTGCAATCCCGAAACGGTCTCGACCGACTACGACACCGTCGATCGGCTGTACTTCGAGCCGCTGACCTTCGAGGACGTCACGGCGGTGCTCGAGCGGGAACGGAGCGCCGGCGGGGAGATCTCGTGCATCGTCCAGTTCGGCGGCCAGACGCCGTTGAAGCTCGCGCTCGCGTTGCAGCATGCGGGCGTCAGGGTGATCGGCACGTCTCCGGATTCGATCGATCTCGCCGAAGATCGCCAGCGGTTCTCCGAGCTGCTGTGGGATCTCGGCATCCAGCAGCCGCCAAGCGGCATTGCGACGTCCCGGCAGGACGCGCGGGAGGTGGCCGCGTCGATCGGGTTCCCGGTGCTGGTGCGGCCGTCGTACGTGCTCGGCGGCCGTGCCATGGCGATCGTCTACGACGCGGCGGCGCTCGATCGCTACATGGACACCGCCGTCGAAGCGTCACCGGAGCGGCCGGTGCTGATCGATCGCTTCCTCGAGCATGCCGTCGAGCTGGATGTCGACGCGCTCGCCGATGCGGAAGGCAACGTCGTCATTGGCGGCGTCATGGAGCATATCGAGGAGGCGGGCATCCACTCGGGTGACAGTTCCTGCGTCGTGCCGCCCTATCAGATGGCGGAGCGGCATCTGGCGGTCATCCGCGACCACACGCGCCGGATCGCGCGCGCCCTGAAGGTTGTCGGCCTGATGAACGCGCAGTTCGCGATCAAGGACGACATCGTCTACGTGCTCGAGGTGAACCCGCGCGCCTCCCGCACCGTGCCGTATCTGTCCAAGGCGACGGGCGTGCCGCTGGCCAAGGTTGCGGCCCGCCTCATGGTCGGGCGCACGCTTCCGGAGCTGGGCTTGAAGGATGATCTCGATGTGCCGGGAATCTTCGTCAAGACGCCGGTCTTTCCGTTCGTGCGCTTTCCCGGCGTCGACACGATTCTCGGGCCCGAAATGAAGTCGACGGGTGAGGTGATGGGCGGCGCGGATAGCTTCGGCACGGCGTTTGCCAAGGCGCAGCTCGCGGCGGGTGAGCGACTGCCGCGCAGGGGCGCCGCGTTCCTCAGCGTGAACAACGACGACAAGCCGGCCTCCCTGCCCATCGCGCGCGACCTGACGGATCTGGGGTTCAAGATCGTCGCGACCCGCGGGACGGCGGCCTATCTCCGCGCGCACGGCCTTCACGTGGACGTCGTCTTCAAGATCAACGAAGGACGGCCGCACGTGGGCGACCAGATCCTGAACCGACAGATCGATCTCGTCATCAACACGCCGCTCGGACGGCAGTCGTTCTTCGACGATCGGACGGTCCGGCGCGCGGCCATGATGCATGGCGTGCCGTGCATCACCACGCTCACCGGCGCGGCCGCCGCCGTCAACGCCATCAAGGCGCTCGCTTCCGAGGTTCTCGTTGTTCGATCCCTCCAGGAGTACCACAGCCGGGTGTCATCCGACATCACCGGCCCCGGCCGCACCGAGCAACCGGCCTAAGTCGTTGTCCGGCTTTAGCCAGGCTTTAGCCGAGCTTTAGCCGGACCCACCCGCAGTCGTGGTATCCGGCTTTAACCGGACCCACCCGCAGTCGTGGTGTCCGGCTCTAGCCGGACCCATCCGCAGTCGTGGTGTCCGGCTTTGACCGGACCCACCCGCAGTCGTGGTGTCCGGCTTTAACCGGACCCACCCGCAGTCGTGGTGTCCGGCTTTGACCGGTCCCACCCGCAGTCGTGGTGTCCGGCTTTAGCCGGACCTCAGC
>JACPPN010000399.1 GCA_016190995.1 Acidobacteriota bacterium | reverse complement strand
TGAGGACTGAGGACTGAGGGCGAGTGCAGAGTGCTGAGTGCTACGGGTGCGAAGCGCTGGGGGTGGAGGCGATGCGAAAGACAGTCGTAGCGTCCGGCTTTCCCGGGGTCCCTCAGTCCTCAGTCCTCGTGCCTCGGTCCTGATGAGATGCCCCATGCGGACTCGACATCGCGCAGCTTATATGCTCCTTCCTGCGATCGCCTCGATCTGGTTTACGGCGATCGCGCATGCCGGCCAGATCACGCCTCCGCCGGATATCCGCCGGCCGCTGGCGCTCGGCGACGCCATCGCCGAGGCCCTGAACCGCAGCCCCGTGCTGCGGCCTGTCGAGGACGGCCGGACGCTCGCCGAGGTGCAGCAGGAGCTGGCCGCCTCCACGTTTGGTTTCAAGATCGTCCCCAGCTTCGCCGCGAGCGCGGATCCGACCGGCTTCGGCCACCGGCAACTCGGTATCGGGTTGTCGAAGCGACTCCTCGTGGGGACCGAACTGGCGATCGACGTCGGTTCGTACCGCTATGGCAGCGGCACCACCGAGATGCGCGACGCGGGCTATACCGTATCAATCAAGCAGCCGCTTCCCAGGGGCTTCGGCCCCTCGGCGACGTACGATCTGAGGAACGCCGCGCGAGGCGCCGTGAGCTCAGAGCGCCGCCTCACCGAGGCGCGGCAACAGCTCGTCGTTTCCACTGCCGGGGCCTATTTCGCGGTCGTCCGGCAGCAGCGACTCGTCGAGGCGGGCGAGCGTGCGCTCGCGCGGGCGGGCAAGCTCCGACGCGCGTCCGAGGCGCGCGCGTCGGTCGGCCTGGCCACGCAACTCGACGTCTTCCGCGCAGACCTTCTCGCCGCTCAGGCGCAGGCCCAACTCGCGTTGCAGCGCGAAGCGTTGGCCGGCGCGGAAGATTACCTGAAGCTCCTGCTCGGACGATCGGCCGCGGCGCCGCTGGCGCTGGCCCCGGGCGATCTGACGAACGCCGACGAGGTGCTTCGGGCGGTTGGATTGCCGCCAGGGCCACAAGCCGTCGGACAGCCCCTGGATCGCACTGCTGAAGCCGTGCCGAACGGTTCGACCACCGACTTGTTGCCGATCGCGCTGGCGCATGGAGGATTGACCGGTCCGGCATCGCGATCTGGAGCAGGTCCGGTGGAGCGGTCCCCGCAACCCGGGGCCGGGGCCGCGGACGGTCTGATCCCGATCGCCCTCGCCTCACGGCTCGACGTACGCGAAGCGCGCGACCGCGTAGACGACGCCCGCCGGACGGCGCGCGTCGCCCGCTGGAATCTGCTGCCTCAGGTGAACCTCACCACCAGTTACGTCCAGCGACGGCTTGGATCGCCTTCCCAAGACCCGGCGAGTCAGCTGCACGACGGGTGGCGCTTCGCCCTGACGACGGATTACGCGTTGGACCGAGCCGCCGAGACCGCAGCCGAGCGGAGCGCGAGGATCGGGCTGCGCGCGGCGGAGCGCGAGGCCACCGACGTGGCCGAACGCGCGATGGCCGAGGTGCGCGCCGCCTATCGGGCCGTGGAACGTGTCGGCGAGAGCGTGAGGATTCAACAACAGGCCCTCGAGCTTGCCGAGAAACAGCTCCGGCTCGCGGAGTTGCGGTACGAGCGCGGGCTCGCGGACAACTTCGACGTGGTCGATGCCGAGAACAACCTCTTTCAGGCGCAAACCGGTCTGATTGCGGCCGAGGTGGAGCGCATCATCGCGGGCCTGGTCCTCGCGCGCGCGACCGGGCAGCTCGATCCGAATCGCTTTCTCGACGCCTCGGCGCCCAGATAGATCCGTAGCACGATCATGAAAAAGGCTCACCACGGGGCGCACAGAGCACACGGAGTCCGGATAGTACTAGAGTTTTCTCTGTGCTCTCTGCGTCCTTTGTCGTGAATCAGAGATTTTTCAGCATCCTGTTAGACCATCTACAGAGTCGGCGAGATGAACAACCCATTGACCTTGCTCCGCACGCGTTCTCGTCGCGCCGGCCTCGCATCGGCCGGCGCCATGGCTGTATTGGCGACTGTTGTGCTGCCTATCACGCACGAACCGGATCCCGCCTGGCCGACGGCCACCGCACGCCAGGGCCTGTTCGAAGAAGTCATCGTCGAGTCGGGCACGATAAGCGCCGCCCGGCTGATGCTCTACAGCGCTCCGCTCGGGCCGACGGCTGCGAAGATCGTCGAGCTCGCGCCCGAAGGAGTCCCGGTCGCCGCCGGAGACGTGCTCGTGCGCTTCGACACCTCCGTACTCGACCAGATGCTCGAGAAAGAGGAGGCGTCACTGCGGCTGGCGCAGGCCGAGGTCATCCGGGCGACCGAGGATCTCCGGCTGGAGCACCTGGGCGCGCAGGCGGAGCTGGACGCGGCGAGCCAACAGGCCGAGCTCGCCGAGCGGGAGCTGACCAACCAGCTGGAAGGCAAGGGCAGGCTGGAGCTGGCCGAAGCGGAAGCGGCAGCCGCCGAAGCGGCGCGCGAAGTGGAACGCGCGCGCACGACGCTGGAGGACATGAGGCCGCTCCTGGCTGAGGGGTTCGTCACGCGTGCGGAGGTGGAACGGGCGGATCAGGCGCTCGCCCGCGCCGAAGAGCAGCGCGATTTGCGGCGGTTGAAGCTCGACGCGGTGAAGCGGCACGAGCGACCGACGGCCGTTGCCAA
This sequence comes from Acidobacteriota bacterium, assembly GCA_016190995.1. Lineage (GTDB taxonomy): Bacteria > Acidobacteriota > Vicinamibacteria > Vicinamibacterales > JACPPN01 > JACPPN01. The sequence goes on along the minus strand of JACPPN010000399.1, from coordinate 11,835 downwards.
ATCAACGTCGGATGTGAGTGCCGCGCGCCAGGCCATCAAGCGAACGGGCGAGGCGACCGCGGCCCGGATCGCGCAACGCCAGGCGGCACTGGCGGCTGCCGAGGGCCGCGTCGCTGAAATCACGGCGCGCGCCAACAGCCTGCGCCAACAGCTGGCCCGCACGGCCATCCGCGCCGAAGGGCCCGGGCTCGTCGTCTATCGCGACCTGTTCTTCGGCAGCGATCGCCGAAAGCCGCAGGTCGGGGATGAAGTATTCCCGAATCAGCCGCTCATTGCTCTGCCCGACTCCTCGCACCTCGTCGTGGAGACGCGTGTGCGCGAGGTGGATCTGCACAAGGTTTCGGCGAGCCAGCACGTGCGCGTGAAGGTCGAGGCCTATCCTGAGCTGACCCTCCCGGCATCGGTCGTGTTGGTCGGCGCGCTCGCCCAGGAGGACCCGACCCGCGCGGGCACGAAGTTCTTCCCGGTCACCATCAAGCTGCTGGCCGCCGATCCGCGGCTACGCACAGGGATGACGACGCAGGTCGTCATCCAGGTTCTGTCTATTCCAAACGCGACGTCAGTGCCCGCGGACGCGGTCTTCGAGAAGTTGGGGCGCCGCTACTGCTTCGTCCTGCAGCGAGGTCGGCCCGAGCGCCGTGCCGTTGCCGTGACGGCCGAAAACGAAACGGCAGTCGTCATTCGGAGCGGAATCGCACCCGGCGAGACCGTGCTGTTGGCGGACCCAGGCGATGGATATTAGAGACACGGTTGATGAGGCCCTTCGCGCGATCGCCGCCCATCGCCTTCGCACGACGCTGTCGTCGGTCGGCATCGTCTTTGGTGTCGCCACCGTGATGACGGCATTCGCCATCGGTGAAGGCGCCCGACGCGAGGCAATCGAGCGCATCGGCGCACTCGGCATCGATAACGTGCTGATTCGCTCCGTCCAGTCGCCGGAGACGGCGCGCTGCCGCGCGCAGCCCGCCCCTGCGGTGCTGACGATGGCTGATGCGCAGGTACTGGCCGCATCAGTCCCTGATGCTCTGGCCGTGGCACCGATGCGTGTCGCCCGTACGGAGATTCGTGCCGGCCCGGCGCGCCTGATCACCACCGTGGTCGGCGTCACCCCAACCTGGCACTCGGTGACAGGTCTACGGTCGAATCCGGGTCGGCTCTTTCTCGACCAGGATCTCGGTCGAAAGCGCCGCGTGGTCATCCTGGGATCGACCTTGGCGCGCATGCTGTTTCGCGGCGGGGATCCACTCCGGCGTCGCGTCCTTGTTGGCGGTCACTGGTGTGAGGTCATCGGCGTGCTGGCCGACGAAGGATCGCCGGCCGAGGCGCGACGAAGTCCGACCCAGCGGGTGGACCCGGCCATGAGCGCGTACGTCCCGCTGCCGGTGGCCGACCTCAAGGTCGGCGAGGGTGACGCGATCGACCGCGTGCACGAGATCGCCGTGCGGTTTCGGAACGCCCAGCATGTGGAAACGGGCGCCGCCCTCGCCTCGGCAGTCATGCGCCGGCGGCACCCACACGAGACCGGCGCCTACGAATTGCTCGTGCCCCGCGAGCTGTTGCGCGCTCGCCTGCGCGCACAGCGCACGTTCAACGCGGTGCTCATCGCCATCGGCGGGCTCGCGCTCGTCATCAGCGGCATTGGCATCATGAACATCATGCTCGCGAGCGTGGCGGAGCGATCGAGTGAGATTGGGATTCGCCGCGCGTACGGAGCCCGACGCCGCGATATCGCCGCGCAGTTCGCGGTCGAGGCCGGGCTGCTGTGCGCAGGTGGGGGCGCCGGTGGGGTCGTCGTCGGTCTTGCCTTGACGATGGTCGTGGCGCTCACCGCCGGTTGGCCGGTGGCGGTCTCCCCGGGCGGGATAGGCGCATCACTCGCGCTCGCCGCCTCGGTAGGGCTAATCTCCGGGATTTATCCCGCTGGCCGGGCTGCGCGCCTCGATCCCGCCGTCGCCCTCCGCGCCGAGTAGATCTCCCTGTGAAGCGCTCCCATTCATTAACCGCGGAGGCCGCCGAGAGCGCGGAGGAATGGCCTGGTTTTCCCAGTCTCCGCGTCCTTCGCGTGCTCTGCGGTAAGAGCTTCTAACGCCGGATTCACGTTCAATGTGTGGCGGCATTCGCGGCTGCGCCAGAGGCGGTTATCCCTGCCCGAGCTTCTTCTTCGATAGCGGCCGCGCGAACGCGCCCGGAGGATTGTGCGCGTTCGACGCGAGAGCCTTCCGGTAGTACTCCATCGCCTGCGCGTTGTCGCCCAGCTTCTCGCAGGTCTGGGCGATCAGGACCAGGATGAACGGATCGCTCTGATTGGCCTTTTGGAGATCGGCCAGCGCCGTCTTGTAGTCGCCGGCATAAAAGGCGACATAACCGGTCAGATATGGAAAGAAAGGCGCCTGTTCGGGATTCGTCCCTTTGTCGAGAACGGCCTTCGCGGCGTCGACGTGTTTCTGTGCCTCGGCCTTGTTCCCCCGCCGCACCGCGATGCGGGCCTGGGCGTGCTCCCACCGGAACTCCCAGAGGTCGCGCCGCTCCGGCTTCAAGTCGGGCTCGCCGAGGCCGGCCGCGTGCCCTTTCTCGTACCACTCCTGCGCGGCGTCGTAATCGCCGGACTCGAGACAGACACGCGCCAGCTCGTTGGCAACTTCGCCCGCGTTGAAGAAATCCTTCGCCGCGACATACATCTCGTACGCCGGGGCCTCGTACTTGGCCACGTTCGTGCAGTCGCGCTCGAATGCGTACGACATGGCCATCGATCGCTGCGCTCGTGCTTTGGCTTCGGGCGTGGAGGCGAGCGCAATCGTCTTGGCGAAGTGCTTCCGCGCCTCTGCGTACTGCCCCATCAAGTCGAGCACGACACCCGCCGCTGTGTTCGCCTGAGCCGAGTCGGGAAAGGCCTCGAGCGCCTTGCGGTAGATCGCCAGGGCTTCGTCGGCCTTGCCCTCGCGCAGCTTCTGCTGGCCCTGCTTCACGAGGTCGGCCGCGGGATCCTGGCTGGTCGGAGCTTGGGACCGCGCGAATACCGGAGCGCAGATCAGGAGCGCCGCGAGGACGTAACGAGATAGGCAAAGGATATGCACGGTGGAATTATTGCACAAGGCGCCCGAACACCGGACATCGAGGCCGCCTGCGCCTGCAAAACTGATCCATGCAGTGGGACGAGGGGCTCTGCCTCGGAGATCCAGGCACGACGTTCAGCCACGGGCTCATCTGCCGCCGGAAAAGCGCCGGCCTGCGCACGATTCGCGAAAAACGCCCCGGCCATGATAAAGTGGAGGGGTTACGATGGAAGCCCGCCCTCTGCAGTACCCGCGATAAGAGCTGAATCGAGTCCATCCTCGACTCACATCACTCCGCGATGTTCTCGCTCAGTCACGAGCTGCCATCAGGCGCCATCCCCTGGATGGACGCGTCCAATCATGACGGTCGGAGAAATCCGCCCGTCCCAGAGTCTCGGCAAGCGAGACAGGAGCAGATCACAATGGGCAGAAAGCTGTATGTCGGGAACCTTCCCTACAACACGACCGAGCGCGACCTGGAGGAATTGTTCGCGCAGGGCGGCACCGTCGAGTCGGTCAGCATCATGCGCGACATGGCGACGGGCCGCGCGCGCGGATTCGCGTTTGTCGAGATGGCCACCGATGCGGAGGCGCAAAAGGCCATCGCCGAGCTGAACGATCGTGAATTCGGCGGCCGCAACCTCACCGTCAACGAGGCCCGCCCGCGCCCCGAGCGCTCCGGCGGCTTCGGTGGAGGAGGGGGCGGCCGCGGTGGCGGCGGCGGCCGGGGCGGCCGGCGCGAGCCGCGCTGGTAGGCAGTCTCGCGTCCCGGAGCCGTGCCTTCGCCGGCTCCGGGAATGCTCAAGCCTCCCTCGCCTGCATCGGACAACGCGCGCGTCACATCGGCTGACGCATCCGGCGACACGGAGATCAGCTAGTCCTTTCTCTCCACTGACGGCACCGCAAGCGCCAGGCAATCCCCCGCCGGACGTTCTTCGAGAGCGAAACGGGGGAACCGATGTGATTGGTTTTCAGCACTCCGAAGCCGGACGCTACGCCTGATTTGGGTCCGGCTAGAGCCGGACGCTACCGGTTCGGCGGACAACACGCCGGATGAATGTCCCTCAGTCCTCCCGTGGCGAAAGGCTCGTGCGAGCGGAAGCCTCGTAGAATGTGAGACGTTCAGGGGCCGCCGTGCCGATTTCGTACAGCGACTTTGAAAAGGTCGACATTCGCGTGGGCCGGATCGTGGCGGTCGACGACTTCCCCGCCGCCCGGAAACCGGCCTACAAACTGACCATCGACTTCGGTCCGGACATCGGATTGAAGCGGTCATCCGCGCAGCTCACCACGCTGTACTCGAAAGACGCGCTGATCGATCGCCAGGTGATCGCCGTCGTCACTTTCGCGCCGAAGCAGATCGGTCCCTTCCTGTCGGAGGTGCTGACGCTGGGCGTCCCGGATGGCACCGGCGAAGTGGTCCTGCTCGTCCCCGAGCGCCCTGTGCCAATCGGCGGCCGGATATTCTGATGGACGCCGGCCCGGCGCGCGTCGCGATCGTCATCCCCGCGCTCAACGAGGAGGACGCCATCTCGCTGGTCCTATCGCGCCTGCCGTACGCGGCGGATATCGTGACGGTTGTCGACGCCGGATCAATCGATCGAACGGTCGACCTCGCCCGGGCGGCTGGCGCTCGCGTCCTCATCGAGCCGCGACGCGGGTACGGCCGCGCCTGTCGAGCGGGCATCGCAGCGAATCCAGAAGCCGATGTCATCGCGTTCATCGACGCGGACCTGAGCGAAGATCCGTCGGAGCTGCCGCGGCTGGTGGACCCGCTCGCGCGGAACAAGGCGGATTGCGTGCTGACCCGGCGCTACGGCCCGGGACGTCCATGGCACGCGCGGCTCGGCACCGCGCTCTGTGTCGCGCTCATCAACGCAGGCTGGAGAACCCGGTTCAGAGATCTTGGACCGTTGCGCGCGATTCGGCGCGACGCGCTCGAGCGCCTCGAGATGCGCGACGAAACGTGGGGCTGGACGATCGAAATGCAGGTGAAGGTGGTGGAAGCGGGATTGCGCTGGCTGGAGATCCCCGTTGAATGCCGGCCGCGAATCGGCCGGTCGAAAATCTCCGGGACGCTGTCGGGCACGGTGCGCGCCGGAACCCGCATGCTGGCGACGATTGCGTCGCTGTGGTGGACGCGGGCCCGACGCGCGCGAGGGTGAGCGCGGTCAGGCGACCTTCGCGCTCGCTGCAGGATGCCGCGCCGGGAAGTCGTCTTCCCGATAGAAGTAGGCGCCGGCCAGCGCGGCCACGATCACTTCGGCGAGGCCCCAGAGGTTGGCCGCCACCAGCAGGCCCACGGGGAACAGCTGCATCGCCACGCCGCCAACCGCGAAGTTCACGTAGGCCAGGACCCAGACCGCGAGGCCCGCATAGACGGCGGTCCTGGGTCCCGGGCCAAACCGCGGCCGGATCGCCGCGTAGATCCAGATGGCGACGATCCCGATCAGGAACTGCATGACGACGAAGATCGCGATCGCGCCACCCGCAACAGGAGGCCGATTGAGCGCCTGGAGGGCCGCCTCCATCTGCGCCCCGAGCACTACTGTGTTGAGAATGGCCTCGCTGACGTTCATGATCAGGCCGGCAACCAGACCGCCGGCCATGACGCGATTGACGTTGATCGTGCCCATGGGCGCTCCTCCTCGAACCAGCGGGTCACCGGGCATCCTCGCGCGGGGCGAGGAGTTGTCTCGAGACACCAGGGAACGCGACGTGCGGCGGATCAGGACGAAAGGGCGTCGAGGTTCTACACTGCCCCCGCCCGGGAGTCAAGCCCGGTGAGAATCTATCTCGCGTGCACGGTGCGAGGCGATCGGGGCGCGGTCGAGGCCGCGCGCCGCATCGGCGATCGCCTGCGCCATCATGGCCACGATCTCATCACCGCGCACCTGCTCGAAGACGACGTCGATCACAGCGAGGCGCGGCTGACCGAGCGCGTCGTGTACGACCGCGACATCGAATGGCTCGCCGCCTGCGACGCGCTCGTCGCGGAAGCCTCCGGGTCGAGCTTCGGCGTCGGCTTCGAAGTGGGATATGTCGTGGCGCGCGCGCGCCACACGGGGCAGCGCGTGTATCTGCTCTTCGACGCGGAGCGCCGCCACCGGGTCTCGCGCCTGATTCTCGGCAACGCGGATCCCTGCTGCACCACCTGCGCGTATCGCTCGCTCGACGACATCACCGCCTTCATCGATCGACACTTCTCGCCTCGGTGACGACCATGCGGAAATCGGCCGGATTGATCGCGATCGCGATCTCGACAACGGTGCTCGCAGGCGCGGTTCAGACCGGCGCGCCCGGCCGGCCTCGGGCACGAGACCCCGGCATCGCGCCAGGCATCTTCGCACCCGGCTCGTTCAACGCCATTACCGACGTGGCCTTCTCTGTGCTCTCTGCGTGCTCTGTGGTGGATCAGGGGGGGTCGGCAACCTGCTGGTCTAGACCCCGGTCGCGGGTGGATGCGCCCGGTGCCAGTCGGTGGTCTCCTGATACAGCTTCGCCGCCGCCAGCACCTTTCGATCCTCGAACGCCCCCGCCACGATGGTCAACCCAACCGGCAGGTTGTCCTTGCCCCAGCCGCAGGGAACCGCGATGGCCGGCAGGCCGCAGAGATTCCCCATCGCGCCCACCGGATCCGACCATTCCAGATCGGCAAAGCTCGCGTCGGCGGCAAACGCGGTCATTGGCTCGCCGGGAGCGAGCAGCACGTCCCACTCCGCGAAGAAGTCGGCCACCATGCGCTGACCGAGCGCCCGCACGCGTGACGCCTTGACGAAGTCGGTACCGGTCACCATCCGGGCCGCTGCCTGCGCGAGCGGCGAATCACGATCGACGAGCTGCCGGACTCGCCCGTCTCGGAACAACTCATCGAACGCCGCCGTCGCCTCGCAGGCGACGAACACGTTGGCGACCGCCTCGAAGGGCAGGTCCGGCAGCGTGACCTCCTGAACCTTCATGCCAGAGGCGGCCAGGGCCCGAACGGCGGTGTCGTACGCCCTTGCCACCCCCGGCTCCAGGCCTTTCAAGGTCGCGGCGCGCAGATACCCGGCCTTGAAACGCCGCGCGTCGCCGGCTGGCGCCGGAAGCGCGAGCGGCTCATTCACGGACCAGGTGTCTTTCGGATCCCAACCGGCAATCGCCTGCAACACGATCTCGCAATCTTCAGCCGTGCGCGCCATCGGGCCAAGCTTGTCGAGCGACCACGACAGCGGCATCGCGCCGTACCGGGAGATGCGCCCGAAGGTGGGACGGAGCCCGCTGATGCCGCTGAACGAAGCCGGACAAACAATCGATCCCCACGTCTCGGAGCCAATGGCGAACGTCACCAGCGCTGACGCCACGGCCGCGCCGGCTCCTGAGGATGATCCGCAGGTCCACCGGTCGGTGCGCCACGGATTGCGGGTGGCGCCGGTCGCCGAGGCGCCGGGGATCGTGTAGCCAAGGCCGCCCGCCAGCTCGATCATCGCGAGTTTGCCGAGCAGGATGGCGCCCGCCTCCCGCAGCTTCGAGATCACCGTGGCGTCGTGGTCGAAGATCTGTTTGGCCAGGGGCGGCGCTCCCCACGTCGTCGGAATCCCCTTCGTGGCGAGGAGATCCTTGACGCCGTACGGGATGCCGTGAAGCGGACCGCGGTATCGGCCGGCGCGGATCTCCTGCTCGGCCCGATGCGCCTCGGCGAGGGCGACGTCCCGCGTCACGGTGACGAAGGCGTGAAGGTGGGGATCGATGCGATCGATGCGGGCGAGGAACGACTCGACGAGATCGACCGCGCTGAGCTCTCGGCTGTGAAGGCGGGACGCGAGCTCGCCGATCGACCAATAGAGGACGTCCTCGGCGAGCACTCAGCGTCTCCGGGAACGGATCGGTGAGAAGCGGAAGGCTGGCTCGACGTCGGGGGGTACTGCGACAGCGCGGACCTGCTGGACGGCGGCTTGAAGCGCCGCCATGTTGCGCTGCAGGCGCTGACGCGCCTCGACGTCGAGCCCCGGCTCCGCATCAGCCAGACACTCGATCATCGACGCCACGTGGGATCCGGCGCCGGACGAAGACCGGCGGCACGCCGCGCCCGCGAGACCCGCGGCAGCGCCTGTCAGAACGAAATCGCGACGATTCATCTTCGCCAACCCAGGCTCCAGATGTGAGGGAGGATGCCAGTGTACCGCAGCTTGACCGCTCGTTGGTAGCACCGTCGCCGCCGTCGGTCCACGGCCCCCTGTGGGCGCATCTGATACGATCCCGGCGCATGCCCCTCGGAGGATCCGTGACGCGACAGATTTCTCTGAGCACCATCCGTGACGCGGCGACTGCCGTATACCAGGCCGCCATTCGCACGCCGCTCGTGCGTCTCGATCTCGGGCCTGGACGGGGCGCCGGGCCGGCCAATCTCTACCTCAAGCTCGAAACCCTCCAGCCGATCAACTCCTTCAAGATTCGGGGGGCCTACAACGCGGTGCGACAGCTCGCGCCGGATCAGCTCGCCGAGGGCGTCTGGACGGTCAGCGCGGGAAACGCCGCCCAGGGCGTCGCGTTCGCGGCGAGACAGGCGGGCGCCCGATGCTCGGTCCTGGTGATGGACACGGCACCCGAGACGAAGCTCGGCGCCATCGCGCGGCTCGGCGCGGAAATCGTCAAGGCCCCCTACGACGAGTGTTGGCGCACAGTCGAGACCCACGGTTCCGACCGGATGCGCGGGTGCTTCGTCCATCCCTTCGACGACGATCGGTTCATCAGCGGAAACGGCACGATCGGGCTCGAGATTCTCGAAGACCTGCCGGACGTCGACGCCATCGTCGCGCCGCTGGGGGGCGGAGGGCTGCTTTCCGGGATTGCCGTGGCCGCCCGCGCCCTGCGACCGGCTGTGAAGATCTACGCTGCCGAACCCGAGACGGCCGCACCGCTCGCCACGTCGTTCGAGGCCGGACGCGCGGCGCATTTTCCGAACTGGCGCGCCTCGTTCGTGGATGGCGCCGGGGGCAAGTCCGTGATTGCGACGATGTGGCCGCTGCTCCGCGAACTGGTCGATGCATCACTCGTCGTGGCACTCGACGAGGTCGTCGGCGCGATGCGGCTGGTGGCCGAACGCAGCCGCGTCATCGCGGAGGGCGCGGCGGCGTGCGCCGTCGCGGCGGCGCTCTCCGGGCGCGCCGGGTCGGGGAACGTTGTCGCGGTCGTCTCGGGCGGCAACATCGATCTTGGGAAATTCGCGGAGCTCACGGGATCATGTCCGCGGGGCGAGCTGAGCCGGAGTGGATGACTCGGCGTCCGCGCGCGTTTCGGTTACACTGAGGCGCTGGTGCCGGCGTTCGACCGCTGACGTGAACGTCACCCCTCAACGATCTTCCGCATCGCTGCCTGACCCCCAAGCGCGCCGTCCGTCGCGACCCGGGTGTCGCGTCCGTCACGATCCCTATGCTGGATGACGCCGGTTTCGTTCCCCTGCCCGACCGCATTCCTCGACTTCCCGAGCTCGCGTACGACCTGTGGTGGAGCTGGAATTATCAAGCTCGCGAAGTGTTCCGGCGCCTCGACTATTCCCTGTGGCAGAGCACGGCTCACAACCCCGTCCTGATGTTGCGGACGATCGAGCCGGATCGGCTCGAGACCCGCGCGAAAGATCCGAAGTTCCTGGCGTTGTACGACGCGGCGCTCGCGGCGCTCGCGCGCGCGCGCACCGCGACCGAAACGTGGTGGTCCAAGCGATCTGGCACCCTCACGCACCGCGCGATTGCGTACTTCTCCGCGGAGTTCGCCCTTCATCAGTCGCTGCCGATCTACGCCGGTGGCCTCGGCGTCCTCGCCGGTGATCACTGCAAGGAAGCGAGCGATCTCGGTTTGCCGCTCATCGGGGTCGGCTTCATGTATCCGCAGGGAGACTTCCACCAGCTCGTCTCCGCCGAGGGCTGGCAGGAGGAACGCTACGAGCAGCTCAACTGGGCCGATGCCCCGGTCGAGCCCGCGGTCACGCCGCAGGGGAAACCATGCATCATCGCGGTGCCGCTCGGCGGCCGATCGGTGCTCGCCTCGGTGTGGCGCCTGCGGCTCGGACGCGTGAAGCTCTATCTGCTCGACACGGACCTCGAAGAGAACGCGCCGTGGGACCGCGGGTTGTCGGCGCGCCTCTATGCCGGCGATCGCGAGCTCCGGATTCAGCAGGAAATCGTGCTCGGGATCGGCGGCGTGCGCGTGCTGCGGGCGCTCGGCTCCGATCCCTTCGTGTGGCACCTCAACGAAGGACATGCGGCCTTTGTCGTGCTCCAGCGCATTCGCGAACTGCTGGACCGCGGCTCGAGCTTCGACGACGCGCTCGAAGAGGTTCGCGAGACGACCGTCTTCACGACGCATACGCCCGTGCCTGCCGGCCACGATGCATTTCCATTTCACCTGGTCGAGACGCACCTGGCGGGGGCCTGGGGATCGCTCGGCGCGCACCGCGACGCGTTCCTGGCGCTCGGCCAGTACGACAACGGCGGCGGCTCGATGTTCAACATGACGGCGCTGGCCCTTCGCACCGCCGGCTGGATCAACGGCGTGAGCCGTCTGCACGGGCAGGTGACGCGGGAGATGTGGCAGCCGATCTGGCGCCACGCACCCGAAGGGCGCAGGCCCGTCGGGGCCGTCACCAACGGCATTCACGTGCCGACGTGGATTGCGGCGGAGATGTCCAAGCTCTTCGAGCGGTATCTCGGCGAGCCCTGGCGCGATCGGCACGACGAACCGGGGTTCTGGGAGGCGATTGACGCGATTCCGGATGCGGATCTGTGGGAGGTCCGCCAGGCGTTGCGCGTGTTTCTGTTCAACTTCATCCGGGAGCGCGCGCGGCAGCGCTGGACCGAGGACCAGGTGAGCGCGGCGCGCGTCGTCGCGGCGGGCACGCTCCTGGATCCGGCGGCCTTGACGATTGGCTTCGCTCGACGCTTCACCGGCTACAAGCGACCGGAGTTGATCTTCCACGACCCCGATCGGCTGGCGCGCATCCTGACCGCCCGTCGCCGGCCGGCCCAGATCGTGTTCGCGGGAAAGGCGCACCCCGCAGACGAGTTTGGCAAACACCACCTGCAACGTGTCTATCGCCGCGCGGTCGATCCCGCCTTCGCCGGACGCATCGCCTTCGTCGACGACTACGACCTCCACGTCGCGCATTTCCTCGTGCAGGGCTGCGACGTGTGGCTGAACACGCCGCGCCGGCCGCTCGAGGCGAGCGGAACGAGCGGCATGAAAGCCTCGGCGAACGGCGTGCTCCACCTGAGCATCGGCGATGGGTGGTGGGCCGAGGGCTACACGGGCTCGAACGGCTGGCTCATTGACGGGAAGACCGAGTCGAAGGATCCGGCCGTCGTCGATGCGGCCGATGCCGATGCGCTGTACCGGCTGCTCGAGGAGGAAGTCGTCCCGGCGTTCTACGATCGCGACGGCGACGATGTGCCGCGCCGCTGGCTTGCCATGGTGAAGCAGGCGATCCGCAGCGTCACACCGCAGTTCAGTGCGCGCCGGATGGTGAAGCAATACGCCGAGGAGATGTACGCGCCGGCGATCCGCAAGCACGCAGGCCTGGTCCCCAGTTCGTAGTCCCGAATCCCGAGTTCGTGGTGTCCGGCTTTAGGAGCGTGTCCGAGAAATGGGAACACGCTCCTAGTAGGCCGGCTTCGCCGGCAAAAACGCCAATGATTCGAGGTATCACCGCGCGCGTAGCGCGCCTACTAGGAGCCCGTTGGGCACTACTCGGACGGGCTCGTAGCGAAGCTTCGCCTCAAACCGCCGAGTGACAAGACACTGCCGGAAC
>JACPPN010000394.1 GCA_016190995.1 Acidobacteriota bacterium | reverse complement strand
GAGCCCCAACGACGAATTCTTTCCGGTCGACGAAACATGGAACTGGCAGTTCAAGGCCCTCGGCAGCTACGTGTGGAAGTACGACATCAGGACATCGGCGTTCTTTCAGCACATCAGCGGTGACCCAGGCCAGAGGACGTATGTCTTTCGACAAGCCGACCCGGACGGCGGCCTGGCGCTTCGCCAGCTCGGGACGGTCACGCTCCGCCTCGAGCCCTTTGGGACCAGACGCGAGCCAAACCTGAACGTGTTGAATCTGAGGGGGTCCAAGACTCTTGCGCTCAATCGCCGCGTTCGAGTGACGTTGGATGTGGACGTCTTCAACGTCCTGAACGCGAACTCTGCCGCGCAAATCCGGTACGTATCGGGACCGTCGTTCGGGGCGATCACGCAGATCCTCCCCCCGCGAATCGGGCGTTTTTCGGCCACGCTGACGTTCTGACGCAAGACGAGCCAGGCCGCAGCGTGTGGGATGCGCCAGAAGCGGCGAGGCCGCAGGCCATTCGCGTTCGCGTCGGCTCTCGCTCCCTGATAGTGACTGGCGACCTCGGCCATGGCGGAAACTAGCGGCTGCTGCCGCAAGGATTCAGGAGGTACTGACATGGCGAGTATCCCGCGCAGGTACGGCCTTCCCGTTTTCGCTCTGTGCTCCGTCGTGATGGTAGGGGCCGCCGGGCTCATCGCCCGTCAAGTCGCCTCAGTAGCGCCGGACGGGCCGACATGGTCTCTCGCCGCCACAGGCGACGCCATCATCACGCGTCGCGTGTCTCTTTACGACGATCCACCGTTTCTCGATCTCGTGAAGGTGATCCGCGAGGCCGATGCCGCCTTCACCAACCTCGAAATGTCCTTTTTCAATCTCGCGGATTTCAAAGGGTACCCGCAGGTGGAGCAGGGGGGGAATTGGTTTTTTGCTCCGCCCGGTCCGCTTGAAGATCTGAAGTGGATGGGGTTCGATCTATTCAATCAAGCCAACAATCACACGACCGACTGGGGTGTTGAGGGCATGTTGGAGACGAGTCGTCTGCTCGACTCGCTCGGCCTCACACACGCCGGCACCGGCATGACGTTGGGCGAGGCGACTCACGCCGGGTACTTGGACGCCAAGAAGGGACGCTTTGCACTCATCGGACTGGCCACAACCTTTACGCCGATGTCGATGGCGGGCGACCCCCGGCCGGAAGTGAAGGGTAGGCCCGGCTTGAGTGGGCTCCGCGTTCAGCGCACCTATCAGCTCGAGGCGGCGCGGCTCGCCGATCTGAGCCGCGTTTTGGCCGCGTTGCGACGACCGGTACCGGATTCGGCTACAGAATCGGTGCAGTTCCTGGGCGCCACGTTTGTTGGAGGACCGGAGTCAAAGGTCATTGAGAAGACGAACCCCCGTGATGAGGAGCGGATTCTCCGCGCCGTGCGGAGCGCCGCGAAGCAGGCGGATTATGTGGTCGTTACCAGCCATACTCACGAGCCGGGCAACAGTGGCACGGAGCCCCCGCAGTTTCTCATCGACTTTGCCAGGAAATGCATCGATGCCGGCGCGGATACCTACATCGGACATGGCCCGCATCAGCTCCGGGGGATAGAAATCTACAAGGGCAAGCCCATTCTCTACAGCTTGGGAAACTTCTTTTTCCAGAATGAGACGATCGAGCCCATGCCGTCCGACATGTACGAGAACTTCGCCAGGGACAGCGAAACACTGGCCGGTGACCTCTATGACCTTCGGTTCAGCCGCGGAAGGAGCGGGCATTGGCACATGTCGCCAGAATCGACGATCGGCGTTTCGCCCGGACCCTACTCGATGAGCCCCGTTTGGTACGAGACCGTAGCCACGGTCGCTCAGTTCCGAGGGCATGGCCTCGTTGAACTGAAGCTCTACCCCGTTGAAATGGGGCACAAGTCGCCACGCGGCCAGAAAGGCACGCCCCGGCTGGCGAACGCGCAGAAAGGCAAGGAGATCATCGATCGGTTGACCCGCCTGTCAGTGCCGTTTGGCACCCAGATAGTGTTCGAGAACGGCATTGGTGTGTGGAGGCCGTCGAAGGCTGGGGCAACAGCCCAGCAGTGATCATGACGGACGGTAATTTCTACCGCGTCTGGAGGATGCAATGAGCCGCTCTACGTACCGATTTGTTCATGCAGTCGCAATCATTCTTGCCCTGCTGGTGTCGACGACGGGCGTCGGCTCGCAGGCGGCCGTGCCGCACCCGAAAGACGTGTTCGGGTTCGAGCCCGGGGCGGACTACAAGCTGGCCGACTACACGCAGGTCCAGGCGTACCTGAAGCGCCTGGATGACGCCAGCGATCGCGTGCAGATGATCGAGATCGGCAAGTCCGCGCTCGGGAAGCCCCTGCTGCTCGTGTTCATCTCGAGCGAAGAGAATCTCAAGCAGCTCGATCGCTGGAAGACCATCAGCTCGCGACTCGCGCGCGCGCGCGACCTCACCGATGAGGAGGCCCGCCGGCTGGCCAAGGAGGGGCGCGCGGTCGTCTGGGTGGACGGCGGGCTGCACGCCACCGAGGCGGCCCACGGCCAGATGACGTCGCTGCTCGCCTATACGGTCGCCACCTCCGAGGCCGACGACCTGCGGCGCATCCGCGACAACGTGATCGTGCTGCTCATGCCCAACATGAACCCGGACGGCCTCGACATCGTCGCCAACTGGTACCGCAAGAACCTCGGGACGCCCTTCGAGACCACCAGCCCGCCCGAGCTCTATCACCACTACGTGGGGCACGACAACAATCGCGACTCGTACATGATCCTGCAGCCCGAGACCGAGGCGCATTCGCGCATCATCTATCGCGAGTGGTACCCGCAGATCGTTTACAACCATCATCAGAGCGGGCCGTTTCCCGGGCGTATCAACATCCCGCCGTTCGACGATCCGTTGAACCCCGCCAGCCCGCCGCTCGCCGTGCGCAGCGTGAGCGAGATCGGCGCGCACATGGCGCGCCGCTTCGAGGAAGAAGGCAAGGACGGCGTGGTCTCGCGGCAGGTGTACGACATGTGGATGATGGACACGGTCCGGCGAAAGCCCGTGTTCCACAACATGATCGGCGTCCAGTCCGAGACGGCGCAGCCGTCGCCGACACCTCGGCTCGTGCCGCCCGAGTCGATCCCTGACACGTTCCGGAGCGGACGATCGGTTCCCTTGCCCGCGCGCCGGCCGAGCGTGTTCTATCCCAACCCGTGGAAGGGCGGCTGGATCCGGTTCCGTGACGCGGTCGACTACATGATCACCGCGTCGCTCGGCACGCTCGACGCGGCGGCGCTCGACCGGGAGCGGTGGCTGTTCAACATCTACCGGATGGGAAAGGACGCCATCGAGAAGGGGAAGGCAGGAAACCCGTTCGCATGGGTGGTTCCGCTCGATCAGTGGGATGCGAGCGAGGCCGTCGAGTTCGTCAACGTCCTGCGGCGCAGCGGCGCCGAGGTGCATCGCGCCACCTCCGAGTTCGAGGCCGACGGCAAGCGCTATCCGGCGGGCAGCTACATCGTGTATGCCGGCCAGCCCTATCGACCGTTCCTGCTCGGCGTGCTCGAGAAGCAGGACTATCCGGACGAGCGCCTGTATCCAGGTGGACCTCCCAACCCGCCGTACGACGAGGCGGGCTGGACGCTGCCCATCCAGATGGGCGTGAAGCTGGCTCGAATCGAGAAGCCATTTCAGGCCTCGGCGGATCAGGTGGACCTGGCGCGGCCGAACCCCGGTACGGTTTCGGGCGACGGGGCGTTCGGCTATGCGCTCTCTCACCACGAGAACGCCAGCGTCCAGGCCGTCAATCGCCTGCTCGCCGCGGGCGAACGGGTGGGCTGGGCAACCGCTCCGTTCAATGCCGGCAGTGCCTACGAGGCGGGCACGATCATCGTGCAAAACGGTCCGAAGACGAAGGCGCAGGTCGAGGCGCTTGCCCGCGAGCTGGGTCTCACCTTCACGCCGCTGTCGACCCGCCCCGGGGATCTGTCGCTCAAAGATCTCCAGGTGCCGCGGATCGGGCTCTATCAGTCCTGGAACGCGAGCATGGATGAGGGCTGGACCCGGTGGCTGCTCGAGCGCTACCGCTTCCCGTTCGACACGCTGCACGACGCCGACATCCGCAAGGGCGACCTTGCGCGCTTCAGCGCGATCATCCTTCCCGACCAGCCGGCCTCCGCTATTCTGAACGGCCATCTGCCGGGGACGATGCCGCCCGAGTATGTCGGCGGCATCGGGGTCGAGGGTGCCACGCAGTTGAAACGCTATCTGGAACGGGGCG
>JACPPN010000047.1 GCA_016190995.1 Acidobacteriota bacterium | reverse complement strand
GTACTAATCAGCCGTGCGGCTTGACCATAACTTCTTTTTCACTGTGAGGCTGGAGGCCAGAGACTAGAGGCTAGCAATAGCCGCTGGCGATGGCTTTCAGTCGCGCGGTCGGAGAGCTACTGTTTGCAGGATATTCGGTCCGCTGTCGCCGTTTCGCGGCTATGGCCGGACTCGCCATAGCCTTTGGCGAAGGCGGTTGTCGCCGGCTCCTTGACAGATGTTCGAGGATTCCGGTTCGTTCTTTGAAATTTCCCGGTGGTCATAGGGGAGGGGTCACACCCGTTCCCATTCCGAACACGGCAGTTAAGCCCTCCACCGCCGATGGTACTGCAGGGGAAACTCTGTGGGAGAGTAGGTCACTGCCGGGATTTTCTTCGAGCCCGCTGCCACCCGTGGTGAGCGGGCTTTTTTCTCGTTGATCGCTGCCGTTCGGGTCGGCAGGGAATGGCACGCGCGCCGAGAGGCGGACGCGGGCGTTTTGATCCATCACCGACAAGTGCCGCGCCAAGCCTGGTGGCGGCGCAGGGTCACTGCCCCGGGAGGATTCCTCGAGCCCGATCGCGCGAGCGGTCGGGCTTTTTGCGTTTACTGGTGTAACGAAGCTTCGCCTCAAACCGACGAGTAAGCACGATGCGGTGGCGGCGAAGCGAATCGACGTCGATGCCGGCGAATCCAGCCGTCCGCGGGAACGCGACCGGCGTCTGAAGGCTTGGGGCGGAGGAAAACAGGGAAAGGAGAGAAGCGCCTTGCCGAAGCTGGATTATGACGTATGCGCGCGGTGCGGCGCGCTGTTCGACGATCAAGGGGAGAACGGCTGGTGGTATGCCGAGGGATTGTGGTGGCACCACTGCGAGCCGAGCCGCCCCGCGCGGGTCGTGGTGCGCAAGCTTGACCGGGTCGCATAAGGGCCCCGAGATTCGATGCCTTGAAGCCGGACGCGCGGTCCCGCGTGTCCCGCGTTTTTCATCTTGTTTCACCGGCCCTGACGCTTCGAGACCGGCCCCACGACCTCTACGACAATCGGCACGCCGTCGACCTCGTCCGGAACGTCGACATCGCGCAGTTCCCGCGCGGCGTTCACCTTGACGCCGTATCCGTTGCCGACACGGGCAATCCCCACGCCGTTCACGTCCGGGAGGCTCGTCAGACGGGGGAAGACTTTCTCTTTTGCGGCCCGGGCCGCCTCGAGCGTGCTGCCGCCCCGCTTCACGCCCGAATCATAGCAGAGGCGGGATCCTCACGTGATCAAGTCGACCGCAAGCGCCGGGAGCACGTTGCCGATGGCGTTCGCATAGGTGAGGCCCCTTCCGTTCGATCCTCCCTGATCGCCGCCGGCGAACAGGAGGCCGACCGCAGAGCCGGCACCGTCGACGACGAGCGATCCGCTGTCGCCGCCGGCACTGAAGGGCCCTTCGTCCGCGCCTTCGATTTCGATTTGATCGTCGAACCGCAGGTTGCCGGTGTCGTACGCGACGACGAGGTTGTCCATCTCGAATGCCGTGATGCGGCCGTGCGAGACGCCCGTCGTCCGGCCGACCTTGCTCACCGAGGTGCCGCTATCGAGCGGCCCGCTCGCGGTGCCCCGCAACATGCCGAGCTGGCGCAGCGTTCGGCCGTCGAACCCAATGCCGTCCCTGAGCCGTGCGACGGCCGCGTCCACCTTATTCGGCCGATCCGGTCGCACCCTGACGAATTTCTCGAGCGTCGCGACCGTGTCGCTGCCTTTCCGGCCGCCGTCGAACCGTCCCGGCTGAATGACAGCGTCTCCCTTCTTGCCCCTGTTCTCGTCGGCCAGTACGTGGTTGTTCGAAAGAACGCACGGACGATTCGCGTTCAGCGGCGTCACAAAGGCTCCGAGGGTGCCGGCCGTGATGCGGTAGTGACCGATCGAGGCGCCCATCAGCAGGGGACGCTGCCGCGATCGGTTCCAGGCCGCACGCTTCGTGATTCGGCCGACGTATCGAATGTCGACCTCTCCGCGCGCGCGCCTGGTGATGTGCTGGATGACCGGGTTGCCGAGGAGCGCCTCGTTCTGGATGCGGATGGCGAGATGAACGTCTCGCCCGGCATCACCGGTTATGCCGAGCGCGATCGTGCGTGGCGTGGGGTCGAGCGCGATCAGGGGACGCGCCGCGATCGCCAGCGCCGATGGTCTCTGAGCCGGCTCCGCCAGCGGACGAACCGCCTCGTCCAGGAGCACCGCTTTCAGCTCGCGCGCCGAATCGATGTGCATAGGGCTTGGGCTCCAGAGGGTCAAACGCGGACCCATTGGTCAAGCGGTTGACCCATGTCAGCCGCGCATCAGCGCTGTGTGCCCAAGAAGGCTTGGTCATTCGAGGGCGGGCGCACCCGCGTGGCGCAAACGGGCCTGTCTTTCAGGAACCGTTCCACCGTACACCGATTTCCTCCGTGCCACATCCGGTTCGGCGCAACCCCACGGCCAAGGGCACGCGGCGCGACGCCTCGTTGGCGAGTCTCAAGGCCGGCTGCAACCCGCGGCGCCCCGGGTGAACAGAGACACCATGATATGGTGCACCCTCTGGACTGGGGTGGCTCACAACGAGTACCGTTCACCGGTCCGGCTCTACAGGACGCTGAACACCCGCGTTGACTCACTACTGGGGACCGAGAGAGCGCAGAGAAAACTCAAGTCCTCTCCACGTCTAGGAGCCCGTCTGAGTAACCCTGAACGGGCTCCTTACTAGGAGCGTGTTACCCTTTCTCGGACACGCTCCTAGGTGCCGTGGTGAGCCACTTTCACCACGCTGCTGGAGCCGACCCGATCTGAAAGGGCGCGCTGGCGCCCTGCCGAATGGCCGTGGCGCCTATCGCGGGTCTCTTCGTCATTGCGCTCCTCCTCCTGACAGTTCCGGG
>JACPPN010000046.1 GCA_016190995.1 Acidobacteriota bacterium | reverse complement strand
CTGTACGATCGCCGGTGTGGGGCGTGGAGCGAGCGCCCGGTGCACGAGTCGGTGCGCGTCAACGGACGCGTGGAGACGCTCGCGAGCGAGCTCCAGCATTTGGCCTATCGTGACATCTCCCATCATCTGGCGACCATTGACCGGTACACGACGCTGGCGGCGCGCGCGCTGTACGACGAAGGGCGGCGCGCGGGGGTCGGCCGCGTGTTCCTGCAGCCGCCGCTCGCGTTCCTGCGCAACTATGTCCTGCGAGGGGGCTGGCGCGACGGACGCGTCGGCTTCATCGTCTCGGTGCTCAATTCGTACTACGTGTTCCTGAAGCTCGCGAAGCTCTGGGAGCTGAACCGGACCGAACAACGCAGGACGTAGCGCGGTGCTGTCGCTTCACATCGATACGGCGCGAACGTGGCGCGGTGGACAGAACCAGGTCCTGCTCACGGTCCTCGGATTGCGCGGGCTCGGCCACCGCACCGTTCTCGTCGTTCACCCTGACGGGGAGCTGCGACGGCGTGCCGCCGAAGGCCTTGACTTGATGCCGCTCGCGCCGCGCACCGAGATGGACCTGCGCGCCGCGTGGCGGTTCTCGCGCATCGTCAAGGATGTGAAGCCGCAGATCGTCCACGCACACGATCCGCACGGGATTGCCATCGCGGCGGTCGCGCTGTCGATGCTGCAGGACCAGCCGCCGCCGCTGATCGCGTCCCGCCGCGTCGATTTTCCACTCAAAGGGAACGCGTTCTCGCGCTGGAAGCATCGCCAGGTCGACTGCTTCGTGTGCGCGTCGGAGTTCATTCGAGGCCTGATCAGCGCCCAGGGTGTTCCGTCCGAGCGCGCGATCACGGTTCACGAAGGGATCGATCTGGCGCACGTCGCCGCCGCCCCGCCGCTGAACGCCTGGGCGGAATTCTGGCTCCCCAGGCAGGCCCCGCTGGTCGGCAACGTTGGCGCGCTCGTTCCACACAAAGGACAGCGGCACTTCGTCACCGCCGCCCACATGGTTCTGCAGGAAGTTCCCGATGCGCGGTTCATCATCGCGGGCGAAGGAGAGCTGCGGCCGGCGCTCGAGAAACAAATTCGCGAACATCACCTCGAGAAGCACGTGTACCTCGCCGGCTTCCGGCCCGACGTGCTCTCGCTGCTCAAGGCGTTCGACGTCTTCGTGATGAGCTCGGTGACCGAGGGGCTCGGAACCTCCCTCCTGGATGCGATGGCCTGCGCGCGGCCCGTCGTCGCGTCCCAGACGGGCGGAATCCCCGAGGTCGTGCTCGACGGCGAGACCGGGTTGCTGGTGCCGCCGCGTGACGAGCCCGCGCTCGCCGGCGCGATCGTGCGGTTGCTTGGCGATGCAACCATGCGGGCACGATTCGGGCAGGCGGGGCTGACCCGTGTCCGCGAGCATTTCAGGGCGGAGCAGATGGTGCAGAAAACCGTGGCAGTCTACGAACGGTTGGTCTCGGGGCGAACGCCGGCGGAAACCCCGCCTCCGGAAAATCGCGCGCGTCGATGAGCACGCCGTCGATCAGCCGTTCCGGCGCCATCGCGGCGGGGTGATCTCAGGCCTTCGGTGGATTCTTGCGGTGCTCGACCTAAGTGCTGCCGTCAGCACTAAGATGCCGGCCGGTTCGCCCGTTCACTCGGTGCGAGATCGGCGCCGGGCCGGCTTCTCGGGCCGGCAGTAGGCACGCAGTGGGCACCCGCGATCGCCCTGCGGCCGATTAAAGCCGCACGCGCCACTGATGCCGAGATGGCAGAGCGCGAAATCGTACTTGACCGGATCCTCGGGGTCAATCGCGCGAAGCGACGTCGTGATGTCCGCCGCCATCTTCCAGCCTGGGGTGCGGGCGGCCGTCAAGCCCAGGCACTGCCCCACCCGGATGACATGCGTGTCGAGCGGCACGATCAGTTGCGTCGGTCGAACCTGCCTCCACACGCCCAGATCGATCGCGTCGCGCCGCACCATCCAGCGCAGGAACAGGTTCAGCCGCTTGCAGGGACTGCCCGCGGCCGGCTGCGGAAAGAAGTACCGTACGCCAGGTGTCGTCGGAACACGCCCGCAGGCCGGCCGCACGTCAATCGCGCAGGCGCGAGCTGAGAACGAATCGAGCGCCGGGCCAACGTCCCTCTGGTCAGCGTCGTACCCGCGCAGAAAGAAGCGTTCGATCGAACCGTCCTCGATGAGCATGCATTTCAGGATCCACAGAAGCGCAACGAGATCGGCGCTTCGGATCCAGCGGTGCCCCAGCGGCTCCAGAAGACGCCGCTCTCGCGCCGGGTCGAACCGCCGGACGAATTCCGCGGGGCGAGGCCCGAGGACCGACAACAACTTGTCGATGGACGTCAGCACGCTCGCCACGCGCCCGAATGCCAGCGCCGCCGAACAAAAGCCGACGATTTCCCGATCCTCGGGCCGCGCGTATCGGCGGACGAGGTGAATCGGATCGGTCGCGGACGCTTCATGATTGAAGTCGGCGTACAAGCCATCGAGCGCACGCTTCAACCCGGTCGATGGTTGAAAGACGCGGACTCGGCGGGCATGGCGACGCGCAACGAGAGGCGACATGACGACGTGAATGCGCGGCCGGGCGGACACCGAAGCCCGGCCCTTACGCGCGCGCGACCTTTGCGGCGGCGAGAGCCGGAAACGCGGAGTGGGCGTACAGAATCCGTCCGCCGACGATCGTCGCCGCGACCGCGCCGCGGAGGCTCCATCCACCGAACGGCGTATTGCGCGACTTCGACAGGAAGCGCGCCGGGTCGACCGTCGTGTCGAGATCGGGCGCCAGAATGGTGAGATCGGCTGGCGACCCCGGCGCCAGCGTTCCACCCGCTACTCCGAGGATTCGCGCCGGGTTGATGGACATGAGCTGCACCAGCCGCGGCATCGACACGACGCCGGCGTGCACGAGGCGATCGAGCGCCAGCGGCACCGCTGTCTCGAGCCCGACGATGCCGAACGGCGCGCGGTCGAACTCCACGCCTTTCTCGTCGTAGTGGTGAGGCGCATGGTCGGTCGCGATGGCGTCGACGGTGCCGTCCCCCAACCCGCCGAGCAGCGCTTCGCGATGGCGCGCCTCGCGAAGCGGCGGGTTCATCTTGAAGTTCGTGTCGTAGCCGTCGAGCGCCTCGTCCGTGAGGACGACGTGATGCGGCGTCACTTCGCACGTCACCCTGACGCCGCGATCCTTGCCTTCACGGACGGCCCGCAGCGATCCTTCGACGCTCATGTGCGCGATGTGGAGGGTGCCACCCGTCAATCCGGCGAGCGTGACGTCGCGCGCCACCATGATCTCCTCCGCCGCCGCCGGTATCCCCTTCAGGCCCAGCAACGATGCGTGGTAGCCTTCGTGCGCGACCCCCTCGCCTTTCAGCGTCGGTTCCTCACAGTGATCGATCACGGGCATGCGGAACATGCCCGCATACTCGAGCGCGCGCCGCATCAGCAGCGCCGACGCCACCGGCTTGCCGTCATCGGAGAGCGCGACCACGCCGGCAGCGTGCAGCTCGGCGATGTCCGCGAGCTGCTCACCTCTCGATCCGCGCGAGACCGCGCCAATCGGATAGACGCGCGCTTTGTCCGCCGCCGCCGCCTTCTTCAGGATGAATTCCGTGATCCCCGCCTGATCGTTGACGGGATCCGTGTTCGGCATGCAGGCGACGGCGGTGAACCCCCCGGCGATGGCGGCCGCGGCTCCCGTGGCGACGGTTTCCTTGTGTTCCTGGCCGGGTTCTCGCAGGTGGACGTGCATGTCGATGAAGCCCGGACACACGACCAGCCCGCGGGCAAGCTCGATGACCACCGCATCGCCCGCTTGAAGATCGCGCCCGACGTGTCGAACCTGCGCGTCGTCGATCAGCAGATCGAAGAAGCCGTCGATGCCGGTGGATGGATCGAGAACGCGGCCGCCTCTCAGGAGAAGTGACTTGGGCATGTGTGACCCGTCCGCTTGAAGCCGCAGACGACGCGCACGGCCGGGCTAGCGCCGGTCCGGGTCCGGCTCAAGAGCGTGTGACAAAAAGCTCGCACCGCAGGGAACGCAGAGCGCGTGGAGGAACGATTCTCAGGGAAACCCTGGCTCCGCGTCCGTCGCGCCCTCGGCGGTGATGGCTGTTGTTCTCAAGCGCTCAAGCCGGACACGACGAGACCATGAACCGACGAGCCTATGCAACGCTGCCTTCGAGCAGATACAACACGGCCATCCGGACGGCGACGCCGTTGGCAACCTGCTCGAGAATGACGGAATACGGTCCGTCCGCGACGTCCGACGCGATCTCGACGCCGCGGTTCATCGGACCGGGATGCATGATGATGGCGTCCGCCTTGGCCCGGCGCGCCCGTTCGGCGGTCAGGCCGAAGACGTTGAAATACTCGCGCAGCGACGGGAAGAACCCACCCTGCATCCGCTCGAGCTGAATCCTCAGCATCATGACGACGTCCGCATCTGCAAGCGCCTCGTCGATCGACGTCGTCGCATGGACACCGAACTGCTCGATGCCGGGAAGCATCAGGGTCGGCGGACCGCAGACCCACACGTCGGCGCCGAGCCTCTTCAGCAGGAGTACGTTCGACCGGAGCACGCGGCTGTGCAGCAGGTCCCCGACAATCGCGATCTTCAACCCCGCAATCCGTCCTTTGTGCGCCCGGATGGTAAAGGCGTCCAGCAGTGCCTGCGTCGGATGCTCGTGCATGCCGTCGCCCGCATTGATGATCCGCGACCGGCAGATCCGCGACAGCAGGTGCGGTGCGCCCGACGACCCGTGCCGGATCACGATCATGTCGGGTGCCATCGCTTCCAGGTTTAGCGCCGTGTCCGCCAGCGTCTCGCCTTTGACCACGCTCGAGGTGCCGACGGCAATCCCGAGGGTGTCGGCGCTCAGGCGCTTCTCGGCGATCTCGAACGACGTGCGCGTCCGCGTGCTCGGCTCGAAAAAGAGATTCACGACGGTCCGGCCCCGCAAGGTCGGGACTTTCTTGATCGGCCGCGCGCCGATTTCCTTCATCGCCTCCGCCGTATCCAGGATCAAGAGGATTTCCTCGGCGCTCAGATCCGCGATGCCCAGCAAGTGACGCGCTCGAAGGCGCGTCGCAGGCCTCGGCTCCTCCCTCAGCGGACGCCCGACCGACTCGGCGCGGTCGAGATTCGATGGCGCGCTCATACGGCCTCCGCTCGCTGCAGCACGACCTCGTCGCGGCCGTCGGTCTCCTGCAAATTGACCTGGATGCTCTCGTCCCGCGAGGTGGGCACGTTGCGGCCGACGTAATCGGCCCTGATCGGAAGCTCGCGGTGGCCGCGGTCCACAAGGACGATCAACTGAATCGCTTTCGGGCGACCGAAGTCGATCAGCGCGTCGAGCGCCGCCCGAACGGTCCGGCCCGTGAACAGCACGTCGTCGACGAGCAGGATCTTCTTGTCGTCGATCGAAAACGGGATCTCGGTCTTCCTCACGACCGGTTGGGGCCCGACGGCATGGCGCATCAGATCGTCCCGGTACAGCGTGATGTCGAGGGCACCCGTCGGAATCTGCTCGGCCGCGATCGTCAGCAGGTTGGCGGCAATCCGTCGCGCCAGCGGCACCCCGCGCGTCCGGATGCCCACGAGCGCGAGGTCGCCGACGCCGCGATTGCGCTCGACAATCTCGTGCGCGATCCGGACCAGAGCGCGCGACATGCGATCGGCGTCCATCACGGTCGGCATCGCATCCTCCGAGCGCCGGATCGTGCCGCGGCCATCGTCAGCGATGACCTGCGCGGGGCCGCAAGGCGCCGCGCGGCGAGCGATATTTGTAACAGCGAGCCCTGTGGTGAGAATGACCGGGCAGAAGCGGGAGAGCGATGAGGAGTGGTCACGGTGCCTCTTTGCGGTCTCACGGGACCGAATTAAAGAGTCAGCACATGATAGCACATGGGGTCACTTCTCATACGTCGGAATAAACGTGATCGGGCGCTCCGTCGTGTAGGCTCGCGTGAAGAGATCGGTGCGGGCGTACCCGTCCATGTCCCGGCCGACCGGCAGGCCGAGGAAGTAAAGGACGGTCGGCAGCACGTCGATGATCGAGCCAAGCGGCAGCTTGCCGGGCGCAACGTTGGCACCATAGGCGAGCATGAAGCCGTCGGGCGCGCGCTCGTGCGTGCCGCTCAGGTCAGGGTCGCCAATGGCTCGTGCCAACAGACGCTTCCCGAGGCTGACCGGCTCCATCCCGAAGCCGGACACGACAAGCAGCAGATCGTTCACGCCCAGAGATGACAGCGCGACCCCCACCGCCCCGTCGACAAACGCGTAGTACCGCTCGAGGACGTCTCCATACTGCCGCCGTTCCTGTTCCGACACATCCCCGAACGATCGCGGCATCGCGTACCGGAGAAACCGGTGCCCGACCGCGTCTAGTCCCTGGTAGCGGACCGCAAGCACCTGCGGGCGGTAGCTGCGATCGAGCTCCAGGGCCACGCGACCGTAAAGTCGATCGCGCGCCGTGGGATCATCCGATGCCACCTGCTGCAGCGCGCCCTCTTCGAGCCCGGCGAGCGCCGGAATCGGCGGCGTCTCGGTTTCCGCCGCTGCCGCGGCTTCAATCGCGGCGGGAAGCGCCTCGCGCGGATAGGCGGCCCGGCCTTCGCCCCCTTCAATCAACGCTGCCTCGGCAACGTGGAATCGATCGCTGATGAGGAAGCCCCGCACGGGGGCCACGGGATGCGAGAGCGGCCAGCCGACGATCCCGACGGAGATCCCGAGGCTGCTCAGGATGGTCCAGAGCGGCGGCGCGCGCACCGACGAGGAATCGTTCGGGTGCTCGCTGAGGAATCCCAGGTGGACGAGCGCGCGCGAAAAGCAGTGATCGGGCAGGAGCTCGATGAGCCCGACGTTGGCGCCGGCCGCATAGGTCGCCGCCGAGCGGACGCCGTTCTTCACGGGAAGTTTTCCCGTCGCCACCGCGGTCCAGACCGGGCCCGGCTGCGTCGGACGGATCGTCGTCAAATGGAGGGCGGCGCCCGTGTCGAGGATCCTGCCGAAGTTCGGCAATCGGCCTTCGGCCGCCGCGGGCGTGATGTAGTCGAGCGACGCGCCATCGAGAATGAGCATCACAACTCGCGGCATCGGCCCTGACGGTGAAGGCATCGTCGCAACGTCGAGCGATTTCGACTCGACGGGGATGGACGAGGCGGTGCTCCGCAGGGCGAGTGGGACCGCGACAGAGGCGCCGATGCTGGCCATCAGGACAAAGGCGGCCAGCAGGCTGCGGCGCCGGGACAGCGAAACCTGCAGAACGGCCACGCCGAACATCACCAGCGTGCACGAGAAGAGAATCACGGCGATCTGGAGCATGCGGCGGAAGGTGTGCTCCTCGAGGGCCACCGCAAAATCCTGCGCGTTCAGCCACATCAGGACGGTTGCAGCGCCGCACGCGACGGTGCTCAACCACGCGAGCAAACGAACGCTCAGCCACCCTGGGGAGAACACCTCGACCGCAAAGAGCTGGCCAAGGACGATGAGACCGTAGAAGACGACGGTGAGATTCAGACCGTAGAAGAGCACCAGCGTGCCGGAGAGCGAGACCAGGCTCGCAAGGGTGGGAGTCGTTCCGGGGTTCAGCTCGACAAAAAGAATCACGATGTAGGCAGCGCCGAGCGCGCCGCCCATCATCGAGTTGGTGAGCATCCGGAGATAGCGCATTGCGCCTCATCATAGCCGACCCTCGACGCGCCCTCCAGGATTGACTGACTCTCGCATCGCGGTGCGCACGAGCGCGTTCGCGAAGGCGAGCACCTCCTCGCTTGCCGCCTTCCGGGGCGGAGCATCCAGCACCCAGCCCTCGCACGCAGCGCTCAGTACTCAGCACGCAGCACTCCGCTTCTCAGATATACTCCCCCCCATGCCCGTCGACGTCGAGGCCGAAGTGCTTTCGAACGTCCGCCTCTCCGACGAGTACAACATCCTCTCGCTCGCCGCCGAAGCCATCGCCACGTCAACCGCGCCGGGGCAGTTCGTCATGATCAAGCCCTCGCGCGGTCTCGATCCGCTGCTGCGTCGTCCGTATTCCGTGTTCGAGATCATCGACGAGAGCGGGACGCCGCGCGGTGTGTCACTGCTCAACAAGAAAGTCGGGGCCGGCTCGCGGATGCTGTACGAGCTGCGGGCCGGCGATCGCGTCGCCTGTCTCGGACCGCTCGGCGTCCCCTTCGAGACAGTCGCCCCCCCCCAGGAAGCCTTGATGGTGGCCGGCGGCGTTGGGGTCGCGCCGTTCGCCACGCTCGCGGCTGCGCTGGCCAGGCGTGGCACGCGGTCGACCCTCTTCTACGGCGCGCGAACCGGCCACGAGCTCTTTCGTGTCGACCTTTTCGCCTCGCTTGGGGTCCGTCTCGTGCTCTCGACGGAAGATGGCTCGCGCGGCGCTCGCGGGTTCGTCACGGCTCCACTCGAGGACGAGTTGCGCCGCCTTGCCTCGAGCACGGACATGATGGTGTACGCGTGTGGACCG
>JACPPN010000381.1 GCA_016190995.1 Acidobacteriota bacterium | reverse complement strand
GCCTCGATGACGACGATGCGGGCAGCGTCCGGATAAGGGAGCGATCGCCACAGCACGGCGTGCACCACGCTGAAGATCGCGGCGTTCACGCCGATGCCGAGCGCGATGGTCATGATGACTGACCAGGGCATAGCCAGGAGATCGCCAGAGAACTCGCGCGCCGTATCGGGCGTCCCGCGCGGCCGCCTCGAGCGCGGATCCGATGCGCACGTCCCGCACGCGCTCCTTAGACCTGCTCGACGCCTTCGATCTCGATGAGGGCCGCGCGCTTCGCCTCCGCGGGCGCGAGGCCGCGCCGTTCGTATGCAGCGGCCCGCGCGTCCACATACGCGCGAAGCTCGTCGTCGAGATCGCGATCGGCGCGTGCGGATCGCCGCAGCGCCCGAAGCCTCGCGAGGACAGTGCGGAGGATCGACATGACTACGACGACGATTCCAGCACCAGGCTCATCGCAGTGACGACGCGCTGCCACGTCGCCTTTTCGGCCGACAGATGGCGGCGTCCCTGGCGAGTCAGACGGTGGACCTGATGCGGCGCCCCTTCGGAGGCGTTTCCCATTCCCCTTCGATCCATCCGTCCTGTTCCAGGCGGTGGAGCGCGGGAAACAGCGATCCCGCCTTGATCTGGAACGTCCCTCGCGTTGTCTGAAAGATGCGCTCGGCGATAGCAGCGCCATGGAGCGGCTGCAGTTCGAGCGTCCGGAGGACGAGCAGGTCCACGGTGCCCTTGACAAGCGAGGCGACCGGATCGGCCATGAATAGGACTCCTTTATAGGACTTCTATATAACATCGCCCGTCACATTTCAACTCACGCGAAGCGTATAGGCGACCCGGAAGACTCGCCCTGAAACGGCTTGACCGCTGCCATTCGTTAGGTCATATTACTTTCATGGCACTTTCGAGGAAGAAGGCGACGACCATCGCGCTGGATCCAGAGGACGATCGGCTGCTCTCCCGGGCCGCTCGCGAGCGGGGGATCTCGCGTTCAGAATTCATCCGCCAGCACCTGGCCCTTGTGCTCGAACAGTACCGACAGCATCCCAAGCCGCGAAGCGCGGGCACTGTCCGAGCGCTGACGGAGCGCGGCAACGAGCGCGAGCTGTTCAGTGCCGGCCGGTAGCGCGGCGGCGCTCATCTGCGATACCGGTGCGCTCATCGACTACCTGGTCGAGAGCGCGCCAGACCACAGGCGCTTCCGCGACGCCATTGACCAGTCACGCACTCGTTACGTTCCGGGCCTCGTGCTCGCCGAGGTCGACTACTTCCTGCGCGACGAGCGCGACGCGATGCAGGTGTTCATGCAGGATCTTGCGCGCGGCGCCTTTACCTACGCGCCGCCGACCGTCGGCCAGCTCTCACGGGCGATGGAAGTGGACCGACGCTTCGCGGATCTCGGCCTCGGCCTCGTCGATGGTTCGGTCGTGGCGCTCGCCGAGTCGCTCGGCATCCGTCGTCTGGCGACGCGAGACGTGCGTCACTTCGCCGCCGTTCGACTCCGCGACGGCCGCTCGTTCGAGTTGGTGGTTCATCCGACGAATCCCGACAATGCCTGACTCACACGGTCGCCTTCAAGGTTCGCGATCTGCCGCTGACCCGTGCCGGTGATCACCGACTTGTTTGGCGGCCGCTATGCTGGAAA
This sequence comes from Acidobacteriota bacterium, assembly GCA_016190995.1. GTDB lineage: Bacteria > Acidobacteriota > Vicinamibacteria > Vicinamibacterales > JACPPN01 > JACPPN01. The sequence continues at coordinate 10,638 of JACPPN010000381.1, read as the reverse complement.
TGCCCGTAAGTGATCGCGGCACATCAGGAGGTGTTACACAATTCGCGGTCTTTTCGCGTGAGTCGTTGCCGTAAGTTGTTGATTCTAAAGCGGAGAGATGTCCGAGTGGTTGAAGGAGCACGCTTGGAAATTGCTCTGGCGGTCTGCGACGGCGTGCTGCAGATTTCGATTACCGTTGCGAAGCCAACCACTTAGCGGCGATCGCGTCTACTCCATCGATCGCCGTAAACCGCAGTAGATCTCGCGGAATCGACAGCGTCACGTCACAGTTACGTCACAGTCAGCGCGGGGCGGAAGGCGCACGCTGAGGGCGTGCGTCCGCGGCCGCTGGGTTGGTTGCCGGGCCTCCGAAGACGCCGTGGTATCCTCGATGTTGAGCGAAGGACGTTCTTGCCCGCCATGAGCCGAGTCAACGTCGAGATCGACTTGCCCGATACGCTTGCCACGCAGGCGAAGAAGGCAGGTCTGCTCGAACCGGAGGCACTCGAACGGATGGTGCGCGAGGCGTTGCTTGCCAGGAGAGTCGAGGGCCTCGTCCAAGCGCGCGATGCATTAACGGCCAACCCGCTTCCCCCCATGACGCCTGAGGAGATCCAGGCCGAGATCGACGCCTACCGCGCGGAAGTCCGTCGTGCGGCTCGTCCTTGACACCAACGCAGCCGTCTCTGGCCTTCTCTGGCGCGGCAACCCTGGAAAGCTGATCGACGCCGCGCAAGCCGGATCCCTGATTCTCTGCGCTAGTGCTCCCCTGCTCGCCGAGCTGCAGGGTGTACTCGGCCGCGAGAAGTTCGCCAAGCACCTTCAAGCCCGCGGGCTGACTGCGACTCAGATCTTCGAGGGCTATGCAGCCCTGACCACCGTGGTTGTCCCGGCGATCATCCCGCCAGCAATCATCGACGACCCCGACGACGACGCGGTGCTCGCGTGCGCCGTCGCCGCCAAGGTCGATCTCGTGGTTTCCGGGGATCCACATCTGGTGAAGCTGGTACAGTACCAAGGCATTCGCATCGTCGCGCCGGCCGAAGCGGTGGAGCGTCTCGGGCTGTGATGCTGGCCGCCTCCAACACTGTCGTCGGCGTGGACTTCGGCGCCCCCCGGCGCGCACGCGACCAGCGCCGGAAGATCATCGCGATCGCCGCACACGCGGTCGCCGACCGCAGGTACCGAGTCGATGCGATCGGCGTGAACGAGCGTTTGATCGCGAAAGACCCGCCAGGCTGGAGCGCGAAAGAGCTGCTCGACGAGCTGCTCACGCGCACCGTCCGCATTGTTGCCTTCGACTTCCCCTTCAGCCTCCCTGACGTGCTCCTCCGCGACGAGAAGTTCGCTGCGAGCGCCGGGTACACGCATGGCGCGTTCAGCGGCTGGCGGACGTTCAACGCGTTCGTCGCCGAGCGGCTGCCGCTTGGCGAGCCGCTCGACTTCCGCCCATTCGACGCATGGCGCTCGCGCTCCGACCGCGCGCGCCTGTGGGCCAGGCGCGCCACGGACATCGTGGCCGGCGGCCAGCCCCCCCTCAAGGACAAGTTCCAGGCGACGTTCCAGATGACGCTGCTTGGGAACGCGGTTCTCTCGCGTCTGTGGGAGTCCCATCGGTATCGGATTCTGCCGTTCCCGGGCGGGCGCGGCACCGGCGAGGTCATCGAGGTCTACCCGGGTGCGACGCTGCGCCAGATGGGTCTGGCGAACTACAAGTCCCGACCCGAGGAAGCGATGCGACTGGGCATCGCCGCCTGCACGGCCGCCGGCATCACGCTCGACGTCGATCCCCGGCTGCGGGCGCTCTGCTGCCGCTACAGCTCCGGCGGAAAGACTCCGGACTACGACGCTGCGGATGCGTTCATTGCACTCTGTACGGCGATCCTCCATGCCGAAGGCACGTGCCGAATGGCGATTGACGGCGACGCGCTCTTGAAGGGGAGCGAGGGCGCCATCTGGGTGCCGAGGATCGCGTGCAGGAGTGCGCTGGTGCCGCTTTAACCTTAGGTCGCGACACTGGCCAGCCCCCTGGCTAGCCAGGTTTGCAACCCGCCATTCTGGCGGGATTATGGCGGGAATCCGCAGGCTGCGGCTCTACCCGACATCACGCGATGCCTTTCAGCATCTCCAAGTCACTTGTGAAGAATGGACTATCGGTTGATCGATTGATCAACACGTCCCACTTGAAGTTCCCAAATGCGGCTGTACGGGCAACGATGGAGGCGATGCCCAGAGCTTGTGGATACTTCGGATCAATTTCGAAGCGTACCTTGCCCCGATGCAATAGCTCCGCCAGACCGCTACCGCCGAGTTCCGGCGGCGGAGGCGGTAACTGACCCTTCGAGTCAAGCGCCCGAGCAGCAACGTCACGGAGAGCCTTCATCGGCTCCGTGTGAATACGCATGCCGGCTGGCGAACAGGTGAGGACATACGCGACGAATCCAGCGACCACGTAGATTGCTTCGGGATCAACGTTGGGCGCGAGCAAGCGTGCCACAGCACTTTCGTATTTCGGCTCGATGCCCGTCAAGAACTCCTCGATTGCCCGCTGCTCCCGCAGGTACGGATTGGTACCTCCATCCTCGATCCTGCATACGGAATAGGCGTGTGGCCTGAAGCGCTCTAGATTCCTCTTGCCGATGGCGTACACGAACGGTCCGAGCTTCGGCGAATGGAACTTCCGTAGTGAAGCATTGACGCGTGCGGAGCGCCAGCGGGATCAGGTGCATCGCGAGCGCGATCAGTTGAAGCGGCAGAACGAACGCCTCAAACAACAACTCGATGCGGCGCGCCGTGCCGGGTTTCGTCAGGCGGCTCCCTTCGCGAAGGATCGCCGGCAAGGCCACGGGGGAACGCCAGGTCGGCGCGCCGGGATGACCTACGGGCGCCGGGCGCGACGCCCGATTCCCGGGCGCATTGATGATTCGTACGAGGCCCCGCTGCCGGCCACGTGTCCCGAGTGTGCGGGCCCGGTGATCGAGACGACCGTCACGACGCAATATCAGGAAGATCTGCCGCCCGTGCGGCCCCTCATCCGCGCGTTCCACGTGCACATCGGTGCGTGTCAGCACTGTGGCCGCCGCGTGCAGGGCCGGCATCCGCTCCAAACCTCCGATGCGCTGGGCGCCGCCGCGGCGCACGTGGGACCGCAGGCAATCGCCACCGCGGCGCACCTGCATAAGGAGTGTGGCCTGCCGCTCACCAAGATCACGGGGTTCTATCAGCAGCACTTCGGGTTGACCGTCACGCCCGGGGGCCTGGTTCACGCGTTGCATCGCGCGGCGCGCAGGGCGGCGCCCACGTATGCGGCGCTGATCGACACGGTGCGCCAGAGTCCCGTGGTGGTCCCTGACGAAACCGGCTGGCGCGTGGGCGCCGCGTTGCACTGGTTGTGGGTGGCCACCACCCCGACGACCACGGTCTACGCCATTCAACCCGGTCGTGGCTTCGACGAGGCGGCGGTGCTGCTCGGCGCGGACTTTGCGGGGATCCTGGTCCGCGATGGCTGGGCGCCGTCTCGGCAGTTGACTCACGCCGCGCATCAAACCTGTGTCGCGCAGTATGCCAACTTCCAGAATATGCCGACGTGGCCGGCTCACGTGCGTCGGCAGGCGGTCCGCGCGATGACCAGGTCGGCATATTCACAGTGCCTCAAGGAATGCGAGGAGCGCGTCGGGCGGCTGGTAGCGGCCGGGGCTGATATTCACAGGCGTGGTCCTCGCGAGGGCTTTTTCTTTGAGGGCGAGGTCGGCATGAAGGTAGATCTGGGTGGTCTCCACCTGTTCATGACCGAGCCAGAGCGCGATGACCGCGATGTCGACCCCCGCGTGCAACAGCCTCATCGCGGAAGTGTGTCGAAGTACATGAAGCGTGATTTTTTTCTCCCCCAAGGACGGACACGCGCGAACGGCCGTCGTGACGTAGATCGCGAGCCGGCGCTCGAGTGCGTCACGACTGAGTATCCGCCCCGTGCGCGTCGTGAAGAGAGGATCGTCCGTTTGGCCGGCGCGTTCGCGGAGCCAGACGGACAGCACCGCCACCACGGGCGCGGTGAGCGGCGTGATCCGTTGCTTCCGCCCTTTTCCCAGACAGCTGATGTGGGGACCGACGCCCAAGTGGACGTCGGTGGACCGCGACGCAATCAGCTCCGACGCGCGGAGCCCCGTCTGAACCGCGAGCGCGAGCAGGGCGTGATCGCGCCGGCCGGTCCAGGTGGTCCGATCCGGCGCGGCAAGAAGGGCCTCGACTTCTGGCTCTGTGAGGAAGGTGACCAGACGCCGCTCGAAACGTTTTTGGGGAATGGCGAGCACGCGCGCGATCACTGCCGCGTGCTCCGGATGCCGAAGGGCGGCGTAGCGAAACAGCGAGCGAATCGCGACCAGCCGAGCATTGCGGGTACGAATGCTGTTGCCGCGCTCGTGTTCGCGATGATCGAGGAACGCACTGATGAGCGACGCGTCGAGATCGCCGATATCCAACTTGGCGGCGTCGGTGCGGAGGCGCTCAGCCGAGAAGCGCACCAGCAACCGCAGGGTGTCTCGGTAGGCCGCGACGGTGTGGGGACTGGCTTGACGTTGCCGCACGAGACGATCGGTAAAAAACGTCTGCAGCGTCGGTGCGAGGGTACTCATGAGGCACCTCCCAGGTGGCGCTGGAGGCGATCACCGGCCAACTGCAGCAACTCTGGCGCGGCCGAGAGATACCAGTAGGTGTTCTTGGGATCGACATGACCGAGATACGTGGACAGCAGCGAGAGTCGCGCGTCTGGGTCCTGGCCTTGTCGGTACGCGTCCAGAAAGGTGCAGACGGCGAACCGATGGCGTACGTCGTGAAGCCGAGGCCGGCATGCCGCGGAATGCGGTTTCAGACCAGCGCGGCGCACGACGGTGCGGAACGTGTACTGCACGTTACAGACGAGCAGCCGCGTGCCCGCCGTCGAGACCAGCAGCGCGGATGTCCGCGCGGCCGGACGGGGCCGGTCATTGCGGTGCAGATACTGATCGACCGCGGTGACCGCGCTCGGATGCAACGGGAGCTCGCGGGATTTTCCGAACTTGCCGTGGCGGACCGTCAGCACGCCATGGTCGACATCGAAGTCGTCGCGGTCGAGCGCGATGGCTTCGCCGACCCGCATCCCCGTGACCGCCAGCAAACCGATCAGCGTTTGATACGTCGCAACACGATGGGAGGTGCGCAACGTCGCGGTGGCCGTGATCAGGGCCGCCACCTCCTCGTCCGTATAGAGATACGGCGTCGCCCGGCGTGCTCGCCATCGCAACAGATCCGCGGGTGGAATTTCAGTCGCGGGATCGATCGTGTACAGGTGTCCGGCAAATCCCCGCACCACGCTGAGACGCTTCGCTGCCCACCCGCTGGAACGCGCACCGACAGACCGTCGCCCGATGGCAAGAGCTCCTGCAGTGTTTCGACGCGGCTCGTCACGAAGAAGTCGAGATCGCAACCCGACCACGGGCTCGCGATGTTGTAGCTCGTGAGCGGATCGTGCGACGCCAAGTCGACGATCACGATCCGGTCGCGCAACCGATCGGCGTCGCCCGGCGGTAGGTCGCGCAACCGACAGGCCAGGAGGTACAGCGTCCGCTCGAAGAGTTCCCCTTTGGCGTCCAACACGCCGAACGCGAATGGCGGTTCTGGCGATTCAAGAATCGCCTGAATGACGAGCAAGGCGGCCATCGTCTTGCCCGATCCGGTGCCGCCGGTGATGACGGAATGCGCGGGGACGAGATAGGCGAGCGGCACGCGCACTGGCTCACGCCACTCGGTCTCGCCGAGGAGCGCGTGCGGACTTGGTTCCGACGCTAACCGTTCCATCAGCGCGGTCGTCTGATCGCGTGAGGCGTGTGAGTGAGCGTCTACGATGTGAGCGAGATGCGCACGCGTCTGGGCCGCGATTTGTCGGCTAAGGACTTTGTCGAGCACCGCCAGCACGTTTCTCACTTGAAGCCCTTGTCAAAGTCGTTCGGCAGGACCGGCGTCCGCTCCGCGCCTCCGGATGGGACCGAAGCCTTGTCGGGTCGGCCAAGTCTGGATTCGCGCACGAGGTACGCGACGACAATCGCGACCGCGAACAGCACTTGCAGCCATCCGCTGTCTGCGAGCGATCTGATCAGTGACGCGACCAGGCATAGGCCGAAACCGGTCACAGCCAGCAGGGTGACCGCGTGTTTCAATAGCTCGGTGCCGCGTCGTGGGTTGACCATGTACACAAGAGGGGCCACGATCAGTGGAATCATCAGCACTGCCGCGATCGTGTGGACCACGCTCGCCATCGGTCTCTGCGTTGCCTCCTCTGATGTGTACAAAGCGCCGACGTTTGAGATTTCCACGGCGGGGTGCGCAACATGGTCCTGACCTGAAAGAACCCATTGCCTGTTTGGAAAAACGCGGGGAAGGGACCTTCTTGGAGAATTGAAGAGCAAGCGGCTTCAATCGTCGCGCCGACGGCGCGGGGCGTCATCGACGCCCTCATCTTGGGCGAATCGAACCTCGACGAGGATCGTGGCTCCCGTTCCCACCTCGGCGCAGCAGAGAATCGACCGGGAAGGTACTTAGCCGGGAACTGCCAGTCCTCTTGTTCATTCCTCAACTTGTCCATCAAAGGAACAACTAGCGTGGGTCCAACCGTGGCCGATCGGCCACGTTCTATCGAACAAAAACTGGTTCGCCAACCGTCCCCACCTATCGGCGGGCAAGCGCCGCTAGCTCCCTTATCAGGGATCTTGCCTAGCGGCACCGCGTCGCTTGCCCGCCGCTACGCGGCCTCAAGCCTAGCGGCTTTCGGTTCCGCTCACCGCTCCAGGACGGTTGGCGGAACTAAATGGAACTGCGTGGTGTGTCGAGTCGCGCCCAGGGGCGCGTCGCCTTGAAGAACCGGATAGGCAGGATTTACCTACACGAGAGGCTGGAGATGTTTAGCGGCGAACACGTCCGTGGTCTCCTGAAAAGACACGGGAGGCTGCAGCCTCGGGCGGGGACAGGCCTACTCCCCAATACCGACAGAGCAACCAAGAAGTCGCCGACCACGACGTCGGATCTTTTGGGCGGTCATCACGTCGTCATTGCAGCGGACCCATGACACGCCGGCCACAGAACGTGGCCTTGACAGTCTTCAACGTCCCTGCTTCACTTCAATGGTATTAACTTCTCAACGACAACCGACGCAACCGTTTCGATTGACGCGGTCGCGAAAACAGATTCTCAGGTTGCTTGTCGAAAAGGCTTACCTCAAGACGTCCGACTTCTACCGTCTGCTCGAGCCGTTCGATGCCGCCGACGTGAAAGCCCAGGCATCCGTTGAACGCTCGACGAGACGAATCCTCAGGGATTTCGCCCTGCGGCGATACTTGAGACGTGGACCGCTCGCTCAGGACGATGGCGACGACAGCCTCCGGCGCTATCAGCACGTGTACTGGCTTTCCCGCGCCGGACTCAGACTCGCCAGACAGCACAATCTTGACCACGGCGGGGGGAAATTCAACGACGAGAAAAGTCCCAACACGCTTCGGCATGAGGACGAGATCTCCCAATTCCACATCGCCCTCGAGCAGGGCTGTGCCCGACACGGCCTGGAGCTGTACTGGCGCCGACGGGATCTGAGACGCACCGTCAACCCGGACGCCGTCTTCGGCATCACGGACCCTGGCAACGCGAACCGCACACGCACCTACTACTTCTTCCTCGAAATCGAGAAATCTCGGCAGGGCAATTACCGGCACGGCGAGTCCGGACTCATCCGCAAGCTGAAGGCCTACTTCCGCTATCGTCGGACACGCGCGTGTCTTCGAGACTGGACGAGGTTTGACGACTTCCGGGTGATCATTGTCGTCAAGAACCCGGAGCGCCAAACCAACCTCCTGAAGCGTTGGAGGAGCTCTATCCCTACGCGATGTTCTGGATTACGACCGAGGACGCCTACAAGCGCGATGTCATGGAGAGGATTTTCAAAACACCCACGGGCCTTGAGCGGAGTTTTCTCGACCTGTAGAATGAAACTTGCGCGGTCCGTTCGACATGCGGATGCGCTCTGTCACCCTCCACCCGGAGCGTAGCCCGCTTCGAGGGTGGAGGGGCCGGAAACCATGCACGTCATCATCGGTCACAACTTGAGTTATGGGGGCGAGCGCGCTGTCGCGATTCCGAGGCAAAAACACAAACTGATCATTGGGGCTACCGGCGTTGGGAAGTCAACGCTGCTCGCGGTTCTCATTGCCGGCGATATTGACGCTGGCGATGGGGTGACGGTCGTTGATCCCCATGGCTCGCTGGTGGACGAGATCGTTTCGAGAATCCCAAAGGACAGAACCAATGACGTCATCTGGTTCGATCCCCTGGACGCCCGCGTCATTGGCCTCAATCCACTGGATGGCAACAACAAGGTCCTCAGACTCGAGCAGACGCTGAAAATCATCTCGACGATCTGGGGTCAAAACGCCTGGGGGCCCCAATCCGATTTCATCGTCAGGAATGCCGGGCAGGCGATTATCGAGGTCGAACCACGACCGACGCTTTTGCATATCTACAAGTTCTTCATCGACGCGTCGTACCGGAATCGACTGTTTTCAAAAGCGAAGTCGCCGAATCTGCGGAGTTTTTATACGAAAATCGACGAGGACTGGGACGCTCGCCAACGGGAGTCGGCCTTCGCGCCCGGCATGAACAAGGTTGACTCATTCATCTCGAATCCTGTCCTCCGACACACCGTCTGTCAGCAAGGCTCGTTAGACATGGGCAAAGCGATGAACGATCGCAAGATCATTTTGTGCCGATTTTCCAAGGGCGCGCTGGGGCCTGAAGCCGGTTCCTTTCTGGGTTCGGTCTTGGTCTCCAAAATTCTCTTCGCAGCGCTCGAGCGTGAAGCGCAGCCGGAGAGGCCATTTCACGGCGTCTACATCGACGAATTTCACAATCTAACCAGGGGCAACTCCCCTGAGTACATCCTGTCAGAGACGCGGAAATACAATGTCGGGCTCACGTTGGCGGACCAGACCATCGCCCAACTGCCGGAAGGGTCAGAGGACGCCATCTTTGGAAATGTCAGCACCATCATCGCCGGTCGGCTCGGAGCAAAAGATGCTGAACGCGTGTCGAGAGAAATCGGCCTCGCGAGCCCGAAGATTCTTCAGGACCTGTCGAACTACCGGTGGTACGTCAGGACGATCAACGAACGTGGCGACGTCTCTGGCCCGCTGCATACGGTCAGTGTTCCTCAGCACGTAACCCCAGGAACGTTTCAGTCCAAACAGAAGGTTCTCTGGAAGTCCAGAAGTCACTGGGGGACCACGCCCGCGCAGATCGACAACCAGATCGACGAAGTACTGGCAGCGTAATATTCTTCGTTCGCGTTGGATGAGCCCGAGTCAGAGCCACGATTCGTCGCGCCGGAACGGCTGGACCGGGGCCAGACGTGATCCACCACAAGAACAAAAAAGGGGAACGCCTAAGCGTTCCCCAGATACTCCTTGATCTGTTCGGATGACAGTTGGTCCGGTTGGACACCGGCAGGAAGATCGACGATTCGCACGAATGCAGCGTGGACCAGTCCAGACGCGAGTTCTGCGCTCGCTGCTCGTCCTGGTTCGTCGCCGTCGAGCATCACCAAGACTTCACGAAAACGATTGGTCAGGAGCGCGTGCTGCGCTTCAGAGAGCGTCCTGCCCATCAGGGCGACCGTGGTGGTGAACCCCGCCTGAACGAGCTTCATGCAGTCGAAGAAACCTTCAACGAGGACAACTCTCTTCTCACCGGACCTTGAAGCTCGGTTCAGGTTCCAGAGTACGCAGTTCTTATGGAACGCGTTCGGAAGCCTGTAGCGAGGCTCCTCGCCGTGCAGTGAGCGGCCTGCGTAGGCGACGAGTTGGTCCTGCTCGTCGTGGATCGGGAACACGACACGCCCAGACATCGAGCCTTTACCTGGAAAGAATCCGACGCCGAAATACTCGGCGACGCCTCGTTGGACACCCCGCTCCGCGAGGTAGGGGTGGCCGGGGTCGATCCCCTTCAGCTGAAAGCCGAGGGGCGTGTTTGTTGCCGGCTCCGGTTGCGGTTCAGGTGTCACGATCTTCGACTTCACGGCCTCGCGCTTGCGTTCGTCAGAAACGTGGAACCAGTCAGCCAGTTTGAGTGCAGCCTCTCGCACACTGCAATTCTCCATCGCCGAGACGAAGTCGAGGACGTTGCCCCCCTTCTTGTCGGACGTCTGCCGACATGAATCCGACTTGCACGTCCAGATGTTCTTTTCCGTATTCACGACGAACGTCCCCGCGGACTTCGTCGAGTGCGATGGCAGCGGACAGTTACCACGCAACGTGAACCCGTTCGCCTGACGCAGATGCACGCCGTAACGCGCCAGGCCATCCGCCATCGACACCGCTTCCTTGACCGCGCGGAAATCTACCCAGGTCATGTCTACCTCCTATTCGGCTACATCAGATGGACTCCTTTCACTGTAGAAGTCGCAGCCGATTTGTAAAGAGAGGTAGGCAGTGGCCACACCCTGGGCGCGAGGATTCTCTCGCCCGTTGTCCACGCGAAGCTGGTTGACAGCGTGTCTCCCATGCGCTCCGTCCAGGAATCGACCCTCTTGCACGAAATTCTCGATGTTCTAAACTCAGATCTAGACCACCCCCGTTTTGAGTGGGC
>JACPPN010000384.1 GCA_016190995.1 Acidobacteriota bacterium | reverse complement strand
GCGCTCGCCCTGTTCCTCATCAGTGCGGGCGTGCTCTCGTATCGTGCCTACGCGCGCACCGCCATTCCCCTGGCCGCCTCGACGCGCGGCCTGCTCATCGGCCTTCGATTCGTCGCCTTTCTCGCGCTTCTCTTCTTCCTGATGCGCCCGGTGACGGTGCGCTCCACGCGCGGCCCGCGTGACGGCGTCGTTCCGATTCTGGTCGACACGTCGCACAGTATGCGGATCGCGGACGTGGGTGGACGCGCGCGCATCGCGCAAGCCGCGGAGCTCGTGCAACGGGATCTGAAGCGCGCCCTGGGCGCGGAACTGCGAACCGAAGTGCTGGCGTTCGGCGAGACGCTCGCGCCAATCGATCCCGCGCGTCTCACCGCAGATGCACGGCGAAGCGACCTCGCGGGCGCCCTCAGGTCGGCGAAGGAACGCTATCGAGGCCAGGCCGTTCCCGGAATCGTCGTCATTTCCGATGGCGGGCAGACCGGAACGCGCGATGCTGCGTTGAACGTCGCGTCGGGAGGACCGCCCGTGTACCCGATCGGCCTCGGCGCCCGTTCCGTGCAGCACGATCGCGAGGTCCTCGGCCTCACGGCAGGCGAGGCGCCTCTCGTGCAGTCGCTCGTCGAGCTCAGTGCGTCTCTCGTCAGCCACGGATACGGGGTCGCGCCCTTCGACGTGCACCTCCTGGAAAACGGCAGACCCATTCAGGTCCGGCGCGTCGCGCCGCAAGCCGACGGTTCTCCGGTGCGCGAACTGTTCTACGTGTCACCGAACAAGGATGCGGCGACGCTATATACGCTGCGCATTCCGCAGGACGGCTCGGAGCTGGTTGCCGAGAACAACGCCAGGACCGTGCTCGTCCGCCCCGCGGGGCGACGCCGTCGCGTGCTGCTCGTGCAGGGCGCACCCGGCTTTGAGCACGGGTTTCTGCTGCGGGCGTGGAGGCACGACCCGGGCCTCGACGTGGATTCGGTCGCCCGGAAGGGCCAGAACGAGCGCGGCGAGGACACGTTTTACGTGCAGGGCGCCGCGTCACGGACATCAGCGCTCGCCAGCGGCTATCCGGAAGAACGGGAAGCGTTGTTCGGCTACGACGCCGTCGTGCTTGCCAACATCGATGGCAGCGCGCTGTCACGCGCGCAGCTCGACGTGACCGCGCGGTTCGTGTCGGAGCGCGGTGGCGGCCTGCTCGTGCTCGGCGCGCGGTCGTTTGCGAGCCGCGGCCTGGCCGGAACACCGCTCGAGGAGATCATCCCCGTCGAGCTCGGAGACCGCGCGGGCGATGTCGTTCGCACGAGCGACGGCGGGGTGCGACAGCCAAACAGGCTGATCCTCACACCCGAAGGAGAACGTCATCCCGTCATGCAAGTAGGCCCGTCGCTGGAGGACAGCCGCCACAAGTGGGACGCGATGCCGTCGCTTGCCTTCAGCGCGGCGCTGGGTGGGCCCCGGCCCGGCGCAATCGTGCTCGCCATGACCGGCCACGCGTCAGGCCTCGCGCGACCGCTCGTGGCCATTCAGCAGTACGGGCGCGGTCGCTCGATGGTGTTTTCGGGCGAGGCGTCGTGGCGCTGGCGGATGTTGCTGCCCTCGAACGACCGCGTGTTCGAGCTGTTCTGGCGTCAAGCGCTGCGGTGGCTCGCGTCGGTGTCAACCGATCCGGTGAACGTGACGGCATCCGAGGGAGCGATGCCGGGCGAGCCGGTGACCGTCGATGTCATGGCGCGCGATGCGGCCTTTGCGCCCGTTCATGATGCCAGCGTCGTGGCACGCGTCGTGGCCCCGGCGAGCGCCCCGCGCGAGATTCTGCTGTCGCTGGCGGACGCCGCCACCGGAAGATACACGGGGCAGTTCCAGGCGGATCAGCCCGGGGCCTATCGCATTCTGGTGGACGTACGCCGTCGCGGCGGAAGCCACGGTACCGCCTCGGACTGGACGCTCGTGGGTGGCGCCGAGCTCGAGCTCGCCGACCCTCGGCTGAACGACGAGGTGTTGAGGCGCGTCGCGCTGGCAAGCGGCGGACGACTGATCGGGACCGACGAGATCGAGAAGCTGCCGCAGCTGCTGGTCTCGAGCGCCCCCGATCGCGTTCCGCCGGTGCGCAAAGACGTGTGGCACAACGTGTGGGCGTTCTCGCTGGTCGTCGGTCTGCTCTCGATGGAGTGGATCGTCCGCCGGCGCGCCGGGCTGCGATGACCGCGCGAATCCTGATGATCGTCGCGATCGTCCTCGTGCTCAGCTGCGGGCTGGTGCGGGCTGGCGCGCCGGAGCGGTACGCCGTCGTGGTCTCGGGCGCGTCCGGTGGACAGCGATACGCCGAGAACTACGACCGGTGGCGTGGCACGCTCGTCACAGCCCTCCGGGAAAAGCTTCGGTTTCCCGCCGCGAACATCACCGTGCTCGCCGAGAAGGCGGTTGCGGAATCGAAGGTTGCATCGCGCGAGACCGTCCGTGACGTGCTCACGTCTCTGCGGGCCAGGCTGGCGAAAGACGACCTGCTCCTGATCGTTCTCATCGGGCACGGGACCTTCGATGGGGCGGACGCGAAATTCAATCTGGTCGGACCGGATCTGGCGGCGTCGGCCTGGAACGACCTGATCCGGGGAATCACCGCCCGCGTGATTGTCGTCAACACCACGGGGGCGAGCTTCCCGTTTCTCGAGCGCCTCAGCGCGCAGGGCCGCGTCGTCATTACGGCGACCGACTCGGCGGCGCAGCGATATGATACGGTGTTTCCCGAGTTCTTCGCGCAGGCGCTCGACGACCCCGCCGGCGATCTGGACAAGAACGGCCGCATCTCGATTTTTGAAGCGTTCGCCTTCGCGAGCGACAAGGTGCGGCAGTGGTACGAGCAACGGGGACAGCTTTCGACGGAGCGCCCGGTACTCGACGACAGCGGGGACGGGATCGGCAAAGAGGCTGGCGCCCCGGGTCCGGACGGCGCCCTCGCGCGTCGCACGTATCTGGACGCGGATGCGAACGTCGCGCGCGGAGACGATCCTGCGCTCGCGGACCTGCTCCGGCGCCGGGCGCAACTCGAAGCGCAGGTCGAGGAGCTCAAGGCGAAGAAGGAAACGATGGAGCCTGAGGCGTATCAGACGGAGCTCGAGCGTCTGCTCATCGACCTCGCAAAGGTCTCACAACAGATTCGCAAGCGGTCCTGACGCCGGCGGGTGCGAGGCAGAAGCCGGCTCACGGGGACTCGGGACCCGGGACTCGGGACCCGGGACTAGCTCCGGTCCCACCATTCAATCCGCTGCCGCTCGGAACGACGGAAGAGGAACACCGCGACAGCGCCGGTGACGAATCCCGCGACGTGCGCCCAGAACGCCACGCCCCCGACCGACTGCGACGTCGGGACCGCCAGCGAGCCCACGCCGCTGAACAGCTGCATCACGAACCAGAAGCCCAGGAAATACACCGCAGGCACCTCGACCACCTGCCAGAAGAAAACAAGCGGCAGCAGCGTGAGCACGCGCGAGTGGGGGAACAGGACGAAGTAGGCGCCCATCACGCCTGCGATGGCGCCGCTCGCTCCCACCATCGGCACCAGCGAATGGGGGCTGGAGAGAACCTGCGCCAGCGCTGCCGCCACGCCGCAGACGATGTAGAAGACGAGGAAGCGCGCGTGCCCCATGCGATCCTCGACGTTGTCACCGAAGATCCAGAGATAGAGCATGTTGCCGATCATGTGGACCCATCCGCCGTGCAGGAACATCGAGGTGAAGACCGACGCCCAGCGAAAATCCGCCGGCACCACGCCGAACACCTGAACCAACACGCGCAGCTCGGGCCCCG
>JACPPN010000383.1 GCA_016190995.1 Acidobacteriota bacterium | reverse complement strand
TCGCCGTCTGGCGCGGATGGATCGTCCCGGCCGTGATGGCGTTGAACGTGTGGATGGCGAACGGCGCGGTCCCGTCCGAGGCGGGAAGCAGATCGGCATACACGCGGACGGTGCCGCCCGGTCGAACGTCCGCGGACTTGTCGACACGATGCGCCCAGATCACCTGCTCGGTGGAGCTCATGCGCCGCGCGAGCGTCTCGTCCGGCCACGCGATCGACGGGCTCCGCTTCGCCGATGCGCGGAACTCGCGGCGCCCGACTGCGAAGATGCCGCCGCTCCGGCGGATTTCCTCCTCTTTCGGCGCGAGTGGCAGCGGGTCGTACGTCTTCCCCTGCGTCTCGTTGGCGAGTTGTCTCGTCACCGGATCGAAGGCGAACACGTCCTCATCCCGCGCGTCGGCCACCGCGTCCGGGCTCTGAACGACGTGAAGTCCGAGGTTGAACGCATTGCGGCGGAAGATGTCCCCCATGTTCTGGCCGCAGACGACGACCAGCTCGAGACCCGCTTCTTCGGCAATGCCCTTGAGTCCCGCCGGGCTCATCTCGCGCGACGACCCGATCGCAAATCGATCGCCGGCGACGAGAAAGGTCTCACCGCGATGCACGCGCTCCCGGAAGTCGGGCATGAGGTACCGGAATGCACCCGCTTTCCAGCGTTCGTCCAGCGTGTCGAGGCTTTCCGAGACACAATCCCCCGCTGGCGTGATTTGGTCGGTATCGATCGCGTCCAGCTTCTGGCCGTACTTCGTGCCCTTGAGTTTCGGGTCCCAGAAGATGAGTGCCTTGCCGCGGATGAGCCGCGAGGCTGTCGCAGCCGCGCCGCCCTCAGTGACGCTGCTGCTCGGTTGCGGTCCCGATAGCGATTCGGGCGTGACACCCGGCTTCGGGCGCGCTGGTTGAATGATGTGCATTCGATCTATCGTACCATCTCAATCGCAGTCGTAGTCCCGGGAGATGCTGGGATCGGCAATCCGAGATCTGCAGTCAGACAAACCGGCAGTGGAGTCGCTGACTCTCGCCGAGCAGCGCCAAGTACTCCTCGCGCGGGATCTCGAGGGCGCCGAACCGCGCCAGGTGTGGCGTCACCCACTGAGTGTCGAGCAGCGCGTAGCCGCGCGCCTTCAGACGGGTCACCAGCGCGGACAATGCTACCTTCGATGCGTCGGTCGCACGGTGGAACATCGACTCCCCGAAAAATGCGCCGCCGAGCGCGACCCCGTAGAGGCCACCGGCCAGCTCCGCGCCTTCCCAGGTCTCGATCGAATGCGCGTAGCCGAGCCTGTGCAGCTCCGCGTACGCTTCGATGATTTCGTCGTTGATCCAGCTGTCCTCGAGTCCCGCGCACGTGGCAATCACCTCGCCAAACGCGCGGTTCACCGTGACGTCGAATCGCTGGGAGCGGAGGACCCGCGTCAGCCGGCGAGACACATGAAAGCGGTCGAGAGGGATGATCCCGCGCGGATCGGGGGAAAACCACTCGATGCCGCCCCAGGGCATCCCCATCGGGAAGAGCCCGTTGCGATAGGCGGCAAGGAGAACGGGAATCGGAATCATGCCATCACAGATAGGAGATTTCAGATTGCAGATTGAACGGCATCATTCTACATTCGCGGGAATAGTCCACTGTCACCTGTCGACTTCATCAGGGAGGCAATCTTGAAGGCCATTCGCGTGCATCAATTCGGGGGACCGGACGTCCTTCGGCTCGAGGAGACACCGGATCCCGCGGCGGGCGCAGGTGAGGTCCTCGTACGGGTTAAGGCCGCGGGGGTCAATCCGGTCGACACGTACATTCGGACCGGCAGGCATGCCGTCAAACCGGCGTTGCCCTACATCCCGGGCAGCGATGCCGCCGGCATCGTCGAGGCCGTCGGGTCGAGCGTTGCGCACGTGCGGCCGGGAGGGCGAGTGTACGTCGGCGGCACCATCACCGGCACCTACGCGGAGCTCGCGCTGGGCCGGGCCGATCAGGTCTATCCGCTGCCGGACAGAGTCACGTTCGCCCAGGGGGCCGCCGTGCACGTGCCGTACGCCACGGCGTATCGCGCCCTCTTCCGGAAGGCGCACGCGCTGCCGGGCGAAACGGTGCTCGTTCATGGCGCGAGCGGCGGCGTTGGCATCGCCACCGTCCAGCTCGCGCGCGCGCACGGCCTCACTGTGATCGGCACCGCCGGCACCGAGCAGGGCTTGAAGCTGGCGCGCGACGCCGGCGCGCACCACGCGCTCAATCACCATCGGGCCGAACACGTCGAGGCGGCCCGTCAGCTCACGGGCGGCCGCGGGTTCGACGTCATCATCGAGATGCTCGCGAACGTCAATCTCAACGACGATCTGGCGCTGCTCGCGCGGCGTGGCCGCCTCGTCGTCGTCGGCAACCGCGGCACGATTGAGATCGATCCGCGGCGCCTGATGCGATGTGACGGAACGATCCACGGCCTGATGCTGTTCAACGCGACGGCCGACGAGCTGGCGAGCATTCATGCCGCGCTCGGCGCCGGGCTGGCAAACGGCACGCTGATGCCGGTCGTCGGGCGCGAGTTTCCCCTGTCCGAGGCGGCGCGCGCCCACGAAGCGGTCCTCGAACCCGGTGCCCGCGGGAAGATCGTGCTGATTCCGTGATGGGAGGCCACAGGGACGATCGCAAACTCGGAGCTTGTGAACGAAAGCCATCACCGCGGAGAACACCAAGCGCGCGAGCCAGGATTTCTGTGAGGATCGTTTCTCCGCGCGCTCTGCGTTCTCTGCGGTGGGAGCTTTTTTTCTCAGGCTCTCGGAACTCGGTGGCCACAGCATGAACGCCGCCGAAATCGGCATCGTCCCCCCCTCCGAGCGCCGCCAGTCCGCCTTCGACCTCTTCCTCATCTTCGCCGCGGCCAACATCGTCGCGACGACGCTGCAAGTGGGCGCG
Organism: Acidobacteriota bacterium; assembly: GCA_016190995.1. Taxonomy (GTDB): domain Bacteria; phylum Acidobacteriota; class Vicinamibacteria; order Vicinamibacterales; family JACPPN01; genus JACPPN01. The sequence continues at coordinate 2,766 of JACPPN010000383.1, read as the reverse complement.
AGCCTGGTGCCAGAGTTCACCCTCGCGGACGCGATGGGGCTCATCCTCGCGGGCAGCCTCGCGGGCTCGGCCCTCGTGGCGGCGCTTGCGCCGGTCGGGCCGAGGCTGGGCGCGCCGTCGGTCATCGCGGCGCGTGCCGCGCTTGGATTCCGCGGCGCGGCAGTCGTCGCGATTGTTCTCTACGTGACCAACTTCGCCTGGATTGCCCTGAACAACGTGATTGCCGCATCCGCCTGCGCCCGCGTCGCAGGCGGCAAGTCGACCCAGCCACTCTGGGCGTTCGGACTCGGCATCTTGGCGACCGCAGTCGTGGCCGGCGGTCCGCGGCTCGTGCGGCTGGCGGACCGCATCGCCGTGCCGCTCCTCCTCGTGGTGGGGATCGTGCTGAGTGTCGCGTGTCTTCGTCTGCCGATTGAGATCGGCCACCGCGCGCCATCGATCGATGCCGGGTGGATGCGTGGGCTCGACGTGGTGATCGGATATCAAGTGTCGTGGATCCTGATGTTTGCCGACTACTCGCGGTACACGGCATCCGCCCGCCACGGCGCCCTCGCGGTGTTCCTCGGACTGGCGCTGACGAGCCTCTGGTTCATGCCGATTGGCGCGGTGGCAGCGGTCGCGGCCGGCAGCAGCGATCCGGGCGCGATGCTCGAAGCCACGGGGACCGGCATGTGGGGCGCGGTTCTGCTCACGGTCGCGAACGTGACGACCAATTTCGTCAACATCTACCTCTCGTCGCTCGCGTGGCGCAGCCTGTTGCCGCGCGTTCGCGATCAGGTCGCGATCTGGTCCATCGGCTTGACTGGCTCCGCCTTGAGTCTTTCGGGGGCCTGGCTGGATCGATACGCCGATTTGATGCTGGTGCTTGGCGGAATCCTGGTGCCGGTCGGGGGCGTGCTCGTCGCGCACTTCTTCATCCTCCACCGCCGCGGCGGCAGAGAAGAGGCGGTCGAACTCTACGATCCGGCGGGTCGTTACAACAAGAGCGGCGGAATCAGGCTTGCGGGAGCGGCGGCGTGGATCTGCGGCACGATCGTGTATTACGCGAGCACGTCAATCGGCGGGGCGGTGCCGTCACTCGTCACGGCGATCGTCGTGTATTCGGTGTTGGGAAAGGCGACAGAGCCGGATCATCGATCCTGAATCGGGCGTCAAGAGCTCTCGCCCGAAGAACGCGAAGGGAGGTTCTCTGTGAACTCCGTGTCCTCTGTGGTCAAGGCTTCGATCGAGAAACACTGCCGGATGGCTATTTGGTCGCCAACCGCTTCGGATACCTGTTCTCGACGTACTCGTCGACCAGTTGTCGGAACGCCGTCGACAGCTCGTCGTAGGTGCCGCGCAGGGTCGTGTAGTGCTCGCCGTCGATGTAGACGGGACAGTTGGGCGCTTCGCCCGCGCCCGGCAGGCTGATACCAATATTTGCGGCCTTCGATTCGCCCGGCCCGTTCACCACGCAGCCCATGACGGCGAGCGTCATCGCCTCGACGCCCTCATAGCGGGTCTTCCACTCCGGCATCTGACCCCGGATGTAATCCTGGATGCGTTCGGCCAGCTCCTGGAAGGTGGTGCTCGTCGTCCGCCCGCACCCCGGACAGGCCGTCACGCTCGGAGCGAACGAGCGCAGCCCGAGGGCCTGCAGGATCTCGCACGCCGCGTACACTTCGTCGCGTCGATCGCCGCCCGGGCGCGGCGTCAGGGACACGCGAATCGTGTCGCCGATCCCCTCGTTGAGCAGGATAGCCATCGCCGAAGCGGACCAGACGAGCCCCTTCATGCCCATGCCCGCCTCGGTCAACCCCAGATGGAGCGGCTGATCGGTCTTTCGCGCGAGCTCGCGATAGATGGCGATCAGATCGCGCGGCCGCGAGACCTTGCACGAGATGATGATCTGATCCCTGCGCAGGCCGCTCTCGAGCGCGAGATCGGTCGACTGAAGCCCTGACAGAATCATGCAGTCGCTGACGATCTGTTCGGAGCTACGGCCGAGATTCCGATCTGTGTTCTCCTGCATCTTCGCCGTGACGAGCTCCTGATTGAGGGAGCCGCCGTTGACGCCGATGCGCACCGGCTTGTCGTTGTCCCGGGCCACCTTGCAGATCGTCACGAACTGCTCGTCGCGGCGCCGGCCCGTTCCGACGTTGCCGGGATTGATACGGTACTTGTCGAGCGCGCGCGCGCAATCGGGAAACTTCGTCAGCAGGATGTGGCCGTTGTAGTGGAAGTCGCCGATGAGCGGCGCCGTGCAGCCCTCATCGAGCAATCGCTGCTTGATTTCGGGCACGGCGGCCGCGGCCTCCGGGAGGTTCACCGTAATGCGTACCAGTTCCGATCCCGCTTCCGCGAGCTCGATGCACTGCGTCACCGTCGCCGCGGCGTCGGCCGTGTCGGTATTCGCCATCGACTGGACGACGATGGGCGCGCCGCCGCCGACCTGGACGCGACCGACTCTTACGGCGGTGGTCGTGTGCAGCTTCACTGATGGCATGGGACGGGATCATTCTAGCATCCGGCGTCGACTGCGCGGGCCGGACCAACACAGCCGCCATGGCATCGCGTCGAACGGCGTTCCGTCGTTCGGCAGAGCCGCCATTCGCGGTTTGCCGTTGTTCCGGATCCGTGGATGTGCTAGTGATATGTCCAACAAATAACTGGACAAATAAGACGGCATTAGATAAGCTCCAAGGATGCCGCGTTCGGTTGCGCCGCTGCTCCTCAGCGACACGGATCAGGGGCAGATTCAACAATGGCTCGCGGCGTTTGGCACGC
>JACPPN010000382.1 GCA_016190995.1 Acidobacteriota bacterium | reverse complement strand
GTATTCGCCGCCGATGACCAGGCCAACCTCTCCCTGGCGCGCCTCGCGTCCCATCCTTCGGCAGAAACTCCCAAGCGCAGCGAGGTTTCTGGAGTGCTCGACGTCGGCTGGCGTCCTGTAACAGTGGATGACGACGGGTTCGTCCTTAACAAGCGCGCCACCTCTCTCGTCATCACGCCAGATGCCCTTCGCCTTCGCGTAGGCCGTCGCGCTTCCGACCACGCGCCCAAGCAACTCCAGAGCGGCGTCGACCCAGTGATTCTGGTCGATGACCGTGCTGCCGTCGCGCTCAACGCCGGCACGAACAGGACGACCAGAATGCTCTTGCGCCCTCCCCCTGAACACGGCCCGCGTGGCTTCGGCGATCTCCGCTTCATCGCCATCACCGATCAATATAGATCGTGACTGGCTCCCGGCGCAACTGCCGTGTCTGTGCCTGGCCACCCGTGCGGTGTCGAGTTCGGGGCAGCGCCGCACGGCCGACGCGAGGATAGTGCGATGCGTCACGCCGACCGCCTGCGCGGAAGCACGTTCGACCTGGCCCAGGAGGTCCCCTGACGACATTGTGTGCCCATTGAGCACACGCGGTGCGCAGCCCCCCTATTGGGGCCGCGAGTCCGTTCTCGAGGTTGATCACGCGCGCTTCGAGGAGGAGCGTTGAGACGACGATGAAGTATCGACGCAGCGAACGTGAACTGCTTCGGTCGTTCGAGCGCGCCGAGTGGCTATCAGTACGTCGGCTGAAGCGTGAGCAAGGTCGGTACGCTCGCATCGCGAGAGCAACGTTGCGACGCAAGCAGAGGGCCAAGACCCAACGGTGATGAGCCGGCGAAATCACGTATCGCGAGGACTCTCGGCCGAGGTCGTCCAACCCCGAGAGAGCATCGTTGAGAGTCGGTCACTCATCGAAGGCGCGCCCTGACCTACACGGCTCAGTGACAGCGAGGACCAGACGCGGACAAAGAGAAGCGGCCTCAGGAGAGCGCGCTTTGGAGCGCCTCCTCGACAAGCGCAGACTGCTTGACGCCGCGCTCCGCCGCCTCCTTCCGGAGTCGCTCGTAGGTCTCTGCAGACAGATAGAACTTCGCCTGCACGGTGGGAACCCGGCGGCTACGGCCCGGCGTAAACAGTTCAGCGAAAACTCGATTCACCCTCGTCATGTCCCGTGCATTGAAGTTCATCGCCAGGTCAAACCAGTACTCGCCGTTCGGCAACCGCTTGAGGTTCTTCACCGCGTACCCCTTATGAATCTCCTTGAGGCGCCGATTCAACTTCGACTCGAGTTCCTTCACACTCATGACGTCTCCTCGCGCACGACCAGCTCCATTCCACTGTCGACCAAGATAGCAATCGCGTCCTGGTCGCCGTCCCGTGCAACCTGCTCAGCCAGCCGAACGAGGCCAGGCCTGTGCGTGTTGAACTCCGCAGCCGTGCAGTAGGCCCACACCTCCTCGACCTCCTCGACGGCCACGCCCGTAGTCGCGCCCCAACGGCCACGCAGACGCGGTCGTATCTGCGTCCGATCGGCGGTACTGCCGGCGAACGCGTGGGCGAACCACGTCGCGACCGCTTCCCGGATGACGCGCCGTGTCTTCCCCGGCAGCCGCTGCCCATGCCGGTTTCGCGATGGCACGATGATGCCGGGTCGGTGCGTCAGTCGGCTTACGACAGGCATCCGGCTCGGCCACTTGTCCAGTACTGTAGTACCATCGCAGGATCAGGGTACTCGGCCCGAGCCAGGAGTGCAAGTCTCGCGCCGAGCACAGCGCGACGTGGACCACGCTCAGCGTAACCAACTCGACCGAATCACCGAGGTTCAGACCGCCTGCCGCTGCCTTGCGCTGTCGGGGCCGACGGTTGGATGGGGAGGTCTCCGGCGGCGCGGTTCGAGTCCGAGCCACCGCCGATACGGCGCCACGTACCGAGCGCCCACAGCGTCTCGACCAGGACGACGTCAGCGGCGGCCACGACGTGCTCGCCACCATGGTGACCGTGGCATTAGCTGCTTATACTGTCCCAAACGAGGATTTTGTACTCGTCGTCGGTGGCCGCGAAGTCATGAGTTGTGAGTTTTGAGTTCTGAGTCATGCGGCAGACCTCAGGCCGACGGCGCGCCAGAGCGCATCCAAGTCGGTGACGATGCGTTGATAGAGTCGGTCGAGTCGGTGGCGCTTCTTTTCGGCGAGCGCGGCGTCGGCCGCGATGGGTCGGAGGAGACCGGCCGTCAGCGGGGCATAGACGCGCTCGAAGAGCTTCAGAAAGAGTACGCAGAGGCGATAGCCGTCGGGCAGGAGTCGATAGCGTCGGGAGTGCTCAATCTTCTCGACGAGGCGTTTGGCGCGCAGTTTCGACAGATCGTACCGGAGTGATGCGAGGCGATACTGGTCAGTCGGCAGATCGAGTGCGGCGGCCGCGGCCGGATGGAGATCCTTCGTCGTGAACGTGTCGCTGCTCGCGATGTGCGCGAACCGGACGAGGGCGTGCATCACGGCGAGCTGACGTGGGTGATCGAGCTTGAGGCCGGGAATGCGTCTGCTGTTCGGGAGCCGCGTCGGTTCGGCGAGTTGCCGCAGCTGTCCGCGATCGATGAAGGTTTCCAGAATGTCTTGTTGGACCGTGAGATAGCGGTCGGTGACCGCCCCCATGGCCTCGCGCAGCTGCGGCAGAGAGTCGATGGCTTTGGGCACACCAAAGTCGGCCACGTTATTGGAGGTCGCTTCGGTGCGCAGCGCGAGATGATCGCGCACGTACTGCTTGATCGATCCGTCGCGGCAGTAGCTACGGATGACGGGGTTCGGAAGGTCCAGGTCCTCGATCACCGTTTCGAGTTTCCCCCGGTGTCGCTTGGTGATCTTGCGGCCAAAGATCATCGCGAGTTTCGTCGGTTGGCCGATGGTTCGATTCGCGTCGAGCAGGCGCTCGCCGAGGGCATCCAGCGCCGCCCGGCGGTGGAAGATCAGGTTGTCGCAGTACTCCACTTGCGCGAAGAAAAAACGATGCGCGCAGACGCGGCGTTCGGTGGGCGTGAAGAAGGGCACGAGCGCCCGCAGCCACCTAGTCGCGCAGCGCTGGAGATCGCGCGCCGTGAGCGAGTCGGCCAAGGTTTGGAGGCGGGCAGGGTCACTGCACTGAAGAAAGGCGTTGCCACATTGCCGGAATGCGATGCCCTCGGTGCGTAGGCGATTGGCGAGCCAGTGATGCTGATTCAGACACACCCGGGCGGAAAACGGAAAGTAGGGGCAGACGCGCACGAACATCCGGCCCCACTCGCGATCGAGCAGATAGAAGCTGTACTGATCCGGCCATCGCCGTTTGTACTCCAAATGCCAGCGGTCGTCTTTGCCGATGGCCACCAGGATCCGAGCCGGTTCGCGGGCTTTGAGGATGACGACCACCTGATCGGGCTCCGCCCGCCGGAAGTACGGGTCGACGAACCGATCCCGCCGCTCCCCGGCTGGAGCGTCGAGAATCGGCACGCCCCACCCTTTCGCGTGAGCCGTCACCCAGTGTCCGTACTGCGTTGCGATGTCGCGAAGCACGGCTTTGCTCACCGGGTACAGCTCGCGATAGGTGTTGAAGAAGCCCACGACACGCTCGGGTTGCTGAAACGGTTGAATGAGCCCATTGAGCAGAATCCGATCGAAACACCGATAGCCGAAGCGGATGCTATCCTCGTGATGCTCGCGGAACGCGTTCATCTGGCACCTCCAGGAACCTCAGAGATCCCAGAGGATACCGAAGGAGCGCGTCCGCGGGCCGACCGCCATGCAGGACTACCATCAACTGGACATCTGGCAGCGGGGGATGGCGTATGCGGCCGACATCTATCGCTTCTCGGCGCAGTTGCCGGACGCCGAGCGGTACAATCTCACCGCGCAACTGCGCAAGGCGGCGACCTCCGTCCCGTTGAATATTGCCGAGGGATCCGGCTGCACGACGAACGGCGAATTCGCGCGGTTCCTCAGCTACGCCTATCGATCGCTGAAGGAGGTCGTCACCTGCCTGGAATTGTGCCAGCGGCTCTATCCGGCGCTGCCTGCTCAACCCATCGATCTCCTCATCGACGAGGGGAACCAAATCTCACGCATGACGCACGCGTTGATGCAGCGGCTCAGCACACCGACGGACGTGCCGTCGGCCTGAAACTCATGACTCAAGACTCAGAACTCACAACTGACAGGGATATCAAGGGCAGCGCCCTTGGCTAGTTAGTAGGCGGATCGCAAGACGTCTACGCGGCAAGTCACGAACCTGTTTGCTCAGTGGACCGCTCGAATCGCAGTCCTATGTTTTGTGTCGTTTCCATTCCAGTAGCTTCGAATGACCCGGTGATCCTCCG
>JACPPN010000385.1 GCA_016190995.1 Acidobacteriota bacterium | reverse complement strand
GATCTGCGGCATCGTCATAGTAAATGGTTGCCATGGTGTCCTCTCTTGATGTCTTGCCCTGGGTCAAAATGGATCAGATTGCGGCCCAGACATCTCCTAAGGCCGGAACCGTGACAGATGAAGCAAGTTTTCTGTCATGAGCCTTAGGAGCTGTCTTAGGATGATGAAGAAGGCTCACCGCAGAGCGCACAGAGCACACGGAGTCCAGATAGTACTGGAGCTTTCTCTGTGCTCTCTGCGTCCTCTGTGGTGAATTAGGGGTTTTTCAGCATCCTGCTAGACCGACTGTGAAACGTCTCCCTCCTCGTCGGGAAGCATCTCTGCGCCTTGCCGCTCGCCGACACTCCGGATACCCCGCGCCATCGCCACTCGGCCCGTCCGCACCATCTCGAGAACGCCGTAGGGCCTGAGCACTTCGAGCAGGCTGTCGATCTTGTCCTCGGTCCCGGTCGTCTCGATGACGAGCGAATCGGGCGCGACGTCCACCACGCGCGCGCGAAAGACCTCGACGAGCTGCATCACGGCGCCGCGTGATTCGGGCGTCGCGGCCACCTTGATCATCGCGAGATCGCGAAAGACCGACGGCGACGAAGTGATGTTGTCGACGCGGATGACGTTGACCAGCTTGCAGAGGTTGGCTTCCACCCGCCGGGCACCGTCTGCATCGGTATCGACCACGATGGTCATGCGCGAGATACCGGCGATCTCTGTGTGTCCGACCGTGAGCGACTCGATGTTGAACCCCCTGCGGCGGAACAACGACGCGACGCGATTGAGCACGCCGGGTTTGTCCTCGACATGGACGACAAATGTCACGACCATGAGCTCACGTCCATTCGCACGTCAGATCTCCGTGGCGACCGGCAGTCCAGGCGCCTCGAACGAAGAGGTTCGCGTGCCAGTGGGCAGCGGCCGTCGAATCATGTGGCCGAGATCCGCGCCGGAGGGCACCATCGGGTAGACGGTGTCCTCCTGCTCCACGCGGAAATCAATGACGACGGTGCCATGCCGGCCGCGCGCGGCCCGGACGGCAGGCACGACTGCGGCGCGCTCGGTGACGGTGAACGCCGGGAGCCCGAACGCCTCGGCCAGCTTGACGAAATCGGGATTGCGCAGCGGCGTGGCAGCATACCGCCGGTCGTAGAAGAACTCCTGCCACTGGCGAACCATGCCCAGGTAGCCGTTATTGATGATCGCGACGTTGATGTCGAGATCCTCCTGCGCAATCGTGGCGAGCTCGGCCATCGTCATCTGGAAGCCGCCGTCGCCGACGATCGCCCACACCTCGGCGTCGGGCCGCGCAACCTTGGCGCCGATTGCGGCGGGCAGCGCGAATCCCATCGTCCCGAGCCCACCTGAGGTGATGAGCGAATGCGGCCGGTCGTGCCGGTAGTACTGGGCTTCCCACATCTGATGCTGGCCCACGTCGGTGACGACCAGCGCCTGCCCGCTGGTGGCGCGCCAGAGATCGTGAATCACGTGCGCGGCATACAGATGACCATCGTCGGGAAGGTTCTGGATGTCGCGCACCGCGGAATCCCCCTTGAGCTCCGCGATGTCGGCCAGCCACCCGGATCGATTTCCAGGCTCCACGCCAGGGACCAGCGCGTTGACGATGGCGCGCAGATCGCCCACCAGCCCGACGTCCACTTTCACGTTTTTGTTGATCTCGGCCGGATCGATGTCGACATGGATTTTTCTGGCGCTGCGCGCATAGGTGCGCAGGTTGCCCGTCACGCGATCGTCGAAGCGCATACCAAGGGCGAGGAGGAGATCGGCACGCTGAATCGCGGTGTTGACCCACGCTTCGCCGTGCATGCCCATCATCCCGAGATTCAGCGGATGCGACGCGGGGAAGGCGCCGATTCCGAGGAGCGTCATGGCGACAGGTATCTGTGCGCGCTCGGCGAGGTCGCGCACCTCCCTCGTCGCGCCCGAGAGGAGGATGCCGTGACCGGCGAGAATCAACGGGCGCTTTGCCTTGTTGATGAGATCGAGCGCACGGTCGGTGTCGGTGTGCCTCGCGGCCCACGCTGGCCTGGCGCCCGTCAGCCGCGGGGCGGCGGCGTCCCAGTCGAAATCGCAGGTGCCCTGTTGCGCGTCTTTCGTGATGTCGACGAGCACCGGCCCGGGCCGGCCTGAGCTGGCAATGTGCAGCGCCTCGCGGATCGTTGGCGCAATGTCGCTCGCCTGGGTGACCAGGTAGTTGTGCTTCGTGATCGGGAGCGTCACGCCCGTGATGTCCGTTTCCTGGAACGCGTCCGACCCAATCAGCTTGCTCCCCACCTGGCCGGTGATGCAGAGGATGGGTGAGGAGTCCAGCATGGCGGTCGCGATACCCGTCACGAGGTTCGTCGCCCCCGGACCGGAGGTCGCCATCGCGACGCCGACGCGTCCGCTCGCGCGCGCATAACCGTCGGCCATGTGCGCCGCCCCCTGCTCGTGTCGTACCAGGATGTGACGGATCGGGTACTGAAGCATCGCGTCGTAAGTCGGCAGGATCGCTCCGCCCGGGTAGCCAAAGACGTCGGTTACACCGGCTCGAGTGAGGCATTCCCACACGATCTGCGCACCGGTTCTCTTCATGATTGCTTCTCCCACCAATGCAAAAGGGCCATCACCCGGCTGCGGCTGATGGCCCTTTTCGTTGCTCCTTGGTTTCTCTTACTGTGCCATCACCCGCTGACCGCCGGCCTGACCGTACCCCTAATGAGCAGGGGAATGTGGCTAATCAGGACGCGTACGACAGGCACACTCACGGGAAGCCGCCGCAGGCAGGCGCCGGCCGGTCGTCTGGCCATCACCAGCCGCGCTCGCGCGACCACAAGGTGGACGAGTCGGTCGAATCTCATTCAGACGCTCAACCCTGTTCCCGCCCGCGTAGGTCAGCTCCGGCCGCCCTGCAAGCCCGGCTCAAGCACGGGCGTGTCGACGGCTCTCCAGCCGGCTCCAGTTTCCGTAGTTGTCTCTTGTACCGCAGCAGCCAAGCATAAGTCAAATGGATTCTTGTAACACTTTCATAACCAGAAATTATGGACACGCAGGGCCACCACGCCCCTCTCACCTGCCGCCATTCGCGAATCCGCCCATCACGTCGGCCGATATCCAGCAGGAACGAGAGATACGGGGAGCCAGAGAAATATCACAGATCGTCTGCGCAGTCCAGACTTTTGCTCTAATGACGAAGCTTCGTCGCTCCGCCCCCCGCGGCCCCTGACTCGGCGGTTTAAGGCGCAGCTTCGTCACCAGACCTCGTCAGCTTGTCATATCGGCCGGACACCGGGGCAGCAACACGCCGCCAGACGTGGGCGCCAGCCGCCGTGCGACACATTCACGCCACATGTCGTGGCCTGGCCGCTTGACAGTAGGACGTGTCGCGGGCCGATCGCCCGCGCTATCGATGGCGCCGCGCCTCGGCGTCCGCCAGCCATCCGCGGCGCAGGCGTCCTTCGGGAATGCTCGAGAGATAGGGCTTAATGTCGAGGATGGGCGTGCAATCCAGCATGTCGACCCCCCGAACGTGCAGGCGACAGCCATCGCCGCAGGAGCTCGACGACGGTCAGGCCGATCGGGTTGGGGCGATGAGGCGAGCGGGTCGAAAAGACGCCGTGCGGTCGATCGTCAGTAGGCGGGGTCCCAAGCAGGTGATACCCCTCGCTGCGATCGAATACCCAGATCACGTATAGATGCGAAAAGCCCTCGATGTCGGTGAGGCCGGTCTCGAACTCCGGCGCGATGTCCAGCACCCCCTCCGCGGCGTGTTCGGCGCCTGGCCCTTTGGGTATCTGGGAGGTGTCGCTGTACGGGCTCCGCACGAAGCCTATGGGTTGCATCGCGATCGGCTGCTGGATCGTCGTCATCCCCGTGCCGGCAGCTGTTTTCAGGATCGGGCTGAACGGGCGATTCACATGGCTGACTTCTTTCAGTCAGCAAGAGTGGACCGAGTTTACGCCTAGTAACGAAGCTTCGTCGCTCGGCCCCAGAGCCCCTCACTCGGCGGTTTGAGGCGAAGCTTCGTTACCGTACCAGAGCGCGCGGAGGACCGATTCCCAGGGAAACCCTGGCTTCGCGCCCTGCGGTGACGGCTTTTGTTCACAGGCTCTGAAACTAGAACGTCAGGCGCGCGCCGAGCCGCGCGATCCGCGGGTTCATGATCTCCAGGACCTTGTTGAAACCCGTCGGCGCCGAGGCCGGCGAGTTGACGTCGTACTGCCGGCCGAGCACGGTGTCGCTGTTCAGGAGGTTGAAAACGTCGAGGTCAATCGCCACTGTGGCGCGGTTGACCTTGAACGCCTTCTCTACCCGGAAGTCGAGCGAGGTGACCGCCGGCAGCCGAAACCTGTCCACCTCGCCCACGACGAGCACGTTCTTGTCCGGATTCGTCTCGTCGCTCGTCTCGGTCAAGGCAAAGAACGGCTCGGCAAAGCCCTGCCGGACGAGCAGGTTCATCCCGAGGTTGATGCCAACCGGCCCTTCCCACATCCCGTTCGCGATGAACTGGTACCTGGGCGAGATCAGGAAGATCCCGCTCTTGCCGCTGCCGCCGCTCGAACGGACGACGAGGCCGCCGTCCTTCAGGGGGTTCCCCGGCGTGGGCGTCGGATCCAAGATCGCCATGTTCGGGTCATCGAAGTACTCGCGATGATCGTTCGTCGAGAACCCGAGCCGGAACATGTACCGATTCGACATCCGCTTGGTGGCGTGCGCCTCCCAGCCGAGGAATCGCTGGTGGTAACCCGGCCGGTTCTGAGAGATCTGGCCGGCGCCCGGCGGGATCTTTGCCGGGTCGACCGCGTAGTACGTCTGACTGAACGAGCCCACCGGCGACAGATTGCCGGTCACGACCCCATCGACCAGATAGTCCTTCCTGGTCACCCCGATGAGCGGGAACCAGCGCAAATCCTGGAAGCGACGCCACGTCACCGAGGTCGAGAAGCCGAGATTGGGCGCCAGCTCGCGGTCGAATCCGAACACCAGCTCGTGCGTGCGCGTCGAGCGCAGATCCGGATCCGTCCTGTTGTACGCGACGGTCGCGGTCGGGTGCGCCGGATCGAACCCGACGGCGCCGACGGTCGGGCCCAGCTCGCCGGGTTCCAGGTAGCCGTTGCGGTTCGCGTCGGTTCCAAGGATGTACAGGTAGGCGTAGCTGGCCGCCGAGACGAATCCCGCATCCGCCGCGCCCAACTGCGACGAGAACAGCGCGTAGCTCGCGCGCACCAGCGTCTTGCGCGCCTGGTCGAGCGCGTACGTGATCCCCGCGCGCGGCGAGGCAGACTTGAAGACGATGGCGTCGTTCACCCCCGGGACCGTGACGCTCGGCATCAGGCTCGGCGCCCCCGGCAGCGCCGGCTGAACGGCCGAGAGGACAGAGCTTCGCTGATCGTCGTACCGCAACGCGAGCGAGACGGTCATGCGATTCATCGAGATCGTGTCGCCGATGTAGAAGCTCGCGTACTTTCCTTCGGTAGTGGCCTTCCGCGGGCGAAGCGCGACCGCCAGGATCGATCCGGTGGCCGCATACGTGCCGCGGTGCAGGTTGTACCAGCCGTAGCCCGGCCACCGGGTTGTCGAGTCGACCGAGGCCTTGCGCCAGGAGAAGCCGAACTTGATCTCGTGCTTCCCGCGGAACCAGTTCGCGTCCGCTAGAATGCTGTCCTGCGGCCGGTCGGACGAGTAGTCGAGGTACGATCCGTGCCAGACGCGGGCAGTATCGCGGTAGGCCTGCGCGTCGAGCCCGCCAATCGGACGGAGCGCAAAACCCGACGGTGAATGTGCGCCGCGGGCCGTGACGAACAGGTTCTGGCCCACGACAACGTTGGCCTCGAACTTGTTCACGTACGTCGGGCCGTCCTGATTCCAGGTGGTCTCCGGGGGGCGCGTCGCCGATGCGTTCCTCCCGTGCTTCACCTTGTTGCCTTCGAAAAAGGTGTAGCTCGCGCGGATCGACGAATTGAGCTGCGCCTGCGCCTTGAGCGCGTAGTTCTTTAGGATCGTCCGATCGAGCAGTCCTGTCAGCGCGCGGATTCGGACGTCGGTCTTGCCCATGGATCCCCACGCCCACAATCTGTCGCGGACGATCGGCCCCCCCAGCTCGAAGCCGTAATCCGAGTACTGGTCGGTCCGGTTGCCGCAGTGTTTCTCGTAGTTGCTCTCGAGGCACGGCCGACTCGAGCCGCCGATGGCCCTGGCGAGATGCGCCGACAGGTTGTCGCTCTGCAGGTCTTCGTTCTCGAAGTAGACGCGCGCCGAGCCGTGCGGCGTGTTCGTGCCCTGCTTCAGCACGAAGTTGAGCTGGACGCCGGCTGTCGGGTTCCGCGGGTCGGCACCGCCCGTCGTTACCTGCATTTCCTGGAACATGTCGAAGTCGTAGTACGTCGGCGAGCCGCCCGTCGCCGCCATGTCGGTGATCGGGATGCCGTCGAGGTTCCACGTGTTCTCGGTCATGCCCGCGCCCTTCGCGCTGGTCGTCGACTGCTGGCCCGATTCCGAGCCGCCGACGTTCACGCGGTCGACGATGATGGCCGGCACCGTCTGCATGACGACCCACGGGTCGCGCGCGCTCGGCACGTTCTGCAGCTCCTCGAGGCCCACGTTCGTTGCCGTGGCCTGTTTCTTGAGGTCGACGACCGGCGATTCGGCCGTCACCTCCACCTGCTCGGCGATGCCTGCCACGCGCAGCGTCACGCGCAGCGGAATCGCCGCGCCGGCGGCCACGGGCACGTTGGTGTTCACGTAGTCGACGAAGCCGGAGAGCATCGTCTTGACCGTGTAGGTGCCGACGGGCAGGTTCAGGAAGTGCGCCTCGCCCTGCATGTCGGTGACCGCTGACTGGTTCAGTGGCCCGGAGAGCTCCACATCGACACCAGGCAGCACGGCGCCCGTCGCGTCGGTGGCTGTGACATCAATGCGTCCCGTAAAGAACTGAGCCGACGCCGGCGCCCCTATGAAGACCAGCGCGGCGCACAACACTACGGCCCTGCCGGACTGGTGACTCATGATTGCGCCTCCTCAGCTATCGTGGGGCTCTGCCCCACGCCCCGGCTCGGTCGCTTGCGGGGGCCCCTACCGCCCCGCGCCGCTCCCTCGCTGGCGCGCCGTTCGCGACTAAGAAACGGCAGCGAGAAAGCGGACGCTACGCACGCCGAAGGGCTGAAGACCACGAGCCGACGGCGGGCACCTCTTGAGGCGAAGACTTGATGAATGAAGGCTGTTCCCCGCGCTATCGGATCGCTCTGGAGAGCGCGGCGTCGCCCTCGCATCGCCGGATTCCCCGAAGCTCAGCCACAGAAGGTATATCCTGCCGGCGGCTTGTCAAGTGAAAAACCGCACGATCGACAGCGCATCGGGATGGCTTGCGACAAAAAGAAATCCGGGCTCCGCGTCCTTCGCTACCGCCGCGGTGATGGCTTTTGTTCACAAGCTCTCAGCTGAAGCCGGGCGCTACGTCTGACCGTCAATGCGTCGCCTTCGTCGGGCGCTTGAGAAGCTTGACGGTTTGCGGATCCGAGTCGCTCGCCGGACCGATTCGAACCGCGAGTTCGTGACGCCTTCTGCCGCGTTACCGCGCCGTTGCCGCACGTTCGCTCTTCCCGGCCGCATCGATCCTCGCCCATGGGTCACGCAGCCCGACGGTGCGATTAAAGACGAGCGTTCCCGACGCGCCGGAGTCGGGATCGACCGAGAAGTATCCCAGCCGCTCGAACTGGAATCGATCGCCGGGCCTGGCCGATGCCATGCCGGGCTCGACTTTGCAGGCGGTGAGCACGTCGAGCGAGGCCGGATTCAGATGCGCCAGCCACTCTTCTTCCTCGGCGGGGTTCTCACTCGTGAAGAGCCGATCGTAGACTCGGACCTCGGCGTCGAGCGCGTGGGCCGCCGAGACCCAGTGCAGCGTCGCCTTCACCTTGCGGCCGTCCGGTGCCGCGCCGCCCCGCGTCGCTGGATCGTACGTGCAGCGCAGCTCCTCAATCCCGCCCGCCGGATTCTTGACGACGCGCGTGCAGGTGATGAAATACGCGCCGCGCAAGCGGATCTCGCGGCCTGGGGCGAGCCTGAAGAACTTCTTCGGCGGATCTTCGCGGAAATCGTCCTGCTCGATATAGAGCACGCGTGAGAACGGCACCAGCCTTGCGCCGGCCGACGGGTCTTCGGGATTGTTCCCGACCGCCATCTGCTCGACCAGATCATCGGGGTAGTTTTCGATCACGACGCGCAGCGGTCGAACGACCGCCATCACACGCGGCGCATGCCGGTTGAGATCCTCCCGGACCGCGTGCTCGAGCATCGCGACATCGACGAGGTTTTCCCGCCTCGCCACGCCGATGAGGGTGCAGAACGTGCGGATCGATTCCGGCGTGTAGCCGCGGCGGCGCAGCCCGACGAGCGTCGGCATCCGCGGATCGTCCCACCCGTTCACGTGTCCACCCTGGACCAGCTCGAGCAGCTTCCGCTTGCTCATGACCGTGTAGGTGAGATTGAGGCGCGCGAACTCGTACTGATAGGGCCGCGGATCGATCTGCAGCGTATCGAGGACCCAATCGTACAGCGGCCGGTGATCTTCGAATTCGAGCGTGCAGAGCGAATGGGTGATGCCTTCGATGGCGTCCGAGAGCGGGTGCGCGTAGTCGTACATCGGATAGATGCACCACCGGTCGCCCGTGCGGTAGTGCGTGGCGCGGCGGATGCGATACAGAACCGGATCCCGCATGTTCAGATTCGGCGACGCCATCTCGATCTTCGCGCGCAGGACGTGAGCGCCGTCCGGGAACTCGCCGGCGCGCATCCGCGCGAACAGGTCGAGATTCTCGTCGACCGACCGGTCGCGATAGGGGCTTTCCTTGCCCGGCTGGGTGAGCGTGCCGCGATGGTCGCGAATCTCGTCAGCCGTCAGGCTGTCCACGTACGCCTTGCCGAGGCGTGTCAGCTGCACCGCGTAGTCGTGCAGCTCGCCGAAGTAGTCCGACGCGTGGTATAGCCGTTCGTCCCAATCGAAGCCGAGCCAGCGGACGGCGTCCTTGATCGACTCGACGTACTCGATCTCCTCGGTCGCCGGATTCGTATCGTCGAAGCGAAGGTTGCACGTGCCCCCGAACTCGGCCGCGACCCCGAAATTGAGACAGATCGACTTGGCGTGACCGATGTGCAGATAGCCGTTCGGCTCGGGCGGGAAGCGGGTCACGACGCGCCCGGCGTGCTTGAGGGAAGCCAGGTCCTCCCGGACAATCTCCCGGATGAAATCGACCGGGGCGCCGTCGCGCGAGGGCGTGCCAGGGTCCGAGCGCGTCATGGCGAGTCAATTATCCCTCTGAACGCAGTCGGCGGGTCAGCTCACGGGGTTCGGGATTCTGGCGAGCCCTTCGGCACGTCGAGCGCCAGGGACCTCGGGCGTTCCGAGTGTGAGACAGCCTTCGAGATTCCGCGAGGCCGGGCCGGCTTGCACCGGGCCGGCTCGAGCCGGTTTCATAACCTCGCGGGTGGCGCCGGACGGGCGCCCATCGGCGCGCAGGCCCCTCACCCGTGACGCTGCTTTTGGGGCCGAGCACCGATGGGCTGTCCGGCGACAGGACCCGTTCCGGTTATGAAACCGGTTCTACTGTCTCAGGGCGGCCGTCCACTTCGTGAGCACGACGATCTGCGACGAGGTGCCTTCTCTCACGCGAGTGTTGACGACAAACCGCTGGCCGTCGGCCGAGGCGGAATAGTCGCTGCGCATGAAGAACGCCGGCGTCCGCGTCTCGAACAGCACCGTCGGGGCGGCAGCTTCGAACATCGCCCCGCTCTTGACGGCAACCGCCATCAACCGGTGATCGGCGGCAATGTAGAACAACTCTTTCCCGTCGCGCCGCCACTGCGGCTGACTGCCGCCGTTCGGCGAGATCTGCCAT
>JACPPN010000396.1 GCA_016190995.1 Acidobacteriota bacterium | reverse complement strand
TCTCTGCATTGTGCATTGTGCATTGTGCATTGTGCATTGTGCATTGTGCATTGTGCATTGCTCGCGTCAGCGCCCCTTCAACCCCGCCACCGTCCCCACCGTTCGCGCCAGAATCGACAGGTCGAACAGCAGCGACCGATGCTTCACGTAATACAGGTCGTACTCCAGCTTCTCAGGATTATGTGAGGAGCAGGAAAGTGCCGGCCCAGCACGATCTTGAGGATTTGGAGCGGGACTTGAAAACTAGCAGGAAACACACGACCGCATCTATAATCCGGTCATGCCCTCGGAACGGGCGGTGCTTTCCCGCGACACCTCTCGCGAGGCCGAAGCGTTCCAGGTTCGGCGGTGGCGCTCGCTCTCTACGACGGAGATCGCCCGGCTTGTCACCGGTGCCTCCCAGGCCGCCAGAACCCTGACCCTCGCCGGCCTGCGTGCGCGCTACTCCGACGCGCCCGACCACGAGCTTGTACCTCTATTCGCCCTGCTCACGCTCGGACCGACATTGGCCCGAGAGGCCTACCCCGACCTCGATCGACGGCTCGGGCGTCCCGCGTCGTGACCGATCCGATCAGCATCGCCCTTCTCGTGACCGCAGCCCTCGACGCGTGCCGGGTTCCCTATACCGTCGGCGGATCGCTCGCCAGCTCGTTCAGCGGAGAGCCGCGGGCGTCGATCGATGCAGATATCCTCGTCGAGATGCCGGCCACACAGGTCCGGCCCATCATGCCCTAAAGGGCGATCACCGGCATTTCAAGGGTGCCGAAGCACCTTACACGTTCCGCAGCGTCGAGCAGTTGATGGTGGATTTCTGGTCCGAACAAGCTCGCCGAGAAGCTGTGTGAGTCCCTGCTTGCCGAGGATCCTGAAGAAGCACTCGATGAGATTGACCCAGGAGGCGTGCGCCGACGTGTCGTGGAAGCGCACCAGAGGATGACGCCGCAGCCAGCGTTCCGCCGCGTCGCACCCAAGCCGTGATCGCCGCAGTCATGGCTCGGGGGCCTTCCCCGGACTACGCGACCACGGACTGCGGGGCTGCCGACCACGGAGCACGGAGGCCATCGTCTCACGCGTCATGACACAGACTCCGGATCCGGTACCGGCCCGGCTCCACAACCGTGAACGCCCGCTTCAGCCTGTCAAACGGCTGCTCTCGCAGCAAGCGCTCGAGCTCAGTGTGCACGGCCTCGACCGTCGCTGGCGCGATGCGCAGGTAGATCACACCCCATTGCACGGCCTCGACGAAGACCAGGTAGCCATAATCCCGGTCACGGGTCACCAGGACGCAGCCCCGTTCCCGGGCAGCCCTCAGGAGGGTCACATCGTCAGCTCGGGATAATCCGAGATCCCGCACCCGCAGGACGTCGCATCCGGACTGGATCAGCAGGCGGGCCGTCAACTCGTACACATCCTGGTCGAGGAGAAATCTCACGACGCGGAGGGGCTCAGGTGGATCTCCTCGGCCGCCAGCACCTTCCGGGCAAAGCGAACGCACGCCCTCAGGTCCTCCTCCGTGAGGTCCGGATAGTAGTCCTTCCGGATCTGATCGAACGAGAGACCGCCCTCGATCAGCTCGATGACAGCCTCGACGGGGATTCGAGTGCCCGCGACGCAGGGCTTGGCAAGGTGGACGCCGGGGTCGATCGTAATGCGGGGTTCCATGGGTAAGCCCTCACCTTTATGCGCCAGGTGCGGGTCTTGAACTGGTCCCGGAGCCGCCGGCCCGTTTCACGCGCCAGCCAGTCGTGGTAGCTGAAGGCGGCGAGCAGGACCGAAAGGCCCATATCCAGAGCGCGCTGCTCGCCACGAGCCACCAGTCTATGGAACAAGATGATGAGAGCGCTCGCCGCTGCGACAATCACGCGCCGGTAAGCCCACGCACCGCCCCCATTTTGCCGTTACGCCCCGGCTTGCCCGAACGGCAAACACACGACTACAAGCGGCACGGGACGACCACGCTGTTTGCCGCGTTCAACATTCTCAACGGGAAGGTCATTGGCAGTTGCCTCCCTCGTCACCGCGGCCGGGAATTCGTCCGCTTCCTGACGGAGTTGGAACGGGCGGTGCCCCCCGATCTGGAGATTCACCTCATCGTGGACAACTACGGCACGCACAAGAGTGCGGCGGTGGCCCGCTGGCTCAAGCCGAAGAAGCGTCAGCGCTTTCACTTGCATTTCACCCCCACCAGCAGCTCCTGGGTGAATCAGGTCGAGCGCTGGTTCGGCCTCCTCACGGAGCGGATGATTCGCCGCGGCACCTTTCGCAGCGTCGAGGAGCTTGAGCGCGCCATCTATCACTGGCTGGCCACCTGGAACGAGCAACCCAAACCGTTCATCTGGAGAGCCACCGCGGACGTCATCCTTGACAAGGTACGCCGTTGTAAAGAATTAGCTGGGACACCACACTAGGGGCGGGATGCGCAACGCCACGGGATCGGCGCTGACGCCGAGAATCACTCGGAAGCCCGGATCGTCGGCGATGCCGTTCAACGGACTTCGGTGAAGGACCACGAGACGCCGCTGGAATTCGTGATCTCGGTGACGTCGCCACTGGTCAGATGCACGCCCTCATACCTCGGACCGATTCCGACCGGACACGTCCCGAGGATCTCGTTGACGGTCAGGCGCCCGCCGATGCGCACGATGAAGTTTGAGCAGTAGGCGGTGTAGGTGCCGACGATTCGCACCCGGGATACCGACGTCGGCATGTCGAATACATCGTTCCCGACACCGCTTTTCGTCCACGGCGGCGGTGGTGTAGTTACGGTGACGGTGGCCGCATTCGAGGTCCACTGCTGATACGTGCCGCGCACATCAACGATGCCTGCTTGGAGTGCCGTCAGTAGGCCGGATGCAGAGATCGCTGCGACGACGGTATTTGATGACTGCCACTGGACACTGCTCGGAGAGACGGTGACGCTGCTGGCATCGCTCATGACAGTTGCGGCGGTGAGCTGCGCGGTCTTCCCCGCTTCCAATGAGGACGGCGCCGTGATGCGAAGTGATTGAATCGTCGGTGCTGTCGGCGTGGAGGGCGCAGTCGGGTTGCTCGGCGCGGTTGGCGTCTTGCTATCCTTGCTGCACCCCACGAGCGCGAGGGCGAGTCCGAATGTTACGACTACCGGTCGGAGCCGCATTGTGCCCTCCTTTTCGTGGAGGGAGGGGAGTCACCGGTCCTGATTATCGACCCGTTGTCAAGAGGGCAACGAATTGACGGAGGTGGCCAGTCCATCGGACGGTCACGAGAGGCCCCGTGTCTCATGCGCGGGCAGAGGGACGATCGCGCGCCAGAGCGGGCGGATTGTCGGTTTTGCTGCGGGAGTTGTCGCGCCAAGGCGAGCCGGGCCAAAAACGAACGGAATAATTCCGCTCGTTTACCACGCTGACACCTGTCGTCATACCGGTTCATACCAGTATGAGGCTGCGCGACAGCCGAAAAACGCACGGCGTAGACTTACCCGGCCCGATCGCGCTGCCGGACGGGGTGAGAGGCGGAGCGCCACCAGCCGTTCGGCCCGCCTCCGCGTATCGCCTAATGTGTGGCCTTTAAGTAAGCGGCGTGGCCTTGCTCTTTCTACTCTGCTTGGCGAGTGCCGGTTTGGGATTCACCTTGGCGGCATCAACGGACAAGTTGTTCTCGGTATCGAATTTCTGAAGGCCTATCTCGATGATGGGAACGACCGCAGCAGGGAGTATGTCGGCGTCCGTCGTGCCAACATTCGTGGCCCTGAGTCCGAACTTAACGTGAATGCCCCAAATGCCCTCATGGATACCCTGTTGCTTGATGAGGGCCGTTGTAACTTCCTTGTGGCTAAAGACGATTTGAGTAGGCTCAGCCATTGACGGTACTCTCCCATGACGTCTCCAAGAGTCTTTCGGGGTTCCGTCCGCTCGCTGCTTCATGTTCGACCGCTCCAGGTCCGACATCCCTGCGCTCGCGAGCGTCCGCAACGGTCGCGGCCTGATCGGGGTACGTGTGAATCCGAAGGCTCCGACCAGAACCAAACGCGATGCCGAAGTTCGGTGCCGTTGCGTTGCTGGCATGCAAGTCGAAGAAGTCTCGGGGCCTGCCAACTCTGTCCCAGCATGCCGCAAAGATCTCAGAGTTGATTGGTCCCATTTTGTTGCCGCCATCGCGGTCGTCGTAGGCCACAATCGATACCTTGCGTCCGATCGCACGCGCATACTGCACGACCTTCTTCAGCGTGAGGTTCCCGGGATTGTTGAGAACCTGCGAAACGCGCCCTTCGGTCACTCCAAGCCTCTTCGCCAGACGAGCCTGACTCACCTGCTCGGTCTCGAGCGCCTTCTCCAGTTGATTGACGAAGTCGAACGCGATCCGGTACAGGAAGTCGTCTGCGTCGCGATTTGTCCAGTGCCCTTTCAATTCAGCCATATGTTGCCCTTTTGAGTGTCCGGAAACGCAACACTGATTGCTGCCGTTACAGCTTGATTGACTCGCAGAGCCTCGGCTCGCCCCTTTTCTATCGGGTCTGTGTGCAACTCGTTTTTTGTGCGGTGTGAGACAAGAACACACAACTGGAAACGCTTGTTCCGCTGTGGCGTCGGATGACACAAGAATCCATACAGTCGATGACGTTGCCGTAACCGTTTCCACTTGAAAACGAAGCAGTTCTTGTACTGTGGTTCGCTAGGCCAGCCATGAAAATACTGGTCGTTGTGGCCTCCGTCGATCCAGAAGTCAAACCGCGACCACAACTGCCGCCGTTCATTCCTGTCCGGCACCGTGCTTAGCGGAACGATGATCGAACCGGCGTCGATGTCCTCGTCCTGGTCGCACGTTAAGTAAGCCAATCCGCGATGCTTGGACTCCCTCGGGCTGGGGATCCTGACGACCGTGTACGTCTCTACGGCCATGCACAGAATCCCAGTTTAGATATATCTAAAGTCAATGTCAATACGGCTATAGGCGAGGTTATGAACAGGACCGTTTCTTGACCTGAGTAGCCGCTGGGGCTACCCGGCCGGGTCAACTGCCCCCCGTCTGCGCCGGATCTGGCCAGTTGGGCTCCGAAGCTGATGTGCCTACAGTGTGCCTATAAGCAACGGCCCGGCTGACAGCTGGGCCGTTTACCCCGATTAGATTGGTCGGGATGGTGGGATTCGAACCCACGACCCCCAGACCCCCAGTCTGGTGCGCTATCCAGGCTGCGCTACATCCCGACATTCGTCGATCACCTGGCCCCTCATGCCCGCTTGCGGTGCCCTGCTTTCGACGTCCGACCTGGGTGAGGGCTTGGCTTCCGGGGCGCCGCTGCCGACGTCCGCCGCGTTTGTCTCACGTGAAGCGTGAACAGCGGCGACCCCTCGACGGACTTCGAACCGCCGCCGCGCGACAGCAGCTCGAGAATACTCCGGAGCCCTCTGGTCACGTCACCCAGACGCGTGCGCACTTCCTTGCGCAACACGTCTTCGATTGCCGGAAGCTCCTCGGCGGAGTCCTCAGACTTGCCTTCGCCGAGCCGCCGCCGCACGCCCGCGAGCGTCAGGCCTTCGACGAAGAGCAGATGCTTGATGCGGAGAACCCGCTCGACGTCGGATCGGCGGTAGACGCGGGACACATCGGCGCCGCGTCCCACTCCGAGATCCGGAAACTCAGTCTCCCACGAACGCAGGATGAACGGCTGAATCTTCGCGATCTCGCAGACTTCCGAGGCCTTGAACAATGCCCGCTTGGGTATCTCGGCAGGTGTCGAGGGCATCGATCCGCCAGTATATCACTGCGCCTTGCGGCTTCCGGCCCGGCGCCGGACCTCGAGCCGGATTGGTGTGCCCTCGAAACCAAACGCCTCGCGCAGGCGATTGATGAGAAAGCGCTCGTATGAAAAATGAAGCCTCGTCGCGACGTTAGTGAAGAGGACGAAGGTCGGGGGCTCAATTCCCGTTTGGGCTGCATAGAGAATTCGAACCTCGCGCAGGCCCGGGCTCGCCGGCGGATGCCTGGCCGTCACGGCTTCGATGAACCGGTTGAGCTCGCCCGTGGCCACGCGGCGGGTGCGCGCCGCGGCGACCCTGTCGATGGCTTCGAGCAGCTTCGGTGTACGCTCGCCGGTCCTGGCTGAAATGTGGAGCAACGGCGCGTACTCCAGGAATTTCAGCTGCCGCCGCAGCTCCTCATCGAATCGCTTCACGAATTCCTGGCCCCGGCCCCGGACGAGGTCCCATTTGTTGACCGCGATGATGATCCCGCAACCCACCCGTTCGGCCTCCCCCGCAATGGCACCGTCCTGGTCGGTCGCGCCTTCGTTCGCATCGATTACGAGCACCGCGACGTCCGCGCGCGCGATGGCGCGCCGGGCCACCAGAACGCTGACTGCCTCGACCTGGCCCGATTGCCCGACGCGCCCGGCCCGCCGAATCCCCGCAGTGTCGACAATTCGAAACGTCCGCCGGTGCCACCGCAACAGCGCGTCGACGGCATCGCGCGTCGTCCCGGGCATGTCGCTCACCATCACACGCTCTTCCTTCAGCAGCTGGTTGACCAATGACGATTTGCCGACGTTAGGACGCCCGACGATGGCAACGGCGATTTCTGCCGGCGCACTCTCTCGTTCGTCACCCTCCGCCGGCGTCCGCAGGTCGGCGCGCCTCGGCAGCTGCGCGATGACCTCATCGAGCAGATCGCCCACGCCCTGGCCGTGCTCCGCGGCAATCTCGACGACCGGGTCGAACCCGAACTGGTAGAACTCCAAGGCGCGATCCCGCGCCCTTCGATCGTCCGTCTTGTTGACTGCCAGCACGACGGGGACGCCCTCATGCCTGACTGCGTGGGCGATTTCCTCGTCGCCCGACACCAGGCCCTCGCGGCCATCGACGAGGAACACGATGAGGTCTGCCGACCCGATGGCGCGCCGGCCGTGCTCCACGACGAGGTCGTGGAGGGGATCCTCGCTCGCACCGAACATGCCGCCGGTATCCACGAGCATGAAACCGACGCCCCGCCACTCAGCCTCGTGCGCGATCACGTCACGCGTCGTCCCAGGCGCGGCGTTGACGATGGCGCGGCGCGTCGAGGTGATGCGATTGAAGAGGGTCGACTTCCCAACGTTGGGCCGGCCGACAAGAACAACGGTCGGGCGAGCCTGACGGTGCTTGGACATCCTCAAAACGAGCGACTTCAAACGACAGTTACGAATAGGGTTGACAGCGTAAGTGACGCTATCTATGATAGTTAGACAAATCTAGGAGCGCCTAACCAAGATCAAGGTCGACATCGTCAACGAGGTCTCGAAGATCGCCGACATCACGAAGGTCAAGGCCGAGGTGGCGGTTGACGCGGTCTTCGATGCGATGCGCCTGTCGATGCAACGCGGCGAGCGAATCGAGCTCCGCGGGTTTGGCGTCTTCCAGGTCAAGCCACGGAAACGAGGGATCGGCCGTAACCCGCGAACCGGCAAGGAAGTTCGTATCCCACCAGGTCGCACCATCCGCTTCAAGCCCGGGAAGGACCTGCAGAACATCGGGAGCTGACGCCCCGCAAGGCCTCATTGCCATCTGATCCAGCATACTCGTCGCCCCCCTCCGTGGAATCTCCGCACTTCGGCGAACCTGCGGCCGAGCGCTGGCCGCCCGCCCGGCTGCCCAGCGCCCGCAAGTATCGGGATCGCGTCTGGCTCCACGTCCTGCTCCTGCTGGCAACGATCGGAAGCACGACGCTCGTCGGCGGCCTTCACTATGCCTCGTTCGTCTCCGATCTGGGACGTGAGGCCATTCGCATCACCGGCTGGGAGTTGCTGGTGCGCGGCCTGTGGTACAGCGGCACGGTACTCGCCATTCTCGGGGCACACGAGCTCGGGCACTATTTCGCGTGCCGTTACTACCGCGTCGACGCATCGTTGCCGTACTTCATTCCAGCCCCCCCCATCTTGCTGTTTGGAACGTTCGGCGCGTTCATCCGCATACGCGAGCCGATTCCCAGCAAGCGCATGCTCTTCGACATCGGTATTGCGGGTCCAATCGCCGGGTTTCTTATTGCCATTCCGGCGCTTTTCTTCGGCGTTCGCGTGTCGCGCATGACGCCGCTGCCGGCGGAGCTGTCCGGGATGCTGTCACTCGGCGAGCCGCTCCTGCTCAAGTTCGCCAGCTGGATCGTCTGGGGTGCGACACCGGAGACCCACTCGCTCAGCCTGCATCCAGTCGCCTTCGCCGCCTGGTTCGGCCTGCTCGCGACGGCGCTGAACCTCTTTCCGATTGGGCAGCTCGATGGCGGTCACATCTCGTACGCAGTCCTCGGACGTCGATCCACCAACGTGACGATTGCCACGGTGGGAATTGCGGTTCTGCTCACCTACTTCTCGTACAGCTGGATTGTCTGGACGGCCTTGATGGTCGTGATGCTCTTTGCGTTCGGCCCGCGCCATCCCCGCACACTGGATGAAGAAGTTCCCCTCGATGCGGCCAGGCGATGGCTTGCGTTTGCGGCTCTCGTCATCTTCGTCATCTGCTTCACGCCAACGCCCATCGAACCCGCGGATCTGCTCAAGGCGCCGTAGCCCACGCCGGCCTTACAGAACGGAGAGCGGATCGACGTCAATTGTGACACGGCGCGCGAGTTCTCGTTCGTCCGCCAGAGCCTGGCGCAGCGCCGAGCGCATCGCGGCCCGCCTCGTCCCCTTCACGAACAGTTGGGCGCGATATTCGCCGCGCAGGCGCGGCAAAGGGGCGGGCGCGGGCCCGAGCACACGAAATGACGACTTCTCGGCGCGAAGCGCATGAACGAGCTGATTGGCGGAGTGGAGCGCGTCGCCCGGTGTGCGGTTGCGGACGATAGCGTTGACCAGGGCGACGAGCGGCGGGTATCGCATGGCGGCTCGAAATCGCATTTCTTCTTCAAAAAATGCGCGGTAGTCCTGGTGGTAAGCGTGCCGGATGCCGTAATGCTCCGGGTAGAGCGTCTGGACGATGGCCCCGCCGGGTAGCTCACCCCGTCCGGCGCGGCCGATCACCTGCGTGAGCAGCTGAAACGTACGTTCGGCAGCGCGGAAGTCCGCCAGCCCGAGCCCCACGTCGGCCGAGATGACCCCGACGAGCGTCACCCCCGGGAAGTCGTGTCCCTTCGCAATCATCTGCGTACCGACGAGGACGTCCACCTCGCGCGCCGCGAATCGCCGCAGCAAAGCAATCGCAGCCCCGCGACGTCGGATGACGTCCCGATCCAACCTCGAGACGCGCGCCCCGGGAAACCGCGCTTCCAACTCGGCCTGTACCCGCTCGGTTCCGAATCCGATTTGTTCGAGGTAGGGACCCGCGCATACCGGACATGTCCTCGGGATCGAGGTCGAATAGTTGCAATAGTGGCACGTCGCGCGTCGCGCGGCCCGATGGACGACGAGGCTGACACTGCAGTTCGGGCACTCGCTCGTGCCACCGCACTGGCGACAGAACACGGAGGTCGCGAAACCACGCCGATTGAGGAGCACCAGCGCCTGCTCGCCTCGTTCGAGCTGTTGGCCAAGCGCAGCTTCCAAGGCTCGACTCAGGACGAGGTCGGGGCCAGCCGCCGCATACTCCTCACGCATGTTGACGATTTGAACCGACGGCAGGGGACGATCGAGCACGCGCCGCTCGAGCACGGTCAGTTCGTAGCGCCCCCGCAGCGCATTCTGGTAGCTCTCGAGCGATGGTGTCGCGGAGCCCAGGACGACGAGCGCGCCCGCCGCCTTGGCGCGCATGACGGCCACATCGCGCCCGTGATACCTCGGATTCTCCTCCTGCTTGTAGGATGCATCGTGCTCCTCATCGACGATCACCAAGCCCAGCGACCCGAGCGGTGCAAACACGGCGGACCGCGTGCCGATGACGATGTGCACCTCGCCGCGCCGGACGCGTTGCCATTGATCGTGCCGCTCGCCGTCGGAGAGACCGCTGTGTTGCACCGCCACATCCTCTCCAAAGGCGTCGCGAAAGACGGTTACAACGGCGGGCGTCAGGGCAATCTCAGGAACCAGGACGAGGACAGCATCACCGCGTGCCCGCGCGGCTTGCGCCAGCCGCAGGTAGAGCTCCGTCTTGCCGCTTCCCGTAACGCCATGAAGCAGCGCGACGTGAAACGTCCGCCGCGCCAATGCCAGTATCAAGCGCTTGAGGGCTGCCTGCTGTTCGGTGGTGAGCACCAGCGAGCCGCGATTCGAGGCCGAGGAATTCAGACGCCAGGCGGCGCCGGATGCGCCGAAGGGGTCGCGTTCGACCTTTGCTCGCTCGATGAGGACGAGACCACGGGCTGCAAGGCGGTCCACGGTATCCGGCGAGTAGCCCTGCTCGGCGAGCGCGGAGAGCGGGACGCCCTCCGGGGCGCCGCGCAGGATGTCGAGCGCCCCGCGTTGCCGCGGCGTCAGGCGTCGGCTCGCGCGGTTCCGCAACCGATTCTCGTGGTCTTCTGCGGCGCCGCCCACCTCCGCCCCACTCTCGTCGTTGCCGTCAGGTGCGGTCATTTCATGGCCACCGGCTGTCAGCCTGGCGATTCGACATGTCTTGAAAGCCGCGGTCGTCCCCTTCAGGGATCGCTCGACCGAAATCCAGCCGGCATCTTCGAGCGATCGAATCGCCCAATGCAGCCGGGGAACGACTGCCACACCGCCACGCCGCTTCTGTTGCGGCGTCGCGACGGCATTCGCAACGCCCGATGCGGACAGGCTTTCGCGCCGCCTCAGTACTTCGAGAATGGCACCCCGAATGCCGCCCGGCTCGCCAAGGTTCGCCCTCTCACTGCCGGCAGGCGTGATGGAAATCCGACGCTCGCTCTCAATCCACGCGAAGGGCGGCATCGCCGCGGCGATTGCCTCCCCGGGCGCGCAGAGGTAGTAATCCGCGGTCCACAACGCCAGATCGAGCACGTCACCAGGAAGGAATGGTTCCTCATCGAGCACGTCGATCACGTCCTTGACGGTCTCGCCAGACTCCGGGGCCCGATCGCGGACTGGAGCAACGTCATGAGAATCGAGGACGATTCCGGTCATCACGCGCGTTCCGAGCGGTACGAGCACACGAGTACCGCGACGGGGAACGTCGAAGCCCTGCGGAATCCGATAGGTCAGGGGACCCAGCGACGGAACGGGAATGGCGATAGCTACGAGGCGGGACACGCCCTCACGCGCTGCCTTCCCTGCGCAGCAGATCGCGGACAACCTTCATGTCCTCCCAGACGTCTCGCTTCCGCTCCGGGCTGCGAAGGAGAAAGGCGGGGTGAAATGTGGCGATGAGCTTGGCGCCGCGATAATCGTACACGCGACCGCGAAGTCGTGAAATCGGATCGTCGGTTTCGAGCAGCGCGCGGGCGGCAAATGTCCCGAGCGCCACGATGACTTTCGGCCTGATGGCGTCAATCTGCGCGAAGAGGAACGGCTGGCAGGAGGCGACTTCGTCCGGCTCGGGATTCCGGTTCTGCGGCGGGCGGCACTTGATCACGTTCGCGATGTACACATCGCCGCGTCGCAGCTGAATGGCCTCGATGATCTTCGTCAGCAGCTGCCCGGCGCGGCCCACGAACGGAATGCCTTGAACGTCTTCGTCCTGCCCTGGCGCCTCGCCGACGAACATCAGCTCCGCCTTGGGATTCCCCACGCCAAAGACGATCTGACGACGGCCGAGCCGGTGCAGCTTGCAGCGCGTGCAGTCGCCCAAATCCTCGCGCACGGACACCAGCCCATCGGGCGACGCGCTGGGCGTCAACGGACCCATGGTCTCGGCAGCCGCGCCCTCGGGCTGCCCTGACTCGATCTGGCCGCCGGTGTCCGCGCGTGTCCGCCACGTGCGATCACGGCTGATGCCGGCGACCCCAAGCTCCGCGTAGAGCGCCAGATGCGCCGCCAGCTCTTCGCGCGTGTTCATGCCGGCGCCGCATGTGCCTTCGAGGCGAGAAGCGATTCGATCTGATCGAGCATGACCGACGCCACGTGCGTTTTCGAGCTCAACGGCACCTCCTGTTCACCGTCGGGGCCGATGATCGTTACCGCGTTGGTGGTCGCGTCGAAACCTGCATCTTCGCGGGAGACATCGTTGGCGACCATGACGTCGACGTGCTTCGCGCGGCGTTTGGCGCGGGCCTTCGTCAGCAGGTCGCCCGTTTCCGCCGCAAAGCCGACGAGAACAGGTGTCGCGGCTCCCCCGCGGCGCCGGCCCAGCTCCGCCAGAATATCCGGCGTCCGAACCAGGGAGAGTGTCAGGCGATCCTGCTGCTTCTCGATCTTCCGGGCTTGCGCACCGCTCTCCGGTGCGTAATCGGCAACCGCGGCAGCCATCACAATAGCGTCGGCCGACGAGGCGCGTGTCATGACCGCATCGCGCATCTCCACGGCGCTCCGGACACGAACGACCTCGACACCCGGGGGCGGGTCGATCGCCGTTGGGCCCGTGACCAGGATGGTGCTGGCACCGCGCCGCATGGCTTCCGCCGCCACGGCGAATCCCATCCGACCGCTCGATCGGTTACCGACGTACCTCACCGGATCGATGTCCTCGTACGTTGGTCCCGCGGTGACCAGGACCGTCCGACCTGCAAGCGTGCGGGCCGAACGCAGCAGGGCATGGGCGGCCTCGACCACATCGTCCGGTTCCGCCAGACGCCCCCTGCCGATCCAGCCGCAGGCGAGAAAGCCCTCCCCGGGTTCCACGAACCTCACGCCGCGGGCGGCGAGCACCTCGAGATTGTGCCGGACCGCCTCGTGCGCGAGCATGTTCGAGTTCATCGCCGGCGCCATCAGGACGGGCGCGCGGGTGGCGAGGTAGAGGGAAGACAGAAAATCGTCCGCGATCCCGCTGGCGAATTTCCCGATGATGTTGGCGGTGGCGGGCGCGACGAGCAACAGTGCGATGTCGGACGCGATGGCGATGTGCTCGACGTTGGCGTTCAGGCCGCGCGCGAACTGATCGGTGATCACGGAACGGCGCGTGATCGCCTCGAACGTCACCGGCCCCACGAACCGGCGTGCCGAGCGAGTCATGATCGCGACGATGTCGTGGCCGCGCTGCTGCAGCCCCCGCGCCACCTCCACGGCCTTGTAGGCGCCAATCCCGCCCGTCACACCAAGGGCAACAAGGGCCATCGTTTCCCTTCGGGTCTTCGCTACCGGCTCGGTTCTTCTTCCACCTTGCGGACGCGGCCCGTGATGACCTCGCGCTGCGCGGTACGCACCGGTTTCGCCGTGCTCTCCACGCGCGGGGTACATCCGCGCAGCAACTGCTTCGCGCGCGCGCTCGCCACGGTTACGAACTCGAAAGCATTGGACAGCTGACTGCGATCAATCACGTTCACCTTCCTTTCGATAACCACGATTGCCGAGAGCATTGAACGACCGATCCATGTGTCGTGACATCTACCGGGTCACGTCGGTGGCTGGCGCCGCGCGAAACCGCTCGACGATCTCCTCGGCCGGCCGACGGGCCACGGCAAGCCGGGCGCGCTCGGCCAGCACAATCGCGCCCAGGCGTTCGACGCAGGCGTCGAATTCGTCGTTCACCACCACGTAGTCGTACTCTTCGAAGGCCGTGATTTCCTGGCGGGCGACGGCCAGGCGCCGACGAATCGCCTCCTCCGAATCCTTGCTGCGCCCGCGCAGCCGCCGCTCGAGGATGTCAGGCGAGGGCGGCAGCACGAAAATCGCGATCCTCTCCCGTCCCTGCCGCCGCACCTGCCGGGCGCCCTGGACGTCAATCACGAGGACGAGATCGCGGCCCGCCTCGAGATGCCGCTCGGTGTCCGAGAGACAGGTGCCGTAGAGATTGCCGAAGACGTCCGCCCACTCGAGAAACTCGCCGCAGTGGATCATCTCCTCGAAGCGCTGGCGGTTGATGAAATTATAGTCGACCCCGTCGGCTTCGCCCTCACGCGCTGCCCGGCTCGTGTACGAGCGCGACATCGTGAGATTGGGGACGATCTCGACGAGGCGTTCGACGAGGGTCGTTTTTCCGGTTCCTGAGGGGGCCGACACGACGAACAGCAGGCCTCTCATCGCATCCCGACCGCGTCACTCGACATTCTGCACCTGCTCGCGCATCTTCTCCAATTCCGCCTTGGTGGCGACGATGAGCGCCGAGACTCGCACGCCTTCGGCTTTGGCGCCGATGGTGTTCACCTCCCGATTCATCTCCTGCAGCAGGAAATCGAGCTTGCGTCCGCACGGCTCGCGCGAGTCGGTGAGCGTCGTCCAGTGGTCGAGATGTGCCTTGAACCGCGCCGTCTCTTCGCTGATGTCCGAGCGGGAGACGACGCGCACGATTTCCTGCGCGATCAACGTCGGCTCGATCCGCGCGTCGAGCGCCAGCTCAGAAACGCGTGCGTCGAGCCTGACGCGGAGATTCGCCGCGCCCTCTGTCGCGGCCGACTCGATCTCGGCCATCAGCTCGCCCAAGATCGCCCGACGGGCCTCGAGGTCCGAGCGCAGATATCCGCCTTCGCGGGCACGCATCGCATCGAGATCCTCGAGCACCTGCTCCACCGCCTGGGTGATGAGCTCGCGGAGATGCGCCTGATCGGGCTCCTCGAGCACCGCGGGCCGCTCGCGAAACGCGAGCGCTTGCGGGAACCGCAGGAGGTCCCCGGCCGTGAGGCCGCCCGTGACCAGCCCCGCCTCGCGTGCGCGATTGAGCGCTGATCCCAGCGCGTTGACGAGCGATTCGTTCAAATCCACGTCCACGGCGCCGGGCCCTCGAAGCTGGATCGACAGCCCGATTTCGACCCGTCCGCGCGCCAGGTGCCGCTGCACCTGCGATCGAATGGCGGCCTCCGACTCGCCGACCACCGGAGGGACCCGCACCTGCAGGTCCAGGTATCGATGGTTCACGGCCCTCACGGTGACCCCAATCGTCGCGAGGTCGTGCTCGCGCGTGAGCGACGCGAAGCCGGTCATCGACTTGATCATGACGGGTGCGGGTTGACCTCCACCTGATCGGCGCCCAACAGTTGCAGGGCGTACAGCTTCGCGTAGACGCCGCCTGACCTCGCCAGCAGCTCCTCGTGCCGGCCGATTTCCACAACCGACCCCCGCTCGAGGACGATGATAGCGTCCGCCCGGCGCACCGTCGAGAGCCGATGCGCGATCACGAAGGAGGTTCGATTGAGCATCAGGTTTGCGAGTGCATCCTGAACGAGCAGCTCCGACTCGGCGTCGAGTGACGAGGTCGCTTCGTCGAGAATGAGAATCGGCGAGTTCTTGAGGAGCGCCCGCGCAATCGCAAGCCGCTGACGCTGGCCGCCCGATAGCCGCTGCCCCCGCTCGCCGATCCGGGTGCGATAGCATTCCGGCAGCACCTGGACGAACTCGTCGGCATGTGCGGCGCGCGCCGCCCCCTCGATTTCGGCGAGCGAGGCCGACGGCGATCCGTACGCGATGTTGTTGGCGATCGTGTCGACGCAC
This sequence comes from Acidobacteriota bacterium, assembly GCA_016190995.1. Classification (GTDB taxonomy): domain Bacteria; phylum Acidobacteriota; class Vicinamibacteria; order Vicinamibacterales; family JACPPN01; genus JACPPN01. The sequence continues at coordinate 25,275 of JACPPN010000396.1, read as the reverse complement.
AGCACCGTCTCCTGCGTCACCATCCCGAACTGGGCGCGCAGCGAGCTGAGCGTCACGGCGCGGATGTCGGTGCCATCGATCGAAATTGAACCCTCGGTCACGTCGTAGAACCGTGGAATGAGGTTCACGAGCGTCGTCTTGCCCGCGCCGCTCAGCCCGACGATGGCGACCATCTGGCCCGCCCCGACCCTGAACGAGACGTTACGAAGAATGGGATGGCGGCCGCCATCCTGATAGCGGAACCCGACGCTTCGGAACTCGATGACGTCGCTGAGCGGCGCGAGCGGGACAGCCCCCGGTCGATCGTGGACCTCGGTGTGGAGATCGAGGATCTCGAAAATACGATCGGCGGCCGCGCGTGCCTGCTGCAGGCTGGCGTTGACACGGCTCAGCTTCTTGACCGGTCCGTACATCATGAACGCCGCGAAGATGAATGCGACGAACTCCCCGGGCGTGAGACCGCCCGTGGCGATCTGTCGCGTGCCGTACCACAGCGCCGCGATGATGCCGAAGCCGCCTAGGAGCTCCATCAGGGGCGGAAGCGCGGCCAGCGCGCTCGTCACCTTCATGTTCGTGCGGTACAGCTGATGCGTCGCGCGGCCGAACCGCTCTGCCTCCCGCCGCTCGCTGCCAAACGCCTTGACAATGCGATGGCCGGTGAAGGCCTCCGCGGTTAGGTGCGAGAGGTACTCGAGCTGTTCCTGGCTTCGCCGCGTGGTCCGCCGGATCCGCTGCCCCAGCCGCACCAGCGGATACAGGATGAGCGGCGCCCCCGTCATGCAGACGAGCGCGAGCCGCGCGTCGTAGTAGTAGAGCAGCGCCGAGTAGCCGACGAGCGCCAGCGATTCGCGCAGCAGGTCGCCGACGGTCTCCGACACGGCATGCTGGACCTGGCTGACGTCGTTCATGATGCGCGACATCAACTGCCCGGTCGTCCGGCGCGCGAAGAATCCCGCCGACTGGCCGATCGTGTGATGGAACAGCTCGTTCCGCAGATCCCTCACGACGCGCTGTCCGACATCGGTCATCAGAAAGCCGGAGAAGTACGCCCCGAGCCCTTTCATGACATAGAACGTCACGATGAAGGTCGCCACCATCCCCAGTCGCTCGCGATGGCGCAGCACCTCGTCGATGATGGGCTTGATCATGTACGCGAGGCCGGCATCCGCGCCCGCGTACATCAGCATGGCGGCGATCGCTAGGGCAAAGCGGATCCGGTACGGACGCGCGTAACGAAGCAGCCGAAGGTAGGGATTCACTCGATGAATCGGTACTTGAGGAGCGCCCAGAGCGCGCGCAACCCGTCACGCCAGGTGATCTTCTTGCCTTCTTCGTAGCCACGCCCATCGTAGGTGATGGGGATTTCGTAGACGCGGTACCCTCGCTTGAAAATCTTCGCGGTGAGCTCGGGCTCGATCTCGAAGCCGTTCGACCGCAGCCGCATCGACTGGATCACCCCGCGGCGCATCACTTTGTAGCAGGTTTCCATGTCGCTCAGCATCGTGTTGTAGAGCACGTTGGTGAGAAACGTCAGGAACCGGTTGCCCGCATAGTGGGAGAAGAGGAACGCCCGGTGCCGGCCAAGGAACCGCGATCCGAACACGACGTCCGCCCGGCCCTGGCAGATGAGCTCGATGAGCTGCGGATATTCCTCTGGAGAGTACTCCAGGTCCGCATCCTGGATCACGACGATGTCGCCGGTGATCTCCTGAAGGCCTCGGCGGAGCGCGGCGCCCTTGCCCTGGTTCTGCGGCTGAAGCACCAGCTTGAATCGCGGCGCCTCGTTCAGCCTGACGAGCGTCTCCCGCGTCCCATCCGTCGATCCATCGTCGACGACGACGAGCTCGATCCGCAGCGGCACCGCCAGGACGCGCCGGATGATGTCCTCGATCGTCTCACACTCGTTGAACACGGGCATGACGACAGACAGCAGCGGATTGTCGAGGGGCTCGCGGGCACGCTGCGCGCTCAAGAGGCCGATCCGTTCTGGTAGCCGTGCGGGTGATCGCGCCGCCAGCGCCACGCCGTCTCGACCATGCTCTCCAGATCCGCGAAACGCGGCGTCCAGCCGAGTTCCCGCGAGATCTTGGCGTTCGAGGCATACAGCACCGCCGGATCGCCTGCGCGCCGCGGCGCGCCCCGCCAGGGCACCGGCCGGCGAGCGACGCGCTCCACGACAGCAATGACCTCCCGCACCGAATGTGGTCGGGCATTCCCGACGTTGAAGACCATGACTGAGGCCGGCTCGTTCCGCGCCCCCAGAGCGAGGACGTGCGCGTCCGCCACATCGCTGACGTGGACGTAGTCGCGAAGACACGTACCGTCCGGTGTGTCGTAGTCTTCGCCAAACACGTCGAGCGCCGGACCGCCCAGCGCGGCCTCGATTGCGCGCGGAATCAGATGAATCTCGGGTCGGTGATCTTCCCCCAGCGTTCCGTCGGGATCGGCTCCCGCCGCGTTGAAGTATCGCAACGAGGTTGCCTCGAGCCCGTACGCGCGACAGAAGTACGGCAGAGCGCGTTCGACGGCAAGCTTCGTCTCGCCGTACGGGTTGATCGGCTGCGTTGGATGGTCCTCGGAGATTGGCGTTTCGACCGGCCGGCCGTAGACGGCCGCGGTCGACGAGAAGACGAGCACTCGAACCGACGCGCGCGCCATCGCGCCAAGCACGCTCAGGGCGCCTCCGACGTTGTTCGCGTAGTACCCGGCGGGATCCCGCACCGAGTCCGCCACCGACAGCCACGCCGCGAAGTGCAGGACCGCCGTGACGCGGTGCTCCACGAGCGCCCGATACACGGCGTCCCCGTCGCAAACGTCGCCCACGACGACCGCCGCCCGGCGAATCGCCTGCGCGTGGCCTGCCGAAAAATTGTCGAAGACGATGACGTGGTGACCTGCCGCGCCGAGCGCCTTGACGGTGTGACTGCCAATATAGCCGGCACCGCCGGTGACGAGCACCGTCGCCAGACTACTTTCTCCCGATCGACAGATAGGTAAAACCCTGCGCGCGCATCTGCTCCGGCTTGTAGTTATTGCGACCATCGAAGATGATCGGCTGCCGCATCAGCTTCCGCATCTTCGCGAAGTCCGGCTCACGAAATTCGTGCCACTCCGTGACGATCGCCAGCGCGTCGGCGCCCGTCAACGCTTCGTAGCTCTTGTCGGCAAACCGCAGCCGGTCGCCCCAGATCGTTCGCGCGACTCCCTCCGCCTCCGGATCGTACGCCTGGACCTTCGCGCCCGCCGCCAGCAGCGCGTTGATGACCGGGATAGCGGGCGCCTCGCGCATGTCGTCGGTTTTCGGCTTAAAAGCCAGGCCCCAGATCGCAATCGTCTTGTCCTCCAAGGAGTCGAAGTGCGCGCGCATCTTTTCGACCAGTCGCCTCTTCTGCCCTTCATTGACCGCTTCAACCGCCTGGAGGATGCGGCACTCGTACGATCTGTCCTTCGAGAACCTGATGAGCGCCTTGACGTCTTTGGGGAAGCAGCTGCCACCGTAGCCAACGCCGGGGAACAGGAACGAATGTCCGATTCGCGTGTCCGAGGCAATCGCCTTCCGGACCTGATCGACGTCGGCGCCAACGAGCTCGCACACGCTGGCCATCTCGTTCATGAATGAGATGCGCGTCGCCAGCATTGCGTTGGCAGCGTACTTGCTCAGCTCGGCGCTCGCGCAGTCCATCACCATAATCGGGGCGCCGGTGCGCGTGAACGGAGCGTACAGCTCGGTCAGGAGCGCGGCTGACCGCGGATCTTCGGCCCCGATGACGACGCGGTCCGGCTTCATGAAGTCGTCTATAGCCGCGCCCTGCTTCAAGAACTCCGGGTTGCTCACCACGCTGAACGGGTGGGTCGTCTCGCGCCGCACGACCTCGCGCACCCGGTCCGCCGTGCCGACGGGCACCGTGCTCTTGTTGACGATGACCTTGTAGCCGTTCATCGCGCGGGCGATGTCGCGTGCGACGCCGAGGACGTGCTGAAGGTCCGCCGATCCATCCTCGTCCGCCGGCGTCCCCACCGCGATGAAGATGACTTCGGCGGCGCGCACCGCCTTACCCAGCGCCGTCGTAAAGGTGAGCCGGTTCTCGTGCCGATTGCGCTGGACCAGCTCTTCCAAGCCGGGCTCGTAGATCGGCATCTTGCCGCGTTGCAAAGCCCGGATCTTCGCCTCGTCTTTGTCGACGCAGATGATGTCGTTTCCGTTTTCAGCCAGGCACGCGCCGACCACCAGACCGACGTACCCGGTGCCTATGACCGCGATTCTCATCCTGTTCCAACTCCTCAACCCCGACCGGGTGGTTGAAAAACCCCTAACGGTACCATGAGACGAGAAGAACGGTCAATCTACTGAAGGACAAGGGGTTGGGAGCGTCGCGCACTCCGGGCGGGTATGCTAGGATGCGCCTGACCGTCGAGCCTTCGGACTTGCAAGCGTGCGCATCCTCATCGATTACCGTCCGGCTCTCCGCCAGCGGACCGGAGTTGGTGAGTACGTCCATCACCTTGCGCTGGCGCTCGGTCAGTTAGTCTCACAGTCATTGCCCTCCGCGGCGGATGGTCGTGACTCGATAAGCCTCTTCTCCAGCTCCTGGAGGGACCGCCCACCCTTTTTCGGCCCACACGTTGCCGTCATTGATCGGAGAATCCCGGTTCGCCTGTTGAACTTCCTCTGGCATCGGGTGGGCTGGCCGCCGGCGGAGCTGGTTGCCGGCGGCCGGTTCGACGTCGTTCATTCACTCCACCCCCTGCTGATGCCGGCTCGACGAGCGGCGCAGGTGGTAACCGTCCACGACCTGGACTTCCTTCGCCACCCCGAGCGGACGCGCGCGGAGATCCGGCGCGACTATCCGCTTCTCGCGCGACAACACGCCAGGCGGGCAGACCTTGTCATGGTTCCCTCGCGCCACGTCGCATCGGAAGTGGAACGAGAGCTCGGCGTGCCAGCACATCGACTCGCTGTGTGCCCACCGGGAGCGCCCGACTGGCCTCCCCGCGGCCCAGCCGGCCATGGCGGGTACATTTTGTTTGTCGGAACGATTGAGGCCCGTAAGAACATCGGCGTCCTGCTCGCTGCCTATGAACGCCTGCTGGCAAAGCGTCACTCGATGCCGGACCTCGTGTTGGCGGGAGGATTCGCCCCCGAGGCCCAGCAGTGGGCTGCCTCCGCTTGTCGGCCGCCGCTACAAGGCCACATCCGGTTTCTCGGGTATGTGCCCGACGATCAGCGCTACTCGATCTACTCAGGCGCATCCCTCGTCGTCATTCCCTCGCATGACGAAGGATTCGGCTTGCCGGCCCTCGAGGCAATGACCATCGGGGTGCCGGTCCTGGCCTCGTCACGCGGCGCGCTTCCCGAGGTCGTCGATGACGCCGGCCTGCTCTTCGACCCGGACGATGAGGAAGAGCTCGCGTCCACGATCGAACGGATGCTCGATGATGACGCGCTGGCGGATGCCTCTGCGGCCCGAGGCATCCTGCAGGCAAAGCAGTTTTCATGGGAGAGGTCGGCGAAGGCGGCGCTCGAGGCGTACGCGCTGGCGGTCGACGAACGGAGGCGAAAAGCCGGCGCGGGGGCCGCTCGTCAGGAGTCGAAGGTACACATGCCGGGTCGCTCATGAGGATCGGCATCGATGCGCGCGAGCTCGCCGGTCGACCAACGGGCGTCGGCCGCTATCTTGATGCGCTGCTGCGTGAATGGAAGGTGATGCCGGAAGCGGCCGCGCACGAATTCCTGCTCTACGGGCCGACGCTACCACCTCCGGACATGACGACCTCCGAACGACTGGGCTTGCGGCCGATTGAAGGGTCCGGTGGGACGCTCTGGGAACAGACGGCGCTCCGCCGTGCGGCCGAGCACGACTCGCTCGACGTGTTCTTTGCACCCGGCTACTCCGCGCCGCTGCGGCTGCGCGTTCCCATCGCTCTTACGGTCCATGACGTCTCGTTCGCCGCGCATCCCGAGTGGTTCACGCGGCGGGAAGGACTGCGACGTCGGTGGCTGACGGGAGCCTCGGCGCGTGCGGCCGCGATCGTCCTCACCGACACTGAGTTCTCCAAACAGGAAATCGTGACGCACCTTGCAATCGCTCCTGCAAAGGTGCGGGTTGTTTACCCCGGCGTGACGACCGCAGTCGCCCCGACGACAGCCCTGGCGGAACCGCTCGTGCTCTTTGCGGGCTCGATCTTCAATCGACGAGGGGTTCCGGATCTGATTCGGGCGTTTGCGCTCCTGGCCCGGCGGCGTCCGGAGGCGCGGCTCGCCATCGCGGGCGAGAACCGCACGGTCCCGCACCAGGATCTCGACGCCATGGCTCGAGATGCGGGTGTGGGCGAGCGGGTCACGCTTTACTCGTATGTCGACTCGTCAGTGCTCAACGATCTCTACGCGCGGGCGGCGGTTTTCGTCTTCCTGTCCGAATACGAAGGGTTTGGCTTTACGCCGCTCGAAGCGCTGAGCGCAGGGGTGCCGGTCGTGATGCTGGATACGCCGGTCGCTCGGGAAACGTGCGGTGATGCGGCCCTCTTCGTCGAGCGGGGCGATCTGGAAGGCACCGCCCGTGCGCTCGAAAGCGCCATGCATGATGCGGCCCTGAGAGCCCGGTTGCGCGCAAACGCCCGGGCGGTGCTCTCGACGTATTCGTGGGGGCGCGCGGCCGATGAGACGCTTCGGGCCGTCACGTCCATCCGGCGGGCTTCCTCATGACGCTCGCGATCATCATCGTCAGCTACAACGTCCGCGACGAGCTCGACCGGTGCTTGCACTCGCTTCACGCGCCAGCACCCGCGGTCGCGCACGATATTCTCGTGGTGGACAACGCGTCTGCCGACGGCAGCGTCGGCATGGTGAAGACGCGGTGGCCCGATGTGCGCGTCATCGAGGCCGGCGGAAACCTCGGGTTCGCGCGCGCAAACAACCTGGGAATCCGGGCCACGGAGAGCGACCTCATCCTGCTCCTCAACAGCGACACGATTGCGCCGCCGGGCGCGGTCGATCGACTGGCGAACGCGCTGGCCGCGGCCCCGCGAGCCGCGGTCGCGGGACCACGCCTGCTCGACGCGAACGGGCGCCCGGAGCTGTCGTTTGGCGCCATGATTGGCCCCTTCACCGAGCTCGGTCGAAGCCTGCTGATGCGTCTCTACCACAGCGGCAGTCGTCTGGCGGAGCGATATGTCGCGCGAGCGACTGCGCGGGCGCGCTTCACCGACTGGGTGAGCGGCGCCTGCCTCCTCGTCTGGCGCAAGGATGCGGAAGCGGTGAGGCTGCTCGACGAGCGGTATTTCATGTACAACGAGGACGTGGATTTCTGCGCGGCGATCCGGGCCCGCGGACGACTCGTCCTGTTCACGCCGGCTGCCGAGGTCGGTCATCTGCGCGGGCGATCCGTCGCGACGGCGCCGGATCGAGTACGCGTCGCGTATCGCGAGAGCCAGCTCGCGTTCTATCGGAAGCACCGCCCGCACTGGATGCCCCTCCTGCGCCTGTATCTGCGCGCAACCGGCAAGCTGCCAACCCAGCGCCCATCGGACGCGCCTTCGTCCGCATGTTAAGCTACGCCTTGTACTTATGACCCGTTTGCTTCGCCCCCGGCGGAGCACGTGTCGGCCCCCACACACCGTGCGAATCGCCATCGACGCTCGAAAGCTTCACGACTTCGGCGTAGGCACTTACGTCCGAAATCTGCTGAAGCACCTGGCGCGGATCGATCAGCGCAGCGAGTACGTGCTGCTCTGCCGCGAGCCCGACCGACCGATTGCCGGCGAGCTCGGCGAGAACTTCCGGTGTGTCATCGAGCCCTCTGCGCCTTATTCGCTGCTCGAGCAACTCAGCGTGCCGCTGAGGTTGCGCCGCGAGCGGGTCGACTTGTTCCATGAGCCGCACTACGTATTGCCGCCGCTGACGCCCTGCCCCTCGGTCGTGACGATTCACGATTGCATCCACTTGATGTTTCCCGAGTACCTCCCGCATCGGTCGGCGTATGCGTACGCGCGGGCGTCGTTGTGGATGGCGACCCGCCGGTCGAGCCAGATCCTGACCGTCTCGGAGACGTCGAAGCGCGACATCCTGCGCTTCTTCCATATCCCCACCGAAAAGGTCGCCGTCATCTACAACGCCATCGACGAGCGCTTCCGCACGCCACCGCCCGAAGATCAGGTGGCCCGCGTGCGCGAGCGGTACCAGCTGCAAGATCCCTTCGTCCTGTATGCGGGCAACATCAAGCCGCACAAGAATCTCGAGCGCCTGATCGAGGCATTCCACCGCGTACGTGGCCGCGGGTTCGAGCAGCTGAAGCTCGTCATCATCGGCGACGAGATCTCGAAATACCCTACGCTGCGGCGTGCGGTTCATCGTCACAACCTGCACAAGTGGGTGCGGTTCCACGGCTTCGTTTCCGACCAGACGCTGGCCGCGTTGTACCGCCTAGCGGCCGTGTTCGTGTTCCCTTCGCTGTACGAGGGCTTCGGGCTTCCGCCGCTCGAAGCGATGGCCAGCGGCACACCCGTCGTGACGTCGAACGTCTCGTCGCTTCCCGAGGTCGCCGGCGATGCGGCGCTGCTCATCGATCCGTACGATCCCGACGCCATCGCGGACGGAATCACGCGCGTGTTGTGCGATGCGGCGCTCCGCAAGGACCTCATCGCCAAGGGTCTCGTGCGCGCGAACGAGTTCTCGTGGGAGAGCTCGGTGAAGCGCGTCCACGAGATCTACCAGCAGGTGGCACGGAACTGATCCACATGGCGGGAGGCGCGGCAGAGCGGCGGCGTGGTGCGAGGCAGAAGATCGCGCTGCCCTTCGACGAGCACCCTGCCGATGCGCCGCCAGGGCCTGATTCGGCGTCCGGCGCGCCTGCAGTCGCCGGGGCGCTCGCCGCGCCTCGCTGGCGCGTCGCGCTCGTGCACGATTGGCTCACCGGCATGCGCGGCGGAGAGAAAGTGCTGGAGGTGTTGTGCGAGCTTTGGCCGCAGGCGGAGCTTTTCACGCTGGTACACGTGCCCGGCATGGCGTCGCCAACCATTGAAGGCCGTCCGGTGCACCGATCGATCATCCAGTATCTTCCGCTCGCTACCCGCTACTACCGCCAGATGCTGCCGTTTTTCCCATTCGCCATCGAGCAGTTCGATCTGGACCGGTTCGACCTCGTGATCAGCACCAGTCACTGTGCGGCGAAGGCGGCGCTAGCGCCCGGGCGCGCGCGCCATCTGTGCTACTGCCACACCCCGATGCGGTACGGCTGGGATCAGTTCGACGCCTACTTCGGGCCCGAGCGGATGGGCCGACTGGGGAGCACAGCGCTCCGGTGGGTCATGGCGCCCATTGCCCGATGGGATCGTGCGACGGCCGCGCGCGTCGACCGCTTTCTCGCCAACTCCCGGTATGTTGCGCAGCGGATCCACCGATACTATAATCGCGTGTCCTCGGTCGTGTATCCACCAGTAGACACAGGGTTTTTCCACCTCGATCGGTCCGAGCGCGGTACGTACTTCCTTGTCGTCTCGGCGCTGGTTCCCTACAAGCGAATTGAGACCGCTATCGAGGCCTGCCGCCTGGTGAACGTGCCGCTGCGGATTGCCGGTGATGGCCCGGAGCTCGAGCGCCTCGCGGCCATCGCCGATGGTTCAGTGACGTTCGTGGGGCCGCAGTCGGCGGATCAGATCCGGGACCTGTATCGAGGCGCCATCGCGCTGCTCCTGCCCGGCGAAGAGGATTTCGGGATTGCGCCGGTCGAGGCGCAGGCTTGCGGCCGTCCGGTCGTTGCCCTCGGACGAGGTGGCGCGCTCGAAACCGTGATCGACGAGGTCACCGGCATTCTTGTCTCGGAGGACTCCGTCCAAAGCTTCGCTGATGCCCTGGTCCGCGTTCAGCGCCAACCCTTCGAGCCCGGGGTCCTCAGGACCCATGCGCTGGCGTTTTCGCGCGAGCGCTTTCGGCAGGAGATGGCCCGGCAGGTCGACGATCTGATGAGCGCGCCTCGAGACGCCTCGCGATGGTGAGACGGTACAACCGGGTGCTCGTCGCGTTCTACGTGATCTCCGACAGCCTGCTCGGGATGGCGGCGTTCGTGCTTGCCTATCTGATCCGGTTCGAGAGCGGGCTGATCCCAGTCACGAAGGGATATCCACCGTTCGGCCAGTACGTCAACGTCCTGCCCTTCATCGGCGTGCTCGTGCCCTTGGCGTATCAGATCCAGGGGATGTACAAGCTGCGGCGCGGCCGGTCGCGCGTCGACGATTTCTTCGCGGTATTCGTCGGCAGCATCCTGGCGGTGGTCCTGGGGCTCATCAGCACCCTGTATTTCCAGACCTATTACGTCAGCGACGCGCTCAAAGACCGCGGGGCGTACGAAGTATCGCAGGTCGTGTGGGCGCTCTTCCTGCTGCTGAACGTCGCGCTCACCTACTCCTCCCGCGAGCTGATCCGTCAGGCGCTCGAGCGACGCTGGCGCGCCGGGATCGGGCTCAAGCGCGTCGTCATTGCAGGCGCGGGGGAGCTCGGCCGGCTCGTCGTTGACAAGGTCATCGAACACCGCGAGCTGGGATTCAAGATCCTCGGCTTCATCGACGATCGCGCCGGCGGCGATCATCTCGGATACCGCGGCCTGCCGCTCCTCGGCACGCTGGAGGAGGCGGCGGAGATCTTTCAACGGGAGAACGTGGACCAGTTGTATGTGGCGCTCCCGCTCGAGGAGCACGTGAAGATGCTCGGCGTGATCGAGGCCGCCAGCCGCGAATACGTCGACGTCCGCGTGGTTCCCGATCTCCTGCAGTTCATCGCCTTGCGGGCGCGGATCGAGGACCTCGACGGCATTCCGATCATCAACATCCACGACGTGCCGCTCAACGCGTTCAACAGCGGCGTCAAGCGCGTGCTCGATGCGGCGATCTCCACCGTGGCGCTGCTCGTTCTCGCCGTTCCCTTCGCGCTCATCGCGATCGCCATCCGACTCACGTCTCCCGGGCCGGTCTTCTACCGGCAGGAGCGCATGGGCCTCGACGGCCAGCCCTTCATCGTGCACAAGTTCCGATCGATGCACCACGAGGCGGAGCGCGAGACCGGCCCCATCTGGGCGCGCGAAGATGATCCCCGACGCACGCGCTTCGGCCGGATTCTGCGCCGATCGAACCTCGACGAGCTGCCGCAGCTCTGGAACGTGCTCAAGGGGAACATGTCGCTCGTAGGCCCCCGGCCCGAGCGCCCCTTCTTCGTCGAGCAGTTCCGGCAGCGATTCCCACACTACATGCTGCGCCACAAGGTGAAATCGGGCATGACCGGATGGGCGCAGGTCAACGGGTGGCGTGGCAACACATCGATCGAGAAGCGCATCGAGTACGACCTGTACTACATCGAGAACTGGTCGGTCGCTCTCGACCTGAAAATCATCTGGCTGACCCTCGTCAAGGGATTCTTCCAGAAACATGCGTACTGACCCCGCGCGTCGGGTGCGCCTGACGTCGCCACGCCTGCCTTCTGGCCAAGCACTATGAAACCACGTGTCGTCATCACCGGGGCCGCAGGATTCATCGGATCACATCTCGCCGACACCCTCCTCGATCGTGGCTTCGAAGTGATCGGGATCGACAATCTGCTCACCGGCGACACGGCGAACATCGCCCACCTGGTCAATCGCGATTTCCTGTTCATCAAGCACGACGTCACCAACTACATCTCCATCGACGGGCCCGTCGATTTCGTCCTGCATTGGGCGAGCCCGGCGAGCCCGATCGACTACCTCGAGCTCCCCATCCCCACCCTGAAGGTGGGTGCGCTCGGCACGCACAAGGCCCTCGGGCTGGCGAAGGCGAAGAATGCCACGTTCGTGCTGGCCTCGACCTCCGAGGTGTACGGGGACCCGCTCGAGCACCCGCAGCGCGAGACGTACTGGGGCAACGTGAATCCGATTGGTCCGCGCGGCGTGTACGACGAGGCGAAGCGGTTCGCGGAGGCCATGACCGTCGCGTATCACCGCTACCACGGCCTCGACACGAAGATCGTAAGGATCTTCAATACGTATGGGCCGCGCATGCGCATCAACGACGGCCGCGCCGTGCCAACCTTCATTTCGCAGGCGCTCGCCGGCGAAGAGCTCACCATTTTCGGCAGCGGCCAGCAGACGCGGAGCTTCTGCTACATCAGCGACCTGGTCGACGGCATCGTGCGCCTGATGCATGCCGATCTGAACGACCCGGTCAACATCGGCAATCCCCACGAGATGACGATCGAGGAGATCGCCCGCACGATCCTGCGGATGACCGGCTCGGACAGCCAGCTCGGCTATCGTCCCCTTCCGACCGACGACCCCAAAGTGCGACAGCCGGACATCACGCGCGCGCGCACGCTGCTCGACTGGGAGCCGAACGTGTCGCTCGAGCAGGGCCTCGCGCAGACGATCGCCTACTTCAGGCGAAAGCTCGTGCAGCCGTAGATGGCCGCCCGGGCCTACGCGCTGGTGTTGGCAATCCGCGTGGCGTGAGCGATGTAGTGGAAGCTGGACACGATCGTGATCGCCAGCGACGCGTACACGCACACGTCGACGAAGATCGACGTGCGGCGAAGATAGTTGAACAGGAGCACGACTCCGACCGTCAGGATGTAGATGACGGTCGCCGCCTTGCCGTAGATGGACGGGCGGAAGATCCGCCGCCCCACCGCCAGATTGACGATCGCCACCGTCAGGACGATCACGACATCACGACTGATCACCAGCACGGTCAGCCAGATCGGCAGGCGATTCGTCAGCCCGAGGTTCGGAATCGTCAGGACCATGAAGGTGGAGACGAGCAGGAGCTTGTCCGCCATTGGATCGAGCCAAGCACCGAGATCCGTTTTCTGACCCGATCGTCTCGCAATCAATCCGTCCAGGCCGTCGGTGACGCCGGCGACAATAAAGGCCGCAAGGGCCCACCCGAACTCCTCGTACACGACGAGAATCACGAGGATCGGCACGATCAGGATGCGCAGCAGCGTCAGCTGGTTGGCCGGTGTCAGAGCGGTCATGGCGCACCCATCACGCTCGCCTCGAAGCTCATCGATCGAAGCCTCTCTTCGTCGAGCTGGCCGGGCCGGCGAGATTTCAAGGCGAGCATCTGAAGCTTCGCGACGGCGTCCACGGCTTCCGCGCCGGTCACGGCGCGCCGCAGTTGAAACGTGTTGCCCCCGAGCGGCGTCATCACGCCGGAGGCGACAGCGCGCGAGGCGGCGGGAAAACTGAGGTGCCCGGGACCGAGATCCGAAAACCGCGTGCCCGCGCGCTCCCATCCGCGCGCCAGATCCGGATCCCGGGCCGCGATCATGTTGAGGAGTCGTGACATGGCGTGGCCCAGGTCTCCTCGGCGGACGAGCGCATTGGGCTGGAACGTGTGATTGGGATACACCTCCATCACGCCGGCGCGGGCCACAGCCATGATCCATTCAGCGGCCCAGTGACTGCGCGCATCCGTGATGAGCACCGCTTCCCGGCGCCCCGTCACATTCAGCAGTTCCGGAACGCGCACGCCGATGAGCGCGGCGAGCTCGCCGCGCGTGACGGACGCTGAATCCGGAATGGCACGGAACTGGGCCGGCAGGCTGGTGACGAGCAGCCGCTCCTTGAGCGCTTCCATCCTGTCCCCGACCTTCAGCGCCGGATCAAGCGACGTGGCCTTCTGGTACGTGTCGAGCGCCGTCTGAAAGTCCCCACGCCCTTCCGCGATTTCCGCGATCAGCACCAATGCTCGCGCGTCGTAAGGATCGAGCTCGACGGCTTTGCGGGCATGCTGAAGCGCCGCCTCCCCGTCGGCCGCCGCGAGCTCGACCTGTGCCAGCTCGCGGTACAGAAACGAGCTGTCGGGGGACGCGGCAATCGCACGCCCGTACGCCTGCCGCGCCTCCTGCGTGCGGCCTTCGTCGGCCGCGCGGCGAGCGAGAGCGAGGTTGTCCTGCACCCCTTCGAACCGAAGCACATCGATGCGGCGCCTGATGCCGTCGAGTGACGGATCGGCGACGACCGCCGCTTCGAACGCGACGAGCGCCTCGTCCTTTCGCCCCGCCCCGAGCAGCGTTTCGGCCCGCCCGACGAGGGCGGGAACGTACCCCGGCAGCGCGCCCAGCACACGATCGAACCGCCCGAGCGCACCCCTGAAGTCGCGACGCGCGAGCTGCACGTATCCCAACGCGGCGTCGGCGGGGTAGAAGGTCGGCGTTTTCTTCGCGATTCCGCCGAGGACCCGCTCGGCGGTCCTGAGATCTCCGCCCTGCAGGTACTGCCACGCGCGCGCAAGATCGGTCGTCGCGCGCGTGTTGGCGGCGAACGCCTGCGGCGGGAACGGAAAAAGGAACTCCGGATATTTCGGAACCGTCACGGCGGGCGGCGGCGCCATTCTCGGAGCACAGGCTGACACGCCCGCCAACGCGGCCGCCGCAAGCAGGACCAGTGTCGCCCACGAGCGTGACGTGCTCATTCCTCAGGAGCCTCAACCGATCACGCGCGGGCGCTGCCGCGTCCGGGTGCTGGACTCGAGCCGATCGAGAAGCCGCCGCGGCACGTCGGCGTCGATCGAGATGCGCCCGTCCACCGCCAGGTGCCGGACGACGCGAGCGCGCCGATACAGGGCGGCGACCCGGGCGCGATCGGCCTCGTTCGAACCGTCGAATTCAAACGTCACACGCCGCGTGTCGAGGGCGAGACGATCCGCAATCATCTCTCGCAGCTCCTCGACCCCTTCCCCGGTGCGCGCGGAGATGCAGGCGGACGCGGGATGCTGCGCGCGCACACGTCGGGCCTCCGCAGCTTCGATCGCGTCGCATTTGTTGAATGCATCGATGACCGGTACGCCCGGTGCTCCGACCTCCTCGAGCACGCGCCGGACGGCCGCCGCCTGAGCCTCCCGATCCGGGCTCGAGGCAGAAATGACGTGCAACAGCAGATCCGCTTCGACGACTTCCTCGAGCGTCGCATGAAACGCGGCCACGAGGGCATGCGGGAGGCGATCGATGAAACCCACGGTGTCTGACAGGAGCATCTCGCGGGCGTCCGGCAGACGGACCTTGCGCAGCAGCGGATCCAGCGTCACGAACAGCGCGTCGGACGCCTCCGCCCGCTCGCGCGTCAGACGGTTGAAGACGGTCGTCTTGC
This sequence comes from Acidobacteriota bacterium, assembly GCA_016190995.1. Classification (GTDB taxonomy): domain Bacteria; phylum Acidobacteriota; class Vicinamibacteria; order Vicinamibacterales; family JACPPN01; genus JACPPN01. The sequence goes on along the minus strand of JACPPN010000396.1, from coordinate 10,168 downwards.
CCGCGTTCGTGTAGCCGACCAGCGCAATGACCGGCAGCGCCGTCTTCTTTCGGCGCTCGCGCAGATGCGCGCGGCGCCGCCGGACGGCCTCAATCTGGCGCGCCAGGGTGCTGATGCGCTGGCGAATCCGGCGCCGGTCTGTCTCGAGCTTCGTCTCGCCCGGCCCCCGTGTTCCGATCCCTCCGCCCAGACGTGACAGCTCGAGCCCCAGGCCGACGAGCCGTGGCAGGAGGTACTTGAGTTGCGCCAGCTCGACCTGCAGCTTCCCTTCGGCTGTTCGCGCCCGTTGCGCGAAGATGTCGAGGATGAGCTGAGTACGATCGAGCACCTTTCGCCCCAGCGCCTCTTCGAGATTGCGGCGCTGCGCCGGCGTCAACTCGTTGTCGAAGATGACGACATCGATACCGGCGTCGCTGCAGGCAGCCGCGAGCTCGCTGACTTTTCCTTTGCCGAGAAACGTCGCGGGATTCGGTTTGGCTCGATCTTGAAGCACCCGGAGGACCACGAGCGCACCAGCCGCGGTGGCCAGGCCCGCGAGTTCGTCCAGCGCGTGTTCGGGCACGCCGCCCGACCGGGCGCCGCCTATCAGGCCGACAAGCGCCGCTCGTTCATCCTTCTCTTGCTGGTAGCCTCGCGACGTCCGAACTGCCATGGTCTAGAAGTAGCGAGCGAGCGGCCGGAGAGGAATGTTCTGCAAGGCGAGTCTAACGCAGGAATTCTAACACGCGCGCCCAGGGCACCGCGCCGGCGCGAACGAGACGGGCGCCGTCGCCGGTGACGTCGACGATGGTCGAGGGCAGACCGCCACGGGTCGCGCCGGCATCGAGAATGAGATCGACCGCGCTCCCCAACGTTTCGTCGACCTCGTCCGCCGAGCTTGCGGCCGGCTCGGCCGACCGGTTCGCGCTCGTGGCCGTGATCGGATGTCCCACCATCTTCGCGAGGCCCCGCGCGACCGCGTGCGCGGGCACCCGTATCGCGACCGTGCATGTCCCGGCCTGTATCTCGGGGATGATCCGCGGCGACGCGGCGACGACGAGCGTCAACGGACCGGGCCAGCATCGACTCGCCAGCACCCGGGCGACGGGGCCGAGCGTTCCCGCGAACGTTTCAACTTGCTCGGTGCCGGAGGCAATCAATGGAATCGGCAGCTTCGGATCACGTCCCTTCAGACGAAACAGGCGGTGGATCGCCTCGGCTGATCGCGGATCCACGGCCAGGCCATAGAGTGTATCAGTGGGATATGCCACGACGGCTCCGGACGCGATCGCGCGAGCCGCGCGCTCGAGCGCCGGCTGTTCCGGCGCGTCAGGATTGACCAAGAGGCGTGTCGCCATAACAATGAGCCGGCAAGTGGCCGGCGCGTGGACGTCCGGCGAGCGCGATCTGTCGACATTATGACCCATCCACTGCAGCTTCTTTTCCTGCTCTGCCTCGTCATTCCCGCGGCCAAGCTGGCAGGCGCCGGCGCGAATCGAATCGGCCAGCCCGCGGTTTTCGGCGAGATCCTCGCGGGCCTTCTGCTGGGCCCGACCCTCCTCGACGTTCTCGGATGGCCGGTCTTCCAGCCCGTCGCCACCGCACACGGCGCGGGCGAGCCGCTGCTCAACGTGATGCGCGATCTCGCCCACATCGGCGTCATTCTGCTGATGTTCATTGCCGGGATGGAAACGGACATCACTGAGATGCGGCGCGTTGGCAAGGTCGCGTTCTGGGCCGCCGCGGGAGGCGTCGCGCTGCCCCTCACTTTCGGCGCGCTGACCGCCAGCTACTTCGGGCTGCCGATGCTGTGGCAAGGTATCTTCATCGGCACCATCCTGACCGCGACAAGCGTCAGCATCTCGGCGCAGACGCTGCTGGAGATCGGTGCCCTCAGATCCAAGGAAGGATCGACGATTCTCGGCGCCGCGGTGATCGATGACGTGATGGGGATCATTCTGCTGTCGGTCGTCGTCGCGCTCACCCGCGCGACGGGCGATCTCAGCCAAGTTGCATGGATCGCCGTCCGGATGGCTGTGTACTTCATCGTCGCGATCTGGGCAGGCAGGTTCCTGGGGGCCCTCGTCCGCCGGACACGACACCTCGAGGTCAGCCAGGGCGTCCTGGCCATTGTCCTTGCCGTGGCATTCCTGTACGCATGGGCCGCGGAGTACGTGGGGGGGGTCGCAGCGATTACCGGATCATATCTCGCCGGCGTGCTCTTCGCGCAAACGCCTTACAAGGAAGAAATCGACCGGGGGATCCATCCGCTCACGTATTCGATGCTCGTGCCGGTGTTCTTTGTCAGCATCGGGCTGGAGGCGAACGGCCGGGAGCTCGGCGAGCACGCCCTTTTCGCGGTTACCCTCGTGCTCGTCGCCGTCGTCACGAAGGCGCTCGGCTGCGGGCTGTTCGCGCGATTGTCCGGGTTCAACAACCGCGAGGCCACACGCGTCGGGTTGGGCATGATCTCGCGTGGAGAGGTCGGCCTGATTGTGGCGGGTTACGGGCTCGACAACGGCATCATCTCCCGCGATGTCTTCTCCGCGTCAGTCATCATGGTCCTCGTGACAACGATGATCACGCCGCCGCTCTTGCGCCTCAGTTTCCCGCGCGGCCGTGCGGCGTCTGCGATGGTGGAGGAAACAATTGCCGGCCCGCCGGAAGAAGTCGAAGGCTAGGCGTCCGCGCGTGCCGCTGCCGCGTCAGCGGGGCGGCGTCCATGAGGACAAGACGAAGCGCCCCTTCCGACGCCGGAAGCACAAAAGACTGACGGTTGACGAGTGAGACGTCCTCATTCGAGCACGACCGGTGCCTCGGTCTTGGCCGCGCGCCCCACCATCACCCGCGACACGAGCCCGGCGAGAAAGAGCAATCCGAGGCTGTCCAAAAAGAACACGGTCCGGATGCTGCTCGCGGCAAGGAAGCCGCTGATGACCGGGCTGAGCGCGAGACCGACCATCGAAGCGCTCGTGAGAATCCCGAACGCCGTTGCGTGCGCGCTGGCGGGAACGACCACGCTGGCCGCCGTATAGGCGGTGGTCATGGCGACGCCCATCGCGATGCCGAAAGGCGGAGTGGCTGCCATCAGCCAGGCTACGCTGGGCGCACCCGCGAACACCGCGGCCGCGCCTGCACCGGTGATTGCGGCGCCCATGATGACGGTGCGCGCCGGCAGGCGCTGCAGCAGGCGTCCGGCCAGATGGTGGCCGAGGGCCGCTGATCCTGCCGCGAGGGAGAACACGATGCCCGAAAGGAGCGGTACCCGATCCAGGGACGCGCCGACCTGGGCGACGAAAAGCGGCAGAATCGGACCAAGCGATCGGTCAATGAACTGAATCCCGAAGACGAGGGCTAGCAGCAGGACGAAATTCTCGAACGCGAGAATGTTGCGGAACGTGACGCGGCCGCTGGCGTGCGCCGGGACGCGAGCGTCGCTCTTCGACTCGCGATACATCACCACGACCAGCAGGAACGCGACGCCGTAGAATGCTGCGGCGACCAGGAACGCGCGTCGTAGACCGACCAGCCCCGCAATGATGCCCCCGATCACGGGACCGATGGCGGGACCAAGGCGCTGGGCAGTTTGAACGATCCCGATCGCGGACGCGACTCGATTCCTCGGTGCCGACTTGGCCGCCATCGTGAGGGCGAGAGCGCCATATCCGGCGAACAGGCCATGCACGGCGCGAAGGGCCAGGACATGCCAGGCCTCGGTGACGAACCCAGTCGCTGCCATCACGAGAACAAAACTCAAGAGCGATCGCTCGACCATGATCTTCAGACCGAAGCGATCGCCGAGCCGCCCCCAGACGGGCGCGAGGAGCGCGGAGATGGCCGGCGTCACCCCCAGACTGAGGCCCGACCACCGGGCGATCTCGCCAACGTCGGTGACGCCAAGCTCACGGAAGTACAGAGGGAGGAACGGCATCACGAGCGTAAAGCTCATGAAGCCGAGGAAGCTGGCCGCGGTGACGGCAAACTGGTTGCTCCGCCAGCTGGGGACCGGGTCGTTCATCGAGACCACGACGTGAGACCGTCAGGCGTGGCGCGAGGCGGATTCGAGTCGATCAGAATCGAATCTTGACCTCGCGATCCTCGTTGACGTGGATGCTGTCGACGAACCGGATGCGATGCGGGTTGGTCTGCATGATGACCGAGCTGGTGCGGGTGCCGTCGCCGAAGAATCGCACACCTCGCATCAGGGTCCCGTCGGTGACGCCGGTCGCGGCGAAGATAATCGATTCGGCCGACGCGAGATCCGCCGACGTGTAGACTCGCTTGATGTCCGTGATCCCCATCGCGCGACACCGCGCTTCGTGTTCCGGCTTGTCGACGACCAGGCGTGCGAAGATCTCCCCGTTGAGGCAGCGCATCGCTGCGGCCGTCAGGACGCCCTCCGGCGCGCCCCCGGTTCCCATCACGGCGTGTACACCGGTGCCGACCACGGCGGCCGAAATTCCCGCCGACAAGTCGCCGTCCGGGATCAGCCGGATCCGGGCGCCCGTCGCACGGATGTCCTCGATGAGCTGCTGGTGCCGGGGTCGATCCAGGACGATGACGACGAGATCGTCGACGCTGCGATCCAGGCACTGCGCGATCGCCTTGAGGTTGTCGGCGACCGGCGCGTCGAGACTGACGGCGTCTCTCGAGCTGGGACCGACAACGAGCTTCTCCATGTAGATGTCCGGCGCGTGAAGCAGCCCACCGCGGTCGGATGCGGCGAGCACGGCAATCGCGTTCGGCGATCCGGTGGCGCAGAGGTTCGTGCCTTCCAGCGGATCGACCGCAATGTCGATCTGTGGATCGGCCGACGCGCCTCGGCCCTTCGTGGCCCGGCCGACCTTTTCGCCGATGTACAGCATCGGGGCCTCGTCCCGCTCGCCTTCGCCGATGACGATCGTTCCGTCGATGGGCACCGAATCGAGGCACTGGCGCATGGCTTCGACCGCCACCTGATCGGAATGATGTCGATCCCCCTGGCCCATCGTGTGCGCGGCGGCAATCGCCGCTTGCTCGACAACCCGCAGGAATTCCAGCGACAGATCCGCGTCCATGCCTGTTCTCCTCACCCTTGGCTCTTCACGCCGGGCTCGTACGCGGGGAGCTCGCACCGGAGCGCCCGGTCCACGCGAGAGCCGAGGACGTAATCGGCCTGCATCAACTTGTGGATCTCACGCGTGCCCTCGTAGATGACCGCGCCCTTGCAGTTGCGATAGTAGCGGCCGACCGGATACTCGTCCGAATATCCGTTGGCGCCATGGATCTGGACGGCGTCGCCGGCGGCGCGCTCGGACGCCACACTCGCGAACCATTTCGCCAGCGACGTCTCGCGCGTGTTTCGCCGCCCCTGATTCTTCAGCCAGCCGGCGCGGAGCCACAGCAGGCGCGATGCGTGATAGTCGGACTCCATCTGCGCGATCATTTCCTTCACGAGCTGGTGCTGCGCGATCTCGACGCCGAACGTCTTGCGCTCCTTGGCGTACTTGACGCTGGCGTCGCGGCAGGCCCGGATGAGACCGGTCGCGCCGGCCGCCACTGTGAAACGGCCCTGGTCGAGCGCGAACATCGCGATCTTGAAGCCCTCGCCCGGTCGCCCCAGGAGGTTCGCTTCGGGGACCGGGACGTCGTCCATCTTGAAGAACCCCGTGTTGCCGGCGAGAATGCCCCACTTCTCCTTCAGGCTGCCGCTCGAGAATCCGGGGTACGCGCGCTCGACGATGAAGGCGCTCAGTCCGCTCGTGTCCCGCTCTGTTTTCTTCTCGAGATCCGTCCAGGCGAACACCAGAAAGTTGTCCGCGACGTCGGCGAGCGAAATCCACATCTTCTCGCCGGTGAGGTAGTAGGTGTCCCCTTTCTTGATCGCGACCGTCTGAATCCCGCGCACGTCGCTGCCGGCTGCTGGCTCCGTCAGACCGTAGGTGGCAATCTTCGCCCCTTGCGCCTGCGGCACCAGATACCGGCGCTTCTGGTCCTCGTTACCCCACGTGACGAGCGATAGACAGTTGAGCCCGGCGTGCACCGACATGATGACGCGCAGCGACGTGTCGACGTATTCGAGCTCCTCGCTCGCGAGTCCGAGGCTGATGTAGTCCATCCCGGCGCCGCCGTACTCGGTCGGCACCGAGATGCCGAGCAGTCCGAGCGAGGCCATCTGCGGCAGCACACTCGAGTCGAACCGGTGCTCGCGGTCGAGATCGTGAATGCGCGGCGCCACCTCCCGTGCCGCCCACTCGCGCACGCTCCGCTCGAGCAGGCGTTGTTCGTCGGTGAATTCGAAGTCGATCATGGCAGGTCCGTCCGCGTGACTGGCCGTACGAAGGTGTGACGCGCGTCGGAAAGGTCCGACGGCACTGAAACAAAGGACCAAATGCTAGCACACGCATCTGGCACGGGCCAGCGCGCCGGAGGGCGCGTGTACGAGCGTCCGGCCGCACGCTCGACGCGAACGCGATCAGGCGCGGGTGACGATGACGTGAGCGCCGCGCGCCAGCCCCAGGCGCTCCGCCGCGCTGGCGGAGTTGACCGCGATCTCGAGGTGGTCGCTGCTCCCGAACAGCGCGCACGCCTCTCCGTCCGCCATTTCGGCGTAGGTCGCCACGAGACGGGCGATCTGATGATCGCCGGCCCGAATCTGGATGCCGCCCGATTGCGCGAGCCGCTCGAAGCTCTTGCGATCGATGTTCGTGACCAGATTGCCGAACCGATCGACGCGCAGGACGGTCCCCACGATGGCGTCCGCGCCGATGTCCGGTGCAGGCAGGTCCAGGAGCTGATAATCGACGACCGTCCGGCCGAACGCGGAGAGCTGAATACCTTTCGCGAGCCACGCGGCCGCCGGCGCAAACCTGTCGCGTCCCTCGAACGTACGACTGACCGTCGGGCGGGCGTATCGCCGCTCCGTCAATTCCACCACCCGCTTCGGCGGTGCCTCCCGGCAGACCGCCGTCAAGACGCCGTTGTCGGGCGCGACGTACCGATAGTCCCCCGCTTCCATCGCAATGGCCCGCCGCCCGGACCCGACGCCAGGATCGACAACGACGAGAAAGACGCTGCCGCCTGGAAAATAGCGGTAGGTGGCGGCGAGCTCGAGCGAAGCAGACAGGACGTCGTGTGGCGGAATGTCGTGGGTGATGTCAATCAACGTGACGTCGGGGCAGATCCCCACAATCACCGCCTTGATCGTGCCCACGTAGTGATCGCGTGTGCCGAAGTCGGTGAGGAGTCCGACGACCGCTCGAGCCATTCAGCACCCCCGCGCTGAGGCGCCACCACGATCGAAGACCCGGGCTCACGTGATGGAGGGCAAGTGTGAGAGCAGCACTCTACGCGCGCGCGCCTGGTCGCTCACGCGCCGGGACGAGCCGCCGTCGTCGTCGACGGCTTGCGGAATAGAATCTCGCGGATGCTCACCTGCAGCAGGAACGAGTCGGATACCAGCAGGCGATCGAACATCCGGATGATGTCGCGGTTCAGCCAGACCGGCTGCCGGCCGCGCGTCGCCGCGTACGGCCGAGGCCGCATCTCCCGATCGTTGACGATGGCGTACTTCGTATAGAAGGGTCGCGGCTGCCCGACGGTCGCAAAGAACCCGAGCAGCGCGCCGCCCGGCGCCAGCAGCCGCGTCAACTCCCGCGCCAGGGCCGCCGCCGCCTGCCGGTCGAGATAGTCGAAAAAGTCCCAGCAGAGGATGCCGTCGACGCTGCCGTCGGCCTGCGTCAGTCGTCCTTTGAGAAACTCCCCGAAGGCGGCAGCGCGGCCCTGCCGGACGTGTCCTTCCAGATCCGCGTACAAATCCTCGACGAAGATCTTGCAACCGAGACGCTCGCCGATGTACGAGACGTTCGACCCAACCACCGGACCCAGGTCGACCAGGACCGGAGATTCGCGGGCGGCCACCGCCGAGAGGAACTTGCGGAAGGCCTTGGTGTGAAACGGCGCGTCCGCCTCACGCCCGTGTGCGCTCGCGGCCGCGAACGGAAGACCCTCACGGCGTACGCCTTTTCGCAGCAGACCCGTGATTGTTCGGACGGTGCTTTCGCCGGGCACTCGATGACTCCAGCGACGTGAAATTGCAGGGTGACCGATCCCCGCTACGCGCGCGGCGCCGAGGCCGCCGCCGCAGCCTTCCCTTCAGGCTTCGTCTCCGCGCCGGGCCGCGCGGGAGAGCGCTGCATGTCGATGCTACCTCGGAAGTGTGCGCCTTCGGCAATGGCCACGCGGGGTGAAACCAGATCGCCTTCGACCGATCCGTTCTCCCGGATGTCCACCTTTTCGCTTGCGGTGATGTTTCCGACGACCTCGCCGAGCACGATGATGGACTTTGCGAACACCTGCGCCTTGATCTTGCCGTTCGGGCCGATCGTCAGCACGTTCTGCCGCAGCTCGATCTTGCCTTCGACCTGACCTTCAATGACGAGATCCTCGCTACCGCTCAGCTCGCCCTTGATGACAACGGATTTGCCAATATTCACAGTGTCTCTCTCCAGGTGACGGCTTGGCTCGTGATTGCCTCTGGCCGTGATGTCGCTGCCGACCGAGGTGCTTCCCGGCAGCGAGCCGCTGGCTCCTGTCGGCCGCACTCCTTCGTCCCTCTTCCACATGTCAGGTCTCCAACTTGTCGGCGAAAGGGCGAGACTTGCTTGAGCCTGGGGGAAAACGGTTGCAGATCGGGCTAGTATACGGAACCCGTCGAAGGTTGTCTAGTCCTTTTATTGCTGAGGGTTAGGGGCAATGTTATGATTCAAGGCGAGGCCTCCCCCGAATCTGCACCGCCGAGGTCGGCGGCCAGCCGCCGGAGGCGAAGACGGGTTCAATCGTGCGCACCTATCTGGATCACAACGCCACGACGCCGGTCGATCCGGTCGTAGCAGACGCCGTTGCGGCGACGCTGCGGGATGACTTCGGCAACCCGTCCAGCGTCCATCAATTCGGCCAGCGCGCCAAGACGGCGCTCGACGACGCGCGGTCGGCGGTTGCCGGTCTGATCGGCGCCGAGCCGTCCGAGGTTGTGTTCACGAGCGGCGGCACCGAAGCGGACAATTTTGCGATTCGGGGCGCCGCCGAGGCGGTCGAGCCGACCGGAAGGCGTCACATCATCGCGAGCGCGATTGAGCACGAAGCCGTGCTCAACACCCTCAAGGCGCTCGCGCGGCGTGGCTGGAAAACCACGATCCTGCCCGTCGACGCCACCGGTCTCGTGGATCCAGACGCGCTCCGGCGCCGGATTGGAAGCGACGTGGCGGTCGTCTCCGTCATGCACGCGAACAACGAAATCGGAACCATTCAACCCGTCGCGGAGCTCGCCAGAATTGCGCACGAACACGGCGCCATTTTTCACACCGATGCCGTGCAGTCGGTCGCAAAGATCGCCGTCGACATCCGCGCACTCGAGGTGGACTTGTTGTCGCTGTCGGGTCACAAGTTCAACGCGCCAAAGGGCGTGGGGGTGCTGTGGATCAGGCGCGGAACGCGGATGAACGCGATCCTTACCGGCGGCCGTCACGAGCGGAACCGCCGAGCGGGCACGGAGAACGTCCCGGGCATCGTCGGGCTCGGAGTGGCTGCCCGGCGCGCGCGTGACAAGATGCCGCAGGAGGGGGAGCGTGTCGCGGCGCTGCGCGACCGGCTCGAAGAGGGCGTCCTCGACCGGGTGCAGGGAACCGTGGTGAACGGGGCGAGGGAGCCGCGCGTGCCGAACACCACGAACATCAGCTTCGACGCCATCGAGGCGGAGTCGCTGCTGATTGCGCTCGACCTCGAGGGGATTGCGGTGTCGACAGGGTCGGCGTGCTCATCGGGCACGCTGGAGCCGTCGCACGTGCTGCGCGCCATGGGTCTGCCGGCGCACCGGACGCAGAACTCGATTCGATTCAGTCTCGGGCTCGGTAACAGCGGAGAGGAAATCGACCGAGTCCTGGATGTCCTGCCGCGCGTTGCCGAGAAACTGCGCTCGTTGAGTCGGGCCGGCGCGCGGCCGCGAGCGTGACGGGCGGCAAGGAGCTGTCCCGCCGGGTCGCAGTGTCGTTGCCACGCCGCAATGCGGGCCCTCCGCCGCGCGTGCGTTGCGCGGTGGGGTGCAACCGGGATGCCTCGGTGGCCAGATGGCACGGCTATTCCCGGACGAGTCCCCAGACATCTCCTAAGGCCGGAACGGTGACAGATGAAGCAAGTTTTCTGTCATGAGCCT
>JACPPN010000386.1 GCA_016190995.1 Acidobacteriota bacterium | reverse complement strand
TTGCTTCATCTGTCACCGTTCTGGCCTTAGGAGATGTCTAGTGATGCGGACCGCCCGTCGGCGTGGATGCTATGATGAACCATCTTGCGTAACGGGACGCTGCGTTCGATGCTGCTCTGGCCGCTGCTGGCCGGCATGCTGGTCATCACGGCGGCCCGGACGCCCCCCGCCAAACCTCCGGATTCTTTACAGGTCCTCATCCGAAGCGGCTCGCGAGCTCTGCCTGTCGCGACGCTGAACGGCCAGGAGATGGTGCCCCTCGCGGATCTCGCGAGCGTTTTCCAGCTCACCGTTCACGACGATGCGGCAACGGCCGGCCTGACCGTCACCTACAAAGGCAAGACGATCGTGTTGTCGTCGCGCCAGGCGCTCGCGTCCGTCAGCGGGCGGCTGGTAGCGCTTCCCGCTCCGGCCATGCGCGACGCGCGGGGATGGTTCGTCCCTCTCGACTTCATCAGCCGCGCCCTCGCGCTCGTCTACGACACGCGCCTCGAGCTCCGCAAGCCCTCCCGCCTGCTCATCGTCGGAGACTTGCGCGTGCCTCGCGTCACCGCCACGTACGCCACGCTGGGCGCACAGGCGCGAGTCGCGTTCGAGATTGCCCCGGAGACGCCCTACACAATCGCCCAGGAGCCTGGCCGCCTGATGGTGCGATTTCGCGCAGACGCGATCGACGCGCGGCTGCCCGAGAGCGACTCGAAACAGCTCATCGAAGCCATCCGGATCGCGGATGGGCCGACGACGATTGCCATTCAGCTCGGGCCAAAATTCGGCAGCTATCGATCGGCGGACCAGGTGGCGAAGGATCAACCAGCCCGCCTGACGATCGACGTGCTTCCGAGCACGGCCGCCGAAACGATTCCACACCCAACGCCAACGCCAACCCCCGAGCCGTCGCCGCTCCCCGACCTCACGCCCGCGTCGTCGGTCCGAACCGTCGTGATCGATCCCGGCCACGGCGGCGACGACACCGGCGTCAAGGGGGTGCGCGCGGTCGAGAAGGACATAACCATAGGTGTTGCGCGCCGACTGAAGGCCTTGCTCGAAGCGCGGCTCGGGGTGCGGGTCTTGATGACGCGAGAGGGTGATCAGGCGGTTGCCCTCGACGATCGCGCCTCGATGGCCAACAACAACAAGGCGGACGTGTTCCTGTCGCTGCACGCGAACGCGTCGGTGCGACGCTCGGTTTCTGGCGCGGAGGTGTACTACGTGAGCCTCGAGGAGTACGGCGAAGAGGCCGGACGGCTCGCGACGACGCAGCCCCCGACGCTGCCGGTGTTCGGCGGCGGTACACGTCAGATTGACGTCATTCTCTGGGACCTGGCCCAGGCTTCTCACATCGAGGATTCCGCCGCGCTCGCACGCATCGTCGACGGCCAGCTTGGGATGCGCATTCCGGTGAGTGCAGGCTCCCTTCAACAGGCGCCGCTGCGCGTGCTCGTCGGCGCCAACATGCCGGCGGTGCTGGTGGAGCTCGGCTTCATGACGAACGCCGAGCAGGAACAACAGCTCGTCTCGGACGCCTTCCAGAACGCGGCGACACAGGCGCTGTTCGAGAGTGTGCTGCGATTTCGCGATTATCTCGATGCCAGACGCGCGGCGCCGTCAGCCGGGACGAACTCGCCCCCGATCACGTCAGGTGAGAACGGCGCGCGGGCGCCGGAGATCCGCTGATGCGCCGAGCGCATGTCTACCGAGCGTCCGCAATGGCCATCGGTGCGGGGCTCGTCTGGCTGCTTTTTTTCGCGCTGCCGAAGTGGTCTGGACCGTCTGCTCCCGTCGAGCCGGCCGAGACGGGCAAGGCATCGGAGGCAGCGGGACGTAAGATCAAAGCCACGCTGTTCTACGTCTCGGGTGACGGCCGACGGCTGGTGGCCGCCGAACGCGAAGTCCCCTATGCGGCCGCGACGGCCGACCAAGCGCGCCAGATTCTCGAGGAGCAGCTCAAGCCCGCGCCTGCACCGCTCGTCTCCGCGGTCCCGGCTGGCACCACGGTCCGGACGGTTTTCGTGACCGACCGCGGCGATGCCTTCGTCGACTTCAGCCGCGAGGTTGTGACGGCGCACACGGGCGGATCGCTGGACGAGCTCTTCACCGTCTATTCCATTGTCAACGCCGTGACCGCGAATCTGCCCGCCGTTTCAGCCGTCCAGGTGCTCGTGGACGGCAGAGAGGTCGAGACGCTGGCTGGCCACGTCGACCTGCGGCATCCGCTGCGAAAGAACCTGAAGTGGACGGGTCCGGGCTGAAGAACCAGATCAATGGGTCAATAGGTCTCGTCGATCTTCAAGCCTTAGCCGTGGAGGGCGCTGAGACCGCGGAGGAATTGATCAGCTTTTCCAATCTCCGCGTGCTCCGCGTTCCCTGTGGTGAGAGCTTTCAACGCTGGATTGAGGATCAAACATTCTAGAATCGAGACATGGGAATGAGAAGAGGCGATGCAGCCGACAATGCCGCGTTCTGACAGGCGACCGCCCACGGAGCCGCGGCCGACCGTCATCACGCCGCGATACCTGACGCATCCGGAAGGTTCGGTTCTCATCGAGGTCGGCCGGACAAAAGTGATCTGTACCGCGAGCGTCGAGGATCGCGTGCCTCCGTTCCTGCGCAACACCGGCCGCGGCTGGGTCACCTCGGAGTACGGCATGATTCCGCGGGCCACCTCGAGCCGCATGACGCGCGAGGCGACTGCGGGCAAGGTGGGCGGCCGCACGCAGGAGATTCAGCGACTCATCGGCCGGTCGCTTCGATCGGTCACGCGTCTCAACGAGCTGGGCGAGCGGACGCTCTGGGTGGACTGTGACGTCATCCAGGCGGACGGCGGGACACGCACCGCGGCCATCACGGGCGGGTTCGTCGCGCTCGTGCTGGCGCTCGAGCGCCTGCGCGACCTGGGAATCCTCGCGACGATGCCGGTGAGAGACTATGTGGCGGCCACGAGCGTGGGAGTCGTATCCGGCGTGCCAATGCTCGATCTCGCCTACGACGAGGATTCAACCGCAGAAGTGGACATGAACGTCGTCAAGACCGGCGATGGCAGATTCATTGAGGTGCAGGGAACGGCCGAGGGGGTGCCCTTTGGGCGTGATGTCTTGAATCAGCTGCTCGATCTGGCCGACTCGGGAATTCGGCAGTTGATTGAGCTGCAGCGGGGAATCGTCGGCGAGTATGTCGCGCGGCGACCGAAGTCCGGTTGAACGACTACCGCCTGAAAGGCGGTAGACTCCGGCGCACGACTGAAAGTCGTCCCGCGCCCCCTCGCGGTAGTCGTTCATAGGGCGCACATTCGTGCGCCACCTAGTCCGACGTGCGGGGCTGACCGAAGCA
>JACPPN010000387.1 GCA_016190995.1 Acidobacteriota bacterium | reverse complement strand
CCTAAGGCTCATGACAGAAAACTTGCTTCATCTGTCACCGTTCCGGCCTTAGGAGATGTCTAGACCAGACAACCCCGGAAAACGCTTGCGGTGAAAGATGGCCCGTCAACCGCGTTCTAGATCAACGGAGAGGGAGTGACCACGAATCGCGAGCGGGACTCCAGCATGGATCGGCTGCTCCGGGCGGCGCTTCGGTCTGGGCCGACGAGCCGGACCGAAGACGCGTGCTCCGGCGCGGCCGAGCTTTCAGCCTTCGTCGAAGGCACCTTGACCGTAGCGGAACGGAAGGCGCTCGAGACGCATTTGTCAGCCTGCGATCGCTGTCAGGCGGCTCTTGCGCTGCTTGCCTTGACGCCGCCACCGACAGACGCCCGCCAACGTCTATCGCTCTGGCCATCGATGATCCGGCTGCGTTGGCTGGTCCCCGTCGCGACGGCCGCAACGGCAGTGGTCGTGTATCTCGCCGTGAAACCACAGCCCGCTGCGAATCGGGGAGCGATCCTCTCACCCCCGCAGTCGGCGGTTGCCGAGCGCCAGCCCCGGGCGAACCGGGACATCGGCACGGCACCCCCGAGCCAATCGCCTGGTGAGGCGCGAACGACAACGCGAGCCCGGACGGCCCCGGTTGAAGGTCGGGAGGACCGACCCTCGGCCTCGGCGGACAGCGGCGCTTCGGCTGCTTCGCCCGCCACCGCGGTTGCGTCAGGGCCTCCGGAACGAAAACAGGCAGCGGAGCCCGACACCGCGTCCGCGGGCGCGCGTGCCGCTGCCATGCAGCCTGCTCGGTCGGCTCCATCTGTTACCCAGCCTGCGCCATCCGCACCGATTCCAACGGAATCTGCGCGTGAAATGTCGTCGGCAGCCGCGAAGCTCAAGGCCAGCGGCCGTGAGACGGATGTTCTATCGAGGATCGTGTCCGCGCCCGACGGCTCGACGCGCTGGCGCCTCGGGCCAGGCGGCACGATCGACCGGTCGGTCGATGGGGGCCGTAGCTGGCGGGCTCAAGCCTCTGGCTCATCGGCCGACCTGCTTGCCGGCTCGGCGCCCACGCCCACGACTTGCTGGGTTGTCGGACGGGTGGGAGCGGTTCTCCGCACCGCGGACGGCGAGCGTTGGGAGCTGCGCCCGTTCCCCGAGCGTGTCGATCTCGTCCGGATCGAGGCGCGCGACGCCCACACCGCGACCGCGATTGCCGGTGACGGCCGCCGCTTCACGACGACCGACGGCGGCGGCACCTGGACCAGCGGACGCTAGCGTGCCACGGTTGTTTCAGCACAGCGCAAGACGCGGTGGTCCGCCGGCATACGGCCATTCCGCTGGGCGCGACCTCTGAGCCGCGTGACACACGCCAGTCGCAAAACACGCCCGCAGGCGGGCCCAGCGGCGTCGGCGATGAGTACGCGATCAGCGCATCGGCCAACCCCGCTGCTGACCAGTCGGCTCACCGGCGCGCGGCCAACCCCAACCGACGCCGCATCGTCAGACCCGCGCCGGAGGGCGGGTTTTGCCACGCGGCGAAGCGGGAGCGCCCAGCGGGATGGCCGTGTGCCGGCAGCGCTCGACGCGACACATGGCGGTGTGCTGAAACAACCGGATGAGCACGAGTGTCCCAGCCGCTGCAAGAAACCCGGTCCGCCTCGTTCTCTAGACAGAACGAGGAGGTATTCGATGATTCGGAACCGATTTCTTGCGGCCGGCGCCGTCCTGCTGCTGCTCGCGCTCACACGCATCGACCCCTACCCTGTTCGGGCAACCGCCGCCGGTCTCGCCGCCGATCCCGAAGCGACACTCGACAACCAGGTGGACGTCGCGGTGACCGTCTACAACTCGAACCTCGCGCTGGTCCGCGACGTGCGCGAGCTGACGCTCGCCGAGGGCGAATCGGACGTGCGATTCGTGGACATCGCGGCCACGGTCAACCCGGCCACGGTGCACCTGCGGTCGGTCTCCGAACCCTCGCGCGTCAGCGTCGTCGAGCAAAACTACGAGTACGACCTGCTCGAGCCCGACAAGCTGCTTCGAAAGTATGTCGGCCGGACGGTCACGATGGTCCGGACCAAGAGCGACAACGGGACGACGAGAGAGGAGGAGGTGAAGGCGACGCTCGTGAGCCTCAACAACGGACCTATCTGGAAGATCGGCGACGAGTACGTGACGGGCCTGCACGCCGACCACCTGCGATTCCCTGAGCTGCCCGCCAATCTGTACAGCCGCCCGACGCTCGTCTGGCGTCTGGCGAACCGAGGCGGCGCGCGTCATCGCCTCGAGGCCTCGTATCTGGCAAGCGGTCTGTCGTGGAACGCCGACTACGTCCTGATCGTGGGCCGCGATGACAGGGCCGCCGATCTCGACGGGTGGGTGACGCTGACCAACCGCAGCGGCACCGCTTTCCGAAGCGCGAAGCTGCAGCTCGTCGCGGGCGACTTGAACCGGGTGCAGCCCTCAGCCCAAAGGATGCGGGACCTTGCCATGGAGGCAAAGGCCGCCGCCGCGCCGGCCATGACCCAGGAGGCGTTTTCCGAGTACCACCTGTACACGCTCGGACGCCGAACCACGGTATCCAACGACGAAACCAAGCAGGTGTCGCTGCTGGCGGCGACCGACATCCCGGTCGAGAAGCGCTACCTCGTCCACGGCCAGGAGTTCTACTACCGCGACCGCCACCGGCCCGGCGCGCCCATCAAGGACAACGTGCAGGTGTTCTATCGTTTCAAGAACGACGCGAAAAGCGGGCTGGGTCTGCCGATGCCGGCAGGGGTGATTCGCGTCTATCAGGCGGATGCCAACGGCGGCACACATTTCGTGGGCGAGGACCGGATCGATCACACACCCAAGGACGAAACGCTCGACCTGAAGATCGGCAACGCGTTCGACGTCGTCTGCGAGCGCAACCAGGTGGATTTCGAGAAGATCGCCGACTCGGTGTACGAGGTGGAATTCGAGATCGTGCTGCGCAACCACAAGAGCGCGCCGGTCCTGGTGCAGGTGAACGAGCCGGTCGGCGGCACCTGGCGCATGGTGCGCTCGACCCACGACTGGAAGAAGACCGCGGCGTGGGCCGTGCAGTTCGACGTGCCCGTGGCAGCCGATGGCACCGCGACGCTCAAGTACCGCGTGCGCGTATCCTACTGAGCGCGAAGTGGCACCGTCCGGCTAGCAGCGTTGACCGTGGCAACACGTTCTTGCGATGATGCGCGTTCGATTCCCGCGGTCCCCCTGTCGAGCCACCGGTTCTTGACGCCCCCTGGGCCGTGTGCCAGACTCGCGCGCGTCAGGGCAGCGCGCTGCTTCGACGTTCCTGTTCCCATCACCCGAACGATAGGAGGATACATGGCT
>JACPPN010000379.1 GCA_016190995.1 Acidobacteriota bacterium | reverse complement strand
TCTCCGAGTAGTGTCCGGTGGTCAGAGCGCGATGACCCGCTCCATCGAAGTTGACGATCCAGAGATTCGACAGGCGGCGGTCGGTCATGACGTCACAGAATTGCCGGACGTAGACAATGCGCCTACCGTCGGGAGAAATCTGGGGATCGGCCGCCAATTCCAGGTTGAAGATGTCTTCCGGAAGGAGTCGATCGGCCCGTTCCGCTCCGGCCAGCGAGAAGTCCGCGAGAAGAAGAAGGCCGCCGAAGGCCAGTAAACGCCTCAATGTCTTCGACATGGGATGTGGCCCCTATAACCGTGCTCGCACGGTTGGAAAGTGTACGAAACGGTCGATCGCACTCGAACGGGCCTAACGTTGGGGCCGGCGAGCCGGGTCCACGAGCTTGCCAGCAAGCCCGGCTTAGAACTCTATTCTCGCGCCCAGTTGGATCTGCCGGTTGGCGAAAGCCGCAATTGCCTTGTTGAAAAGCGCGGAACGCAAGTTGCCCGAGTACGACGAGTAGTTGGTACGGTTGGTGACATTGAACGCCTCGGCGAGGACTTCCACCCGCGTGCGTCCAACCTGGATGAACCTGGAAAGCCGCACGTCGAGCGCGGCGTATGGTGTGCCGCGTCCCGCGTTGCGCGGCAGATTGCCTGTGACGGTGAAGCCCAGACCCGGATCGACGTATCGAGCGTTGCCCGACGCGCTCGGGTTCCAGCTCGGCCGGTCGCTCAAGTTGCCGTCACGGTTGTTGTCGCGGCCGGTCGTGATGTTGTACGGGCGGCCGGAGTACGTGGTCAGCACCGCGCCGAGCTGAAGACCGAGCGGCAATTGCACGACCCCGCTGGCCACGAGCCGATGACGCTCATCGGACTCGGATGGGCCCTTCTCCGCATCGAGGTCGAAGTACGATTGCGGCGCCGCGCCGGCAATGTTGGTGAACGGCGTCCACAGATTGTCGACAGCCTTCGAAAGGGTGTAGGAGACCAGGAATTGATATCCGTGCGACAGCCGTTTCTCGAACGATGTCTGGAGCGCGTCGTACCAGGTGCGCCCGGACGTTTCGTAGCTGTAGAGCCGGCCAAACTGCGGCCGGGGGCGCAGGCCCGTTGCCGGATCGACAATGTTGTGATCGAAGTTGCGAACCATGTGGTAGCCGCGGGACCGCACGTAGTCGGCCGACACGGCCATGCTCGACGTGAGCTGCCGGGAGAGGCCGACGCTCGTTTGGAAGGCATAGGGCGACTCCTCATGCCCGTCGCTGATGGCTCCGTCCTGAATCGCCGGCGAGCCGGTCGGTCGTGAAAACGGATCGGGATATCCCGGATTCCGGACGACGAAGGTCTGCGTAATTCCGACCCCGAGCGGCGGGGGCGCGCCTGCCCTCGGCAGGTTCTGCTGCAAATTGAGAAAGAGCTGATCGTAGAAGAGGCCGTACCCGCCGCGGATGACGGTCCGGCTGTCACCGAAGGGCGTCCAGGCCACGGCCATCCGCGGCGCGAGGTTGTTTCGGTCCACCGGAAAGACGCCATGGACCGTTCCAACCTCGACGTCGTAGCGGAGCCCGACATTCAGCGTCAGGTTCGCATGCGGTTTCCAGGCGTCGCGCACGTAGAAGCCCAGCAGATTGTTCGGGGTCGTCAGATCCAGGGCGCCCGTGCGGACCGTGTACTCGATCGGGTAGGTCGTGAGGTCGTTCGGATCGAACGGGCGATCGGTCGTGAAGGTGAAGACGCCGCCGAAGAAGGTCCCGAGATACGAGTAGCCGCGGTAGAGGCCGATGTCGGCTCCCACCTTCAGCGAGTGTTCTCCGCGCCAGTCGAAGACCCGCGTGAAGTTCTCCACGATCTGGTAGCGCGTATCGAGGCGCCGCGCCGGCAGGTTGTTCGCCCGGCCTTCAATCGAGCTGGGCCGGCGGATCTCCGGTCCCACCGGATCGCGCGGCTCCGTCACCGGATTGCGCCGCTGAATCGAGAAGCGGAGCTCGTTCAGCGATCGACCGGAGAACACGGAGGTGAGTCCCGCAACGAAGATGTGATTCTGGTTCTTCTGGTCGCTTCCGTTGCTGGGCAGCCGGATCCCACCGATGTTGAGCCCTTGCCGATTGAGACGCGTGTAGTTGAGCGACACCTGAAGGGTGTGCTTGCCGGTCAGCTGCGAGGTCAGCTTGCCGAACGCCAGGATGTTGCGGGTCGGCTGCGGAAAATCGGCGCGCAGGGCCGGCGAGACGACCGAGGCTACGCGGTCCTCGGCCAGCCGCTCGACCGATCCGAAGTAGTGCACCCGGTCCCGTACGATGGGGCCGCCAGCGGTGGCACCGAACTGCTGGCGGCGGAACGGGGCCTGACTTCGCGCGAAGGTCGGCTTCGCGTCGAGCGAATCATCACGGATGAAGTAGAACCCACCGGTGTGAAGGTCGTTCGTGCCCGAGCGGGTCAGGATGTTCACGACGCCGCCGGTCGCGCGGCCGAACTCGGCCGAAAACTGGTTGGTCAGGACCTGGAACTCGCGGATGGCGTCCTGGGCGAACTCCGACTGTCGATTGCCGACCACCTCTTCGTTGTTGTCGACGCCATCGACGCTCCAGACGTTGTTGCGAGTACTCTGGCAGCAGATGTTGAGGTCCGCCGTGCCGGTGCTCTTCACGACGTGTACGAGCGTGGCGAGCTGCGCGAAGTCGCGCCCGTTGAGCGGCATCGAATCAATCGCCTTCGTATCGATC
>JACPPN010000380.1 GCA_016190995.1 Acidobacteriota bacterium | reverse complement strand
TAGCCGTGGAGTGAGACACGCACTTCGCCGCGCCCCACCAACGCCCGCACTTGTTCCAGTGTCTTGCTCAATTCCGTGCTCTATCGTTTCCGGCGTTCGTCTTGTCCTGCTAGCTCGTTGCCATCACGTGGCGCAGGCGAGTTCCACCGGCTCGAGCATCCCCGCACCCATCTCCACCTGAATCCCTTCCGTGCCGGCCGTCACGCGGAACCCCTCGCTGTCATGCCACTTGAGGCTGATCGGCAGCTTGATCCGATCGTCGATGACGCGCTTCAGGAATCGGGCACCGTACGCCATGCTGTAGCCGTCCCGCACGAGTCGCTCGAGCGCCTCGGGGCTGACGCACAGCTTCTTGCCGAGCTTCTGCATCCGGAGCTCGACCTCCCGGAGGTACTGCTTCGCGATCTCGCGGACTTCGTCGTGGGTCAGCGGCGAGAACAGGACGACTTCGTCGATACGATTGCGGAACTCGGGCGGGAACCGCCGCTCGAGCTCGCGCATGATTTCGCTCCGAATTTGGTTGAGGCCGATCTCCCGCGCCAGGAATCCCATCGGGTTCGTGAGCTTCCGGTAGTGCTCCGAGCCGATGTTCGACGTCATGATGACGATGGCGTCACTGAGATAGACGCGTTTGCCGCGGCCGTCGGTCAGCCACCCTTCGTCGAACGCTTGGAGGAAGAGGTTGAGCATGGGCGGGCTCGCCTTCTCCACTTCATCGAGCAGGACGACGGAGTAGGGGTTGTCCTTCAGCTGGTTGGTCAGGACGCCGCCGCGCTCGGACCCGACGATGCCGCGCGGCATGCCGATCAGTTTGTCGACCGAGACGCCGCCATCCTGATACTCGGACATGTCGACGCGGATCATCTTGTGCTCGTCGCCGAAGAGGAACTCCGCGACCGCCTTGGCGAGCTCCGTTTTTCCGACGCCGGTGGGCCCGAGAAACAGCAGCACGCCGTCGGGACGCTCGAACCGTTCCTTGAGCGGTCCCTTGTTGAGAATGAGCCGCCGCGCGACCGCGCCGATCGCCTCGGCCTGACCGACGATGCGATCGCTGAGGCGCGCTTCGATCTCCTTGAACCGATCGGTCACGTCACGAAAGACCATATCCTCGGGAATCCGCGCGACATCGGACACGACGCCGACCACGTCGGCCCCTGTGACCGCCCAGCGGCGGCTGATTTCGGCCCGCACGGCGGCGGTATCGAGCCAGCCAATCACCTTGTCGGGCAATTGCAGATGACGCATGTAGCGGGGCGCCATCTCGATGGCCGTCTCGATCGCCTCGTCCGACAGCCTCACTGAATAGTTCCGCTCCAGCCGCGGGCGAAGGTTGTACAAGATGCGCCGCGTTTCCTCGAGGCTCGGCTCGGCCACCTGCACGGTGCGGAACCGCCGCGCGAGCGCTACGTCTTCCTGGATGAACTCCTTGTATTCGGTGAGCGTGGTCGCGCCGATCATCCGCACCTCGCCTCGCGCGAGCACCGACTTGAACACGTTCGCCGCGTCAGAGGGCGCGCCCAGCGCCGATCCGGCCCCGATCATCGTGTGCACTTCGTCGACGAAGAGAATCAGGTTGGGATGCTCCTTCACCTCGCGAATGACGTTCTGGATCCGATCCTCGAACATGCCGCGAAGCATCGTCCCCGCGACCATCGCGTTCATCTGCAGATTGATCACCTGACAACCGCGCAGGCGGACCGGCACGCTTTCCGGATCGAGCTCGATTCTCCGCGCGACGCCCTCGGCGATGGCCGTCTTGCCGACGCCCGGCTCGCCGATGAGCAGCACCGAGTTTGCCCGCTCGCGATGGCAGAGGATTTCGAGGACCTGCTGGATCTCCTGGTCGCGTCCGAATACGGGCGGGATGCGATCCTGCCGCACCAGCTGATTCAGGTTCGTTGCGAAATGCTTCAGGAAGGGGGGGAGCTCGAAGCGCTTCCTGAGCCGCTCTTCGCGGATCTCGAAGTCGCGGACACGCGACGCGATCCGCGACGCGAGAAGCTGCGGCTCGACTCCCTCGCGACGGATGATCGACACAGGAACGCCCTGCGTCTCCTCGAAGATGGCCGCGAACAAGTCCACCGCTTCAACGGCCTGCCGGCCGGCGCGCCCGGCCTGCAGCAGCGCGAGCTTGAACAGCAGCTTCGTTGCCGGTGACACCGTCAGCTCGCCGGGTCCGAAGGAGGGCATCACACGCAGATGGTCCTCGAGCGCCTGCAGAATCTGATTGGGATTCAGCTCCAGATCGCGCATCACCTGCGAGAAGACCTCCCACTCGATCTGCGCAAAGGCGAGAAAGATGTGCTCATTGCTGATCAGCCCATGATCGCGCCGGAGCGCCTCTTCGACGGCGCGATCCAGCACGCGCTGAGCGGATTCAGCCATGCGATTCGGCGAAACTTCAAGGTCAGCTAACACGGTCGCCTCCGACGTCATTCGACGTGGGAGCAAAACACCTGCCAGCCGCAAACCGGCTGGATTGGTCATGTTGAAGCTCCGGAGGCGGATGGTCGAGCTAGTGCCTGGGGCGGCCGTGCGGAACGCGAGGCGTTGTCAGGTGAGGCACTTAGCGGATCTGGAGCAGCGCTTGGATGCGTGCCTCCGTCGACGGATGCGTCCTGAAGAGCGACAGGACGCCTCCACCGCTGAATGGATGGACGATGAACATGTGGGCGGTGGCGGGGTTCGCGTCGAGCGGGAGACGCTTCGCCGCGTAATCGAGCTTGCGCAGCGCGTCGGCGAGCCCGTAGGGCGATCCGGCAATGCGGGCGCCCCCCGCGTCGGCCGCGAACTCGCGCGAGCGGGAGATCGCCATCTGAATCAGCATCGCGGCAATCGGCGCCACGATGATCGTCGCCAGCAAGGCGAGCGGATTCGCGCCCTCGCGGTCGTTGTCGCGCCCGCCATAGCCGCCGAAAAATGCGGCGAAGCGGGCCATGTTCGCGATCATCATGATGGTCGCCGCGATGGTTGCCGCGACCGAACTGATAAGAATGTCCCGGTGCCTCACGTGCGCGAGCTCGTGGGCAATGACCCCTTCGAGCTCGCGCTCGTCGAGCACCTGCAGAATGCCTTCGGTGGCCGCGACGGCCGCGTGCTCGGGATTGCGGCCGGTCGCGAACGCATTAGGGGAAGCGTCGGGAATGACGTAGACCCGCGGCATCGGCAGATGCGCCTGACTCGCGAGTCGCTGCACCATCTGATGGAGCCGATGGTCCGGACCGACCTCACGCGCGGCGTACATTCTCAGGACGATCTTGTCCGAGAACCAGTACGACGAAAAATTCATGATCACGGCAAACACGAAGGCGAACACCAGGCCGGTTTGTCCGCCAAGCAGCTGGCCGATCACGAGCAACAATCCGCTCAACGCGCCGAGCAGCAGAGCCGTCTTTGCAGCGTTTCCCATAGGTCCAATTCTAACGTGTCCCGATTCGACCGATCAAACCGCCACACGCGCTGCACGCCACGACCATTCCGCCGTTTCCGCGTGGTTGTGGAGCGCGTGCGCGCCATCACCGACTACACGAACCCCTCTCTCTCAAACACCCGACGCCGCGGTGAAATTCCCGTCGGAAGGGCCCGCGTCGACATGGCTTGCCTCCTCCCGGCGCCGCAACCGCGCGACATATAATAGGCGCATGCGGGCGGCGCCGACGGCGTTGGCATGGCCAATTCCAGCTCTGATCTTGTCCGGCTGGATCTACGCGCAGGGGCCTGTACCGCAACCGTTCCCGCGCCCCAATCCGCCACCGCCCTCCGCGGCGCCTTCCGCGCCGACGCCCGCGCCAGTCGACCAGGCATCCGCGGCCACATCCACGGAGCCCACACCCGAGATGCTGGGTGCGCCGCTGTTTCCCGGCGCGCGGTTCCTCGCGTCGTACGACGCAGGACGGGGGCAGCGGTTTTACGTGTACGGCGCATCGGCGCCCTTCGCTCAACTCGTCGCGTACTACAAGAACGTGCTCAGCCAGAAGGGCGAGCTGGTGTTCGAGGCGCCCGCGGTTCACATGTTCGAGATCGGGAAGTTTCGCGAGGAAACGATGGCGTTTCCACCGAGCGTGACGATCAAAGACTATACGTGGAACGGATCGGAGGGCTACCTCAATCCGAAATCGGACGGCGTACCGGCGCGGTTCCCGACGGTGCTCCAGTTCGTTCCGCCGCCCATCGGCTCGCCGATCCGGTGAATCACTCGCTCGACCGCACGTAGAGCTCCCGCTGCTGCAAGTACTCGGCCGACTTCTCCTTCAGGCCTTCCGCGATCGCGTCGGTCTCGCGGAGCCCGCGGCGAGCGGCGTACTCACGAACCTGCTGGGTCAGCTCCATGCTGCAGAATTTCGGCCCGCACATGGAACAGAAGTGCGCGAGCTTGGCGCCGTCGGCGGGAAGCGTCTGGTCGTGATAGCGCCGTGCGGTGACGGGATCGAGCGACAGATTGAACTGATCCTCCCAGCGGAACTCGAACCGCGCCTTCGACAGCGCATCGTCCCAGGCCTCGGCGCGCGGGTGGCCCTTGGCGAGATCGGCGGCATGCGCCGCAATCTTGTAGGCAATCACGCCGGCCTTCACATCGTCGCGATTCGGGAGACCCAGGTGCTCCTTCGGCGTGACGTAGCAGAGCAAGGCGGTGCCGTACCAGCCGATCATGGCGGCGCCGATCGCGGACGTGATGTGGTCGTACCCCGGCGCGATGTCGGTGGTCAGCGGGCCGAGGGTGTAGAAC
>JACPPN010000378.1 GCA_016190995.1 Acidobacteriota bacterium | reverse complement strand
GCCTGGCACGACGCGGGCCTGCGCGTCCGCGAGCCCGGCGCCGGCGTCATCGTCGGCAGCGGCGGCGGCGGGATCGACGTCGGCGAGCGTCAGTACTGCGAGTTCTTCACCGGCAGCGAGAAGCGGGTGACGCCGTATGCGATCGTCGTGTCAATCGTCGGAATGGTGTCCAGCGAGATTTCCATCGCGCTGCAGCTACACGGCGTCAGCCACGTGCTTTCCACCGGCTGCACGAGCTCGACCGACGCGATCGGGTACGCGACGCATTTCATTCGCGGCGGCGACGCGGACGTCATGCTGTCGGGCGGCACCGACGCGTGCGTCACGCCGGGCATGATCTTCGGGTTTTCACGGATGCGCGCGGTCTCGACCCACTACAACGACATGCCGGCCGCCGCGTCACGTCCGTTCGATCGGGGGCGCGACGGATTCGTGCTGGGCGAGGGCGCCTGGATGGTCGTTCTCGAGCGCGAAGATCGCGCGCGGGCGCGCGGGGCGCACATCTACGCGTTCGTCGAGGGGTACGCGTCGACCTGCGACGCCTTTCATCGCGTGCAGATGGATCCGGAGGGCGAGCAGATCGTCCGCGCCATGCGGATGGCCATCGAGCAGGCGGGGCGCGCCCCCGAGGAAATCGGTTACGTCAACTATCACGGCACCTCGACGGTGCTCAACGATGCGGTGGAGTCGCGCTGCGTCCGCCGGCTGTTCGGGCCACTCGCCGATCGGGTGCCCGGCTCCTCCACCAAGTCGATGATCGGACATCCCCAGGGCGCGAGCGGCGCCGCGGGGCTCGTGGCCAGCGCGCTTGCGCTCTCACGCGGCTTCCTCCCCCCGACCATCAACCTGACGGATCCCGATCCGGCGTGCGACCTCGACTTCATTCCTCATGTCGGCCGCAAGGCTCACCCTCTGGCGGCGCTGTGCAATTGTTTGGGTTTTGGATCGAAGAACAGCGCCATCGTGCTCGGGGCTGCGCACGATTGATGCATCGAGTACTGACGCGTGGACGACACGGAGGCTTCGTGCTGACTCGTCGGTTTGAGGCGACACGTCGTCATTGACCCATGGTCGAGGTGCTGATTGCGGGCGGTGGCCCGGCCGGGTCGATTGCCGCGCTGATTCTCGCGCGGGCCGGCATTCGTGTGCTCGTGGTCGATCGTGCCGCCTTTCCCCGTCCCAAGCTATGTGGAGACACGCTGAATCCGGGCGCGGTCGCGCTTCTCGATCGCCTGGGATTGGGTGCGCGCATTCGTTCGCGGGGGCTGCGCGTCGACGGCATGGTCGTCACCGGACAGCGCGGCGTCGCCGTGCGCGGGCTCTATCCTCCCAATCAGCACGGCATCGCGATCACACGGCGCGATCTCGACGTGACGCTGCTCGAAGCCGCCGCCGCGGCAGGCGCTCAAGTGCAGCAGCGCACGCTCGTCAAGAGCCCAATCTTCTGGGACAGGCAGCACCGGCGGGCCCTGCGAGGCGCCGTGTTGACGAGGCCGGGGGGGACCGCGGTGCGGGTGCCGGCATGCGTCACGATTGCGGCGGACGGCCGGCATTCACATCTCGCGTTCGGCCTCGGGCTGGCGCGTCACCCGCGGCGCGGGCGCCGGTGGGCCATCGGTCAGTACTTCCAGGACGTCCATGGCACGAGCGCGTGCGGCGAGATGCACATTCGCGGCGGACACTATATCGGCATCGCGACCGTGCCTGGCGATCTGGTCAACGTCTGCCTCGTGACCGAAGATCGTGCCGGCATGAACGAGCCCGCGGCGCTCCTGCAGAAACACCTCCGTGCTGATCCGCTCCTCGCCGTTCGGTTTGCCTCGGCGCGGCCGGTTCAACCGCCCTCGGTGATGGGGCCGCTCGCGGTCGAGGCGATGGCCGCCGGCGCGCCTGGCGTGCTTCTGGCCGGCGATGCCGCAGGCTTCGTCGATCCGATGACCGGCGACGGCTTGCGCTTTGCGCTTCGTGGCGCCGAGCTTGCCGCGCGCGCCGCGATCGTGATGCTCGAACGCGGTCCGCACGTGGGGTACGAGCAGTTGGGGCGTTGGCGTGCCGCCGAATTCGGCACGAAGCACCGGTTGAATCGGGTGCTGCGGCGGATCGCGGGATCCGCCGCCGCCGTGAGCCTCGCGAGCGTGACCGCCGCGATCGCGCCCGCCGTCGTCCGTCGTCTGATCAACATCGCGGGCGACGCAGCCTAGACTGTCAAGCTTCTTCGACCTTGCGCCCTCTTCCTTGGCCGTTGATCGGCGGTCTCGTCGTGCTCGTCTTCGGGACGATGGCCGGTGAGGCGGTGGTGTCCTGGCGGCACGAGTGGCGCTTGCGCGAGCGAGGGGCGACCGAGCCCGCCGGGGACGTGTTCGGCATGATGCTCGTGGCCTATCCGGCGGTCTTCGTCGTGATGTTCACCGAGGCGTACTTCCGCGGCGGCGTTTGGATGCCGGTGCTTCCGGCCGGCGTGCTGCTCTTCAGTCTGGCCAAGGCGCTGAAGTATTGGGCCATCGCGAGTCTTGGGGAACGCTGGACGTTTCGCGTCCTCGTCGTGCCGCGCGCGCGGCTCGTACGGGCCGGCCCGTACCGATGGATACGCCATCCCAACTACGTCGCCGTCGTTGGCGAGATCGTCGGCGTCGCCCTCGTCACCCGAGCGCTTTTCACCGGCATCGCAGGCTTCGTCGGATTCGGCTGGCTGCTCCTGCGGCGCATCGAGGTCGAAGAACGGGCACTCGGAATCAAGTGACGGGCCTTCAATCCGCAATCTGAAATCTGACATTTCGGGCGGTGATATACTGCGCCGCATCACGGCCACGCGCGCATCTCCGTTCAACGCTCGGGGACATGCGGCGCGCATGTGGAGGTCTTCCGCCCGTTTCGCCCCGCGTCTTCATCTGGCGAAGTGAAGCGCCCGCGTCGAGGACGCGTCCGCACTCCTGACCGTGTCCGAGCCCCCCACCAGCGCTTCCCCACCAGATCGCCCGCGACTGCCTTCGTGGGCGCGACTTGCCGATGCGGTCGGAGTGGCGTTGCTCGTGCTGGGCGTGCTGGTGGCGGTCTTTGGCGGCGTGCGCGCGCGACCCTGGGGCGTCCGGGTCAGGATCATATCGGAAACCCGGGTCTGGGTCTTGGCTGCCGCGGTGATTGCGGCGCGGCATGCGCTCGTGAGGATCCGGCCGCTTCATCACCGCCTCGCTGAGAGCACCAGGCTGCTCGGTCGCTCGCCCGCCGGCCGGGCTGCCTGGCCGGTCTTTCTGGCGACCCGCCCGACGATCCTTCTCGTCGGGTATCTCGCGATCATCACGTTCGGCTATCCGGTCGCGCCTGCGTTCCGCGTGTCGTTGAGAGAGTTCTGGAATCTTCCCGCGCGATGGGACGCCGGCTGGTACCTCGGGATCGCGCTGGACGGGTACTCTTACAGCCGGCACGTCCGCGGACAACAAAACATCGCCTTCTTTCCGGCGTTTCCGAAACTGATGCGCGCCGGCGGATACCTGCTCGGTTCGGAGTCGCATTCGGACCCGACCGACCTGCCGGTGCAACCTCGGCGAACCTTGTGGGCGGGCGTACTGATTTCGATGGGCGCGTTCTACTGGGCGCTCGTCTATCTCTTCCACCTCGCCCGAGAAGACATCGGTGACGAGCGCGCCCCAATCGCGCTCCTGCTCATCGCCACATATCCGCTGGCGGTCTTTTTCAGCGCGCCCTACAGCGAATCGCTGTTCTTGCTGGGCGTCGTCGCGACCTTGTTTCATTTCCGGCGTGATGAGCTGTCGCGCGCAAGCGCATGGGGACTGATGGTCGGGCTGACGCGCCCGAACGGCTGTTTGCTGAGCATCCCCCTGACGATTCTCGCGCTCCAGCGGATGTGGCCGGCGCTCGAATGGCCGCGGCGCCCGGACATGGCCATTCCTGGGACAAAGCCCGGCGGGCGGATGCCTGATGAACGCGTCAGCGCGCTCGCGCGTCGCGTGGTGGTTGCCGCAGCGCCCGGAATCGGCATGCTCGTCTATTCGGGATTCGTGTACACGTGGACAGGAAATCCATTCACGTGGGCCCAGGCACAGACGGCGTGGGGTCGCGAATACCGAGCGTTGGGGCAGATGTTCAGCGACACTTATGCCTACGTCATTCCGCGGGGTCCTTTCGTCAACGGGGTGTGGGTGCCGTTCGATGTCTGGAACGGCCTGCCCACGCTCTTCGTGGCGGCCACGATTGTCCCTGTGCTTCGGAGATTCGGCTGGGCCTACGCGCTGTTCCTGCTGCTCAATCTCGTGCCGCCTTTCGTGTCAGGCGGCCTGCTCTCGATGGGTCGCCTGACAGCCATCATGTTTCCGAGCTTTTTCTATCTCGCGGCCGTTCTCTCGGTTCGCACGGTACCGGCATGGGCGGCCTCGTTCGCGATCTTCCAGGCGCTCGCTGCGACCTTGTTCTTTACGTGGCGCGAGCTTTTCTGACGCGATTCGCATGTCGACCTGCTCAGACCCCTTGGCAGCAACGGTCGTCTTAAACGCTGAGATGGCACTTCGTTTGCTCAACGCGAGGCGAGTGGTGTCTGGTCCATATTCATGCCCGAGCTGGCACAGGCGGCTGGGCTATAATGGTGGGCATCCGAAATGACGTTGTCGTGCGAGGGCCGCTGCCGCGAACCTGTCTGGCGGCTAGGTCACCTTTGGTCTATCTCAGCAGCCTGCATGCTGGCCCTCCTGACGCTGGCGACGTCGAGCTCTGCCCAGCCGGCGACCGGGGTTTCTCCTGAAAATTTCCTGGACATGGCCGACCGCGCGATTGCGCGAGGCCAGTTCGACGAAGCGCTGGCGCTCGCCAGGCGCGCGCCGAACGATCCGTCCGCGGCAGCGGTGCGGGCACGCATCGAAATCGCCCGCGGCCGACATGCGGACGCCGAGGGGCTCCTGAAGCCCGCGGCCGCTGCTCGGCCGGAAGGCGAGGCCGCGCTCGAGCTTGGCCTACTGAATCTGATGCTGGGCCGGAAGGCCGAAGCGATCGCGCTGCTGAACGCGGTTGTCGATCGAGCGGACGGACTCAACGCGCCGCGCGATCTGTTCCGCGCGGCGCGCGCGGCGCGAGCCCTTGGGGACTTCCGCGAAGCCAACCGGCTGTTTCGCGAGGCGGCGAGCGCCGATCCGGCCAGTCCCGCGATCAACACGGGGTGGGGCGATCTCTTCTTGGAGAAGTACAACCGGTCCGATGCGGTGCGCTCGTACCAGGCGGCACTGCGGGCTGACCCGGATTGGGCGCCGGCGCATCTCGGCCTGGCGCGCGCGCTGGCGGATGACAATCCTCCGGGAGCGAAAGCTGCGGCGAGCCGGGCACTCACGCTCGACCCCACCTATGTAGCGGCGCACCTGCTGACGGCAGAACTCGCGCTCGACGATGGCGACCGTGGCGCGGCGAAGCAGTCGATTGCGCGTGCGTTGGAGGTGAACGCGTCGAGTCTCGAGGCCCACGCGCTGGCGGCCGCGATTGCGAACCTCGAGGGCCGCTCGAAAGACTTCGACGCGGAAGTCGGCAAGGTGCTCGCCATCAATCCGGCATACGGCGAGGTCTACCGGGTCGCGGGGGATCTGGCTGCGCGGAACTACCGGTTCGACGAAGCGGTCGTGCTTGCGAGCAAGGCGATGGCGACCGATCCGGACAACGTCCGCGCGCAGGCAGATCTGGGCATCCATCTGCTTCGAACGGGTGACGAAAGCGGCGCGCGCCAGGCCCTCGACCGGGCATTTCGGGCCGATCCGTACGACGTCGTCACCTACAACCTCCTGGGGCTGTTCGACAGCCTCCAAACGTTCGAAACGATCGAAGAAGGGGACATCACCTTGCGTATGCACGGCGAGGAAGCGGCGGTGCTGCGCGAATACGCGCTCCCACTGGCGCGCGAGGCGCTCGGTCGGCTGTCCGAGCGCTACCGGTTCACGCCGCGCGGTCCCATCCTGATCGAGATTTTCCCGCGGCACGACGATTTCGCCGTCCGAAACGTAGGCCTTCCCGGCATGATTGGCGCCTTGGGCGCCTGTTTCGGTCGCGTGGTGACGATGGACTCACCACGGGCCCGGCCGCCCGGTACGTTCAATTGGGGCGCCACACTGTGGCACGAAATGGCCCACGTGATCACGTTGCAGATGTCGAGCCAGCGCGTGCCGCGGTGGCTGACCGAAGGGATTTCGGTGTACGAGGAAAAGCAGGCCCGGCCGGAGTGGGGCCGGGACATGGAAGTGGCCTTCGCGCAGGCGATGAATCGCGGCGAGGTGCTGAAGCTCGGCGACCTGAATGCGGGCTTCCAGAAGCCGGAAACGATCTCGCTCGCGTACTACCAGGCATCCCTGCTCGTCGGCTATCTCGTCGACACGTTCGGCGACGAGGGCATCCAGAAGCTGCTGCGCGTGTACGGCGAAGGCCTCGAGACGGACCAGGCGCTCACCAAGGCGCTTGGGACAAGTCTCGACCGGCTACAAGTCGATTTGGATCGGAACCTGGAGCGGACGTTTGGCGTGCTCAGCCGCGCGCTCAAGGATCCGGAAAAAGGGCCGGCCGCGGGAGATTCCCTCGAAGCTCTGAAACAGGCGGCCGCCGCGCAACCGGACAAGTATGCCCTGCAGGTTGCGCTCGGCCAGGCGCTGCGCACCGCCGGGGATCTCGACAGCGCGATCGCCGCCCTCAACAAGGCCGTCAAGCTCGTTCCGATGGCCACCGGCCGGGACAGCGCGCGTTTGATGATCGTGGACATCGCCGAGCAGAAGGGCGACCTGGAGCGCGCGATGCGCGAGCTCGAAACCCTGCTCGGGTACGACCACGTGGACGTCGAGTCTGCGCGGCGCCTCGCGAAGATGGCCAAAGAGGCGACCGACCAACGGCGCCTGCGCCTGGCGTACGAACGCATTGTCGACATCGATCCCTTCGACCCATTGCCTCACGCGGAATTGGGACGCATGGCGCTCACGGCGAACGAAGCGGACGTCGCGATGCGGGAGTTCCGTGCGGCGCTGGCGACCGGGCCGGTCGATCGCGCGGCGGCGCACTGCGATCTCGCGGAGAGCTACGTGCTCGCGGGACGTTTGGCGGATGCCAGGAAGCAGGTCATTGCGGCGCTGGAGATCGCACCCACCTACGAGCGGGCCCAGGATATCTTGTTGAAGGTGGTGGAGGGTCGGCCATGAGCGTCATGGCGCGGCGCCTGTCGTCGGGTCGACGAGCCGTGACGCTCGTCCTCGCAGCGCTCGTCGCGGCGCTGGCGGTCGAAGCGCTTCCGCTGCTGCAGCCGCGATCGGCTGACGCGCAAATTCCCTTCACGCCCGATCCGCGCTACGCTGGACTTCAGTGGACGTTCGTCCGCATTCGCTATCACGCCTGGACGGTGGACACGCTCAGATACCAGCAGCAGTACTGGAGCGAGCCGTGGGCGATTGACGCCCCGGCGGCGGAGCAGAATCTCAGTCGCCGGCTCCGCAGCGTGACGGCCATCACCGTCAACGATCCCATCGTCCTCGAGCTGGACGATCCGAAGCTCTGGACATTTCCGTGGATCTACTTCGTCGAGCCGGGCAATCTGCGGCTCACCGAGCAGGAGGTGCCCATTCTCCGCGAATTCCTGCTGCGCGGCGGCACGGCCATGTTCGACGATTTCCACGGGCCGATCGAGTGGGGCAATCTCGAGCGCGAGCTGAAACGGGTCTTTCCGGATCGCGCCGCCGTGGATCTGCCGCCGGATCATCCGATCTTCGGCTGCTTCTACACCGTCGATCACTATCCGCAGATTCCCGGGCTCGGCTCCTTCTTCAACGGGCGGACGTGGGAGAAGGGCGGCTACGTTCCCCATCTCCGCGCGATTACCGATGACGATGGGCGCGCCATGGCGCTGATCAACTGGAATACCGACATGGGCGATGGGTGGGAGTGGTCGAATGCGGAGGACTATCCGGGCTACCTGAAGTACACCGCCGACGCGTACCGAATGGGCATCAACGAAGTGATTTACGCCTTGACTCATTGAGGGCCGATGGAACAAACGACCGTGGCCGCCACCGCCGCGCTCGCCGAGAAGGTCGCCCAGGGGCGCGAACGCATCCTGACCGAGCTCCGCAAGGCGATCGTCGGACAGGACGAGGTCGTGGACCTCGTCATGACGGCGCTCTTCACGGGAGGCCACTGCCTGATTACGGGCGTTCCGGGCCTCGCCAAGACGCTCCTGATCAAGACGATTGCCGAGATTCTCGATCTGTCGTTCAAGCGGATTCAGTTCACACCCGATCTCATGCCGTCCGACATCACCGGCACCGAGATTCTCGACGAGGACGCCGGCACCCGATCGCTGCGGTTCGTCAAGGGACCGATCTTCGCGCAGATCATCCTCGCGGACGAGATCAACCGCACGCCGCCGAAGACGCAGGCGGCGCTGCTCGAAGCGATGCAGGAGTACCAGGTGACGGCGGCGGGCCGGACGTATCAGCTCGAACGGCCATTCTTCGTCCTCGCGACGCAGAACCCGATCGAGCTCGAAGGCACCTACCAACTGCCCGAAGCGCAGCTGGATCGCTTCATGTTCAACATCGTCATGACGTATCTGGTCGAAGACGATGAAGTGCGCGTGGTGACCGAGACGACTGGGGTCGCGTACCACCCGCCGTCGCGGGTGCTGAGCGGCCCGGACATTCTCGAGTTCCAGCAACTGGTCCGGCAGGTGCTCGTGTCCGACGAGGTGGCGCGCTACGCCGTGCGCCTCGTCGACGCGTCGCGCCCGGGACGTCCGAACAGCTTCGACTTCATCCAGACGTGGGTGAAGTGGGGAGCGGGGCTGCGCGCGTCGCAGGCCCTGATTCTCGGCGGCAAGGCCCGGGCCTTGATGCACGGCCGCTACCACGTGTCGGTGAACGACATCAGGGCGCTCGCGCATCCCATCCTCCGGCACCGCGTCATCACGAATTTCTACGCCGAGTCGGAGCAGATCAACTCGGAGAAGGTGATCGATCGGCTCCTCGAGGCCGTGCCGCCGCCACGGAGCGGTATGTGATGGCCGCACCATCCTCGGGCGGCGAGCTTCGCTTCCTGGATCCCGCGGTCATCGCCCGGATCGGATCGATGGAGCTCAAGGCGCGTACGATCGTCGAGGGCGCTCTGGCGGGTCTGCATCGCAGTCCGTTCAAGGGGTTCAGTGTCGAGTTCGCCGAATACCGCCAGTACATGCCGGGCGATGATCTGTCGACCATCGACTGGAAGGTGTTCGCGCGCAGCGACCGGTACTACGTGAAGAAATTCGAGGAAGAGACGACGACCGAGTGCCGCCTGCTGCTGGACATGAGCCGATCGATGGGATACGGCTCGCGCGGTGTCAGCAAGCTCGAATTCGGGTCGTATCTGGCCGCGGCGCTCGGCTATCTGATGCATCGTCAGCGGGACGCCGTCGGCTTCATCGGCTTCGACGACCGTATCGTGACGATGCTGCCGCCCAGCGCGCGGCCCGGTCAGCTGCGCGCCCTCATGGTCTCGCTCGATCGGGCGACGCTCGGTGAGCGCGCGAACGTGTCGAAGCCGCTGCATCAGCTCGCGCAGATGCTGGTGAAGCGCGGGATGGTGATCCTCATCTCCGATCTGCTCGACGATCCGGAGCAAGTCGTCAACGGTCTCAAGCACCTGCGATTCAGAGGCACGGACGTGATCGCGTTTCACGTGCTCGATCCCGACGAGCTGACGTTTCCCTTCGAGAGCGTGGCGCGGTTCCGCGATCTGGAGAGCGACGACGAGGTGATGGCGACGCCGTCGATCGTCCGTGAGACGTACTTGAGGCAGATTCGCGATCTGAACGCCTTCTACGAGCGCGAGCTGCGCCTGGCGGGCATCGACTACTGCCGGCTCGACACGTCGAGGCCGCTCGATTTCGCGCTCATGTCGTATCTTTCCGCGCGGTCGCGCGCGGTTTGACAAGGCCGGCCGGCGAAGGCCGGGTGTGAAGATGAACGGGCTCGCATTTCTCTATCCGGCGTTTCTCTTCGGCGCCCTGACGGTTGCCGTCCCGATCGTCCTGCATCTGCTCAAGCGCGAAGCGGCGCCGCTCGTGCCCTTCAGCGCGGTGCGGTTCCTCAAGCGGGCGCCGGTGGAGCAGACGCGGCGCAAGCGGATTCGCGAGTGGCTGCTCCTGGCGCTGCGGGTGTCCGCGCTGCTGCTGCTGGCAGGCGCCTTCGCGCGACCGTACCTCACCGACGCGGTGGCTGGCGGGTCCGCGCCGGTCTCGGTGATCGCGGTCGACACCTCGTTGAGCATGTCGGCGCCGGGGACGTTCGATCGCGCCAGGGATCTGGCACGGGAGGCCGCCCGCCGCGCGCCGGCGGGCGACCTGGTCGCGCTCCTGGCCTTCGACGATGGGGCCAACCCGGTGGTCAGACCATCGGCGGATCGCGGCAGCGTGGTCGCGATGATCGATCGCCTCACACCTTCGTACGGCGGTACGAACTACGGACGCGCGCTCGCGGAGGCGAGAGCGCTCATCGGATCGCGTCGCGGCCGTATTGCCCTCGTGACGGACTTGCAACGGCGCGGCTGGGAAACAGACGACCGCGGGGCCGTTCCGGCTCGCGTGACGGTCGAGGTCCTGGATGCCGGGATGGTCCAAGGAAATCTCGCCGTGGGCTCGGTAACGGTCGAGGACGAGCAGGCGGCCGCAACCCTGTTGCACTGGGGCTCCGTGCCCGCCTCGGTACACGCGTGGCTGGAAGTCGATGGTCGTCGCATCGGGGAGATCACGTTCTCGCCCTCAGCCGACTACACGAACGTCACGTTCCCGGCGAAGGTTCCCCGAAGCGGGGCCGCCGTTGTCCGGATCGAGGATCGCCTCGGCTATCAGGGCGACAACGAGCGATTCGCCGTGCTCGGTCCGCCCGCGGCCGCTCGGATCCTGGTGATCGGCAACGCGGGCGATACGTTCTACGTGGAACGCGCGCTCAACACGGATACCACCCGATTCCTGGTCGAGACGGTTAGGCCAGAGCGCTTCACTGGCGGCGACGATCTCGAGGGGGCGGCGGCTGTTGTTCTGACGGCGACGCGAGGGATCGAGCGCAGGGGCCGCGATGCGCTGGACGGTTACGTTCGTGGCGGAGGTGGGATGCTCGTGGCGAGCGGTGGCGACGTCGAAGCGGCGTTCGTGTCCAGTTTGCTCGGCGAGGAGGGGCGCGTGGGGGCGTCGGCCGCGGTCGTCGGCGTCAGCGTCGCGGTTGCCGATCCGCGGCACCCGGTCTTCCGCCCCCTCGGGGTGTACGCCGGCCAGCTCGGAGCGGCGACCTTCAAGCGCATCTCGCAGCTACATGGACCACTGAAGATCCTCGCGCGATTCAGCGACGGCTCGCCGGCGCTGGTCGAGCGAAGTAACGGGCGCGGGCGGGTTCTGCTGTTCGCCTCCGATCTGGCGAATCGATGGAACGATCTGCCGCTGCACCCGACGTTCGTGCCGCTCGTGCACGAAACGATTCGCTACGTGATGCAAGGGCGGGAACGGACGCGCGAGCTACTCGTCGCCGACGCGCCGGCCGCGGTGGAACGCCGTCCCGGTGTCGTGCTCATTCCCAACACGCGCGATCGCGTGGCGCTCAACGTCGACACGCGCGAGTCGAATCCGACGCGTCTCACGGCCGCCGAATTTCGATCCGCCATCGCGCGGTTGCACCAGACGGCCGCGTTCGAGGCGCGTGTGGACGCACGGACCCGCGAAGAGCAGCAGAGCTACTGGCGGTACGGACTGATGGTGATGCTCGTGGCGCTTGCACTCGAAGGACTGATTGGCAGGCGCACGACATGATCGTGAACAAACGGAAGGGACGCCCCGCGCCAGAGGATCGTCCGGGAACGAGGAGCTCATGACCGCTCAACAGCAACTGCACACAGCGCTCGGCCGGGTACGATCGAGATGGCTGGCTGCCACGGGCCTCCGCGCCGCCGCTCGCGCGTCAGCGGCCGTGACGATGGTCTTGTTAGCGGCCGCGATCGTCGATCGCCTGGTGACGCTCGATCCGGTCGCGTTGCTGATGACGGCGGGGATCGTGTTGCTGGGGTGTCTCGCGGGCACCATCTGGGCGCTGTGGCCTCTTCGGCGTCGTCCTTCGGATCGGCAGGTGGCCCGCTTCGTCGAGGAACGCTGTCCGGAGCTCGAAGATCGGGTCGCCTCGGCAGCGGAATTCGCCGGCGGCGCCGCCGCCGCATTTCGTGACCTGATGCTCGGCGACGCGGCCCGGCGCGTCTGTGACCTCGACGTCGATCGCATCGTCGGCAGAACACGCATCAGGCGGGTGGCGGGCGAGGCGGGTGTGGCGGCGACGATGCTGGCGCTTGTCTTGTGGTTTGCCGCGCCGTCGATCGATCGCGCCGCGCAGGCGTTGTCCCTGTACGCATTCCCGCAGAACCTGACCGTCGAGGTGCTTCCTGGCAACGCGAAGATCATATCGGGGCAACCGCTGCGCGTGACTGCCAGGGTGAAGATGGCGCGGGAGGGCCGCCTCGTGACGAGGCCGGCGCTCCTCGCGCGGATCGGCAAGGCCAACCGGCGCGTCGTGATGAATCCGGCTCCCAATGGCAGCTACAGGATTGACGTGCCGTCGGTCACCAAGCCGTTCACCTACCGGGTGGCAGCCGGAAGCGCCGTCTCGAGCGAGTACGCGGTGACCGTGGTTCACGTGCCGGGCATCACGCGAATCGACGTCGCGTACGTGTATCCACCACTCACCGGGCTCGCGCCGCGTTCCGAAGAGGACGGCGGGGATATCTATGCCCCTGTGGGGACGCGCGTGCGCGTCAAGGTGCACGCGGACAAGCCGGTCGGGACCGGCCTGATGTCGATGATCGATGGATCCCAGGTGCCGCTCCTGCGGCGCGCGGCCAGCCTGCTCGAAGGCGAGTTCAAGGTCAGCGAAGATTCGTCGTACCGCGTCGCTCTGACGGACCTCGACGGCCTGACCAACCCCGGCGACACGGAATATTTCATTCGGACGATGGACGACCGGCCGCCTGAGGTCCGAATCCTGCGCCCCGCGGGCGACCGTCAGACGACGCCGCTCGAGGAGGTCACGGTCGAAGCGAGAGCCGACGATGACTATGGCATCGATCGGTTCGAGCTGGTGTACTCGGTCCGCGGCAAGGCGGAGCGGATCGTGCCGCTCAAGGACGGTCGCGGGCTGCCGAGCGTCACGACGGCGCACACGTTGTTCCTGGAAGATCTCGCCGTCGAGCCCGGCGATTTCGTGACGTACTACGCGCGCGCACGCGACGTCGGCCGGGCCAAGCGATCCACGGAGGCGCGGAGCGACATTTTCTTCCTCGAAGTGAAGCCGTTCGACGAGGAATTCGTCGCGGCCCAGAGCCAGGCCATGGGCAGCGGAGGCAATCGGTCGTTCGACGATCTCGCGGCGGCGCAGAAGGAGATCATCATCGCGACATGGAAGCTCGATCGCCGCGCGGTCAGCGGCAAGTCCGAGCAGGACATCAAGGCGGTCGCGCGCGCGCAGGGGGAGCTGAAGCAGCGGGTGCAGTCGGCCGCTGTGCAGCTCACCGCGCGGCCACCGGCGCGGCGGCGGTTTCCGCCTGGCCCGGCGCCATCCACGCCGTCGCCCACCGACGACCCGATGATGCGCGCGGCCGAGGCGATGGGACGCGCGCAGACGGAGCTCGAGGCCACCCGGACCGGAGCGGCGCTGCCGCACGAGATGGAAGCGCTCAATCAGTTGCTCAAGGCGCAGGCGGACGTCCGGCGCCGGCAGGTCATGCGCCAACAGGCGAACGGCGCGTCCATGGGCGGATCGAACCACGCGACTCAGGATCTCTCGGAGCTGTTCGACCGGGAGCTGCAACGGCAGCAGCAGACGAACTACGAGACGCGATCGAGCATCGAGCAACGCGAAGACGCCACCGAGAGCGACGCGCTCGACAAGGTGCGCGAGCTCGCCAAGCGGCAGGACGAGCTCAGCCAGCGGCAGCGCGACCTGGCGCGCCAGCGGGAGGCGATGAGCGAAGAGGAGCTGAAGCGGCAACTCGAGCGCCTGACCCGCGAGCAGTCGGAGCTGAGACGGCAGGCCGAAGAGCTGTCGCGCCAGTTGTCGTCTCGAGGGGCGGCGGACTCCCGTCAGGCAGGCAGGGGCCAGGCCAAGTCGGGCGATTCGATGCGTGACGTGTCGGAGGAAATGTCACGGGCTGCCAGCGAGCTGCGTCGGGCAAATCCGGGCAGAGCCAGCGCGAGCGGCGATCGGGCGCTCGAGAAGCTGCGGGATCTCGAACGTGCGCTCGGGAGCAGGCAGCCCGACCAGCAGCGTCGCGCGCTCGGCGAGCTGCAGCTCGAGGCGCAGCAGCTTGCCGACTCGCAGCGCCGCGTTGCCGGAGAAGCCGAACGCCTGAAGGCCGGCCAGCAGTCGGCCGATACCGCGCGTCGTCTCGCGGGCGACAAGCAGCGCCTCGCCGAGCGCGCCGATTCGCTCGAGCAGGCGCTGAAGCAGCTGTCCCGCAACGCCGCAGGCAGCGAGCGCGGGCGCCTGAATGCGGCGGCCACCGAGATGTCCCGCCAGCAGATCGGCAAGCGGATGCGCGAATCCGCGGAGTCCCTGCGCAAGGCTGGCGAAACCGAGAGCAGTCCGTCATCCGCGCAGGTTACCGCGAAGGAGCAGTCGCTGGCGCGCGCGCTCGAGCGCGTCGCCGACAAGATCGGCGCCGCCGGTGCCCCGGGCGATCCCGAATCGCGCAAGCTCTCGGATCAACTCTCGCGCGCCAGGGAGCTTCGCGATCGCATCGCCGACCTGGAACGCCGGCTCGACGCGCTCAAGACATCACCGGACCCGTCGACGGATCAGCAGGCCTCGAACGGCGGAAAGCCGTCAGAGCAGGCAAGCGGGCAGAAGCCGCAAGGGCGCGGCGGTCAGAGCAACGGCGGCGACAACGCCGACTCCGCGTCCCTGCAGGCGGAGCACGCGCGGCAACTGCGGCAGGCTCAGGAGCTGCTGCGGCAGTTCCGCGGGGACAATCCGTCCGGCGACCTCGGGATGTGGACGCCGGAGCGGCACGAGTTCAGTCGCTCTGCGCCGGGTACTGAAGCGTTCAAGCAAGACTTCTCGAAGTGGGAGAGCCTCCGCAAGGATGTCACGCTGGCGCTCGAACGCGTCGAAGTGTCCCTCTCGCAGAAGCTCGCCGAGCGCGAAGCCCGCGACCGGCTCGTCGCTGGCGCCGACCAGCGCCTGCCCGAGCCGTATCAGAAGCTCGTCGCCAGTTACTATCAGGCGCTCGCGAGAAAGAAGAAATAGCCGGTGTCGTTCGCCAATCCGCTCCCGCCGTGGGCGCTCGCCCTGTTCCTCATCAGTGCGGGCGTGCTCTCGTATCGTGCCTACGCGCGCACCGCCATTCCTCTGGCCGCCTCGACGCGCGGCCTGCTCATCGGCCTTCGATTCGTCGCCTTTCTCGCGCTTCTTTTCTTCCTGATGCGCCCGGTGACGGTGCGCTCCACGCGCGGCCCGCGTGACGGCGTCGTTCCGATTCTGGTCGACACCTCGCACAGTATGCGGATCGCGGACGTGGGTGGACGCGCGCGCATCGCGCAAGCCGCGGAGCTCGTGCAACGGGATCTGAAGCGCGCCTTGGGCGCGGAACTGCGAACCGAAGTGCTGGCGTTCGGCGAGACGCTCGCGCCAATCGATCCCGCGCGTCTCACCGCAGATGC
>JACPPN010000373.1 GCA_016190995.1 Acidobacteriota bacterium | reverse complement strand
CCATGACCACGGATACGGGCCTATTGTTCCACATAGGTGGGGGCGCATCCGCTGGACTCGGGGGGCATGGCAGGCCGTGATCGTAGACGAAAACCCGAGCCGCTTCAAGCGCGCCTGAGCCCGACCTCAGCTGCGGGGCGCTGTTCCCGTTGTGACTCGCCCTTGAAGTCGTGAGATCACCGAGGCGAAACAGTAAGTTGGGGCTGCCCGGCGACAGGACGCGCCGCAGCACAAGTGTGTCCAGGCCTAAGACAGCTCCTAAGGCTCATGACGGAAAACCTGGCTTCATCTGTCACCGTTCCGGCCTTAGGAGATGTCTACGGTTCGGTCGCGCGGACCAGCGGCGCCCGTTCGGCGCCCCCGAGCAGCACCGAATTGAACAGCAGCTTGAACGTCGCGTGCGGCTGGCCGCGATGCTGCGTTCGGAATCCAAGCAGCACCACCCGGCCTTTCCCGACGCTCGCCTCGATGACGGCCGCGCGTCCCGCGAGCACGCCGTCGCCCAGAATCCAGCCGCTCATCAGAAGATCCTTGGTGGGATACTGCGCGACGATCGAGACGCCTTCCGGCAGCCGTGGCTCCTCTTGCGCCGCCCCGAAGAATCCCCGGCGCGGCCACCCGACCGCGAATGCGGGGCTGGCATCGAGGAACGCTGCCGTCTCGTCTTGCATCCCGTACGCAACCGGGTGCGACGTGTTCAGCTTGATGCGCAACAGCGTGCCGGGCACGTAGTACTCCGACTCGCGCAGTCCCGCGGTCACGTCGCGGATCGGCAGGCCGAACGTCGCCAGCGGCAGCTCGCTGGCGTGATCCATGGCGATCAGGGTGCCGCCATCGCGAACGAATTCGTACACGTTCGCCACGCCAGTCGGCGTCATGCCGCCGACGTACTGCTCGGGCATGGTACCCGGCTCGAGTCCCTTCAACATGCTCAGGTAGGTTGCCTCGGGCAGGACGATCACGTCGAACTTCGTTCGGAGCGCGCCCGCCCGAATGTCCTTGTCGTACAGACTGGTGTAGGGAAACTCGAACTGCTCGAACAGCCAGCGGGTCCAGCCTTCGTCCATGTTGCCGCCCCACGCGTGGTAGAGACCGATGCGCGGCGCCTTGAGCCGCAGGGCCTCGCCGCCTGGCGCGCTGTCCAGGGCCGCGATCTTCAGCCCGAGAGACCGCGCTGCCTCGCCGACGCGCGCTTGTGTCGTGGCTGCGGCCGCGACCGCGAACGCGCCCGCGGGCAGTGACATGCCGGCGGCGGCGACCGGCGCCGTCAGGCGGAACACCCGCTCGCCGCCCTTGAGCAGCCTGTTCACCGCGATGTACGCGTCGTTGGTTCGAGGATCGATGAGGTAGCCGAACCGACCCTGTGCCGCGACGAAGCCCGCGTCCGGCTTGGCCCACTCGACCTTCTCGGTCGCAGCAGTGACCGCTTCCCCAACCTTGTTCACCCTGACGCCCATCTGATAGGGCAACGTCCAGCCCGTGATGTCGTACGGGCGCTCGGGCGGTCCGCCTGGATAAATCCGTCGATCCGGGTACACCTGCGGGTTCAGCAGGTCGGTCAAGTGTGCGCGGAACGGCTGCGCCCCGCGAACGAGGTAGCTGCCGGCCGGATAGCCGACGCCTCCGGCCGTGAACGGCTGCGTGGCGCGCTCGACCTCCACGGCGCCCCAGCGGAGCACGTTGACGAGTTTGACGGCCGCGCCCGCGTCCCACTGGTCCGCGGATACGACGTACGTTTCGCGGTCACCCGCGCGGATGGCGTCGCGCCCCATCTGGTAGATGTCGTACAGCCATTCCTCGCGGCGTTTCGCGCCGATGTCGAGGACCGCCATCGAGGCGGTGACCATGTATTCGCAACTGTTGCGCAGGTGCCACTCCCCGCCGCGGAAGGGCATGGGGTAGAACGTTGAGGGCTCCTGGGTCGAAGTGCCGTCGGCGAAGGTCTTGGGAAACGTCTTCGGATCGTAGACCATCGGCTGCGGCGAATTGTGCTGGGTCTCGGTGAGGATGCCGACCATGTTGTGGTAGTAGGGCCCCGTGCGCATGCCGCCGTTCCACCAGGTGTCGTAGTTGAGTCGCGAAATGACCCCCGGCTTCCCCTCCCTCGCGAACCGCCGCGACATGGCGCTGCCCACTTCGGCGATGCCCCGCATGACGAGCGGGGGGATGTTGGGGTTCATCGGGTCCTCGAACGGCGGAATGAAGATGCGCGCGGGAAACGGGCCGGTCTGGTGCTGGTTGTAGACGATCTGCGGGAACCATTCCGTGTAGAGTTGCCGGCCGACGTTTTGCGTCTCCGGCATGTTGAACATGAACCAGTCCCGGTAGTTGTCGTGGCCGACGTACTTGTGGTACAGCTCCGGCGGGTTGGTCGACCACGGTCTCCCCTCCATGTACCACTTCGCCACGAGCGTCGTCCCATCCGGATTCATGTTGGGCACGAGAAGGAAGATGACGTTGTCCCGGATGAACCGCATCTCGGCCGATTCCTCGCTGACCGCCTTGTAGGCCATCCACGGGGCCGTCTGGCCGTGAGCCACCTCGGTGGAATGCAGGCCATAGTCGATCCAAACAATGGTCTTGCCTTCCCGCGCGAGCGCCTGCGCCTCGTCATCCGTCAGCCCGCGCGCCAGCGCCAGCTTCCTGGCGATGTCCTTGTACCGCGTCAGGTTCTTGATGTTTTCCTCGGACGAAATCACGGCCATCAGATGCGTGCGGCCCTCGGCCGTCTTGCCGATCTCGACCGCCTGCATGCGGTCGCTGGCTGCATCCAGCTTGCGGATGTAATCAGCGATCTGCTCGTAGGTGGCGAGCTTGTAGTCGGCGCACGGCGCCCACCCGATGACGCTTTCGGGCGTCGGAACGGCGGGGCGCGGCGCCTGGGAGGCGGATGTTGCCGCCGCCAGCGCGAGGGCAACCGGAATCGTTGCGATGAACCGGTTCATCAATGCATCCCTCCTGCGGATGAGACGA
Source organism: Acidobacteriota bacterium (assembly GCA_016190995.1). Taxonomy (GTDB): domain Bacteria; phylum Acidobacteriota; class Vicinamibacteria; order Vicinamibacterales; family JACPPN01; genus JACPPN01. Next base: position 5,253 of record JACPPN010000373.1, on the reverse strand, counting down.
CTCGCGGGATTCTACCGCCATGCCGCGTCGCCATTGGCAAAAAGTGCATCGGTTCACAATCCCCTCTGCGCTGGGTCCTCTGTGGTAAGCTACGTGTTCGAACGCAAAGCGGTTGCCTGCGCGCTTTGCGTGGGACCGTTCGTCGCCACGTTGCGAAGGGGTCGCGACGTGAGACGCCTGTTCGTCCAACCGCCGGCTACCCGCTCCAGCCAGAATGTATGAGACGGCAATCGTGGCGGGCCCTCTGGGCTTCGCGCTCGGGTTCGTCATTGGTCTGACCGGCGTAGGCGGAGGCGCGCTGGTCGCGCCCGCCCTGTACTTGATCCTCGGCGTCGGCTACGCCGAGGCGGTCGCTCTCTCGCTCGTCTACGCGGTGCTCACCAAGATCATCGGCGCCGCACAGCACATCCGCCAAGGAACGGTCATCTGGCGGGTGACGCTCTGGTTCGGGCTCGCGGGCATCCCGGGTGCGGTTCTCGGTTCGCGGCTCGTGTACGTGGCCAGCCCGAGTGTCCAGGCAACCTTTCCGTTCATCATGGGCGGCATTCTGGTACTGGTTGCCTTCCTGATGCTCGTCGAGTCAGAGGTTGCCGCCGTCGGCTCGCGGGAGAAACCGTTCTCGCCACGGAAGATCTCGCGATCGTGCGCGCTCACGATCGTTGCCATCCAGGCCGTCGTGGGAATCGTTCTGGGGCTCTCGTCGGTGGGAAGTGGCTGCCTGGTAATTCTCGCGATGGCCTACCTGTTCAAGATGTCCGCCCAGGAGATCGTCGGCTCGAACATCGTCATTTCGCTGATCATGAGCGTGCCCGCGGGCGCGACGCATTACCTGGACGGGTACGTCGACGTAATCTTGCTGGCGTTGCTCCTGGTTGGATCCTTCGTCGGCGCGGTACTGGGCTCCAAGTCCGCAATGGTCATGTCGGGCCGCGCGCTCAAGCTCGCCATCACGGCGTTGCTTCTCGTTGCGGGTCTCGCCACGCTCAGCAAGGCATGGACGACGACCCGGCAGGTTGCGCATGCGCCCGCGGTGCCGACGATCGGGGCAACGCGGTAGCGCGCCGGGTCCGCGATGCTGAAAGACTCCTGATTTACCCCAGAGAGCACAAAGAAAAACTCTGCTATCTGGCTGCGTGTGTGTGCTCTGTGCGCTCCTGTGGTCAGGCTTTTCATCATCCTGCCAGCCCGGGAATCAGGCGCGCAGCACATCGAGGTACTTGAGCGCGCCTCCGGTATTGAAGAGCACGACGCGGTGCTCGGGTTTGACGGAGCCCGCGGCGAGTAGCGCACGCAGCGCCGCCACCGTCGCGCCTCCTTCTGGCGCTGCGCTGATGCCTTCCGACCCACCAAGTTCACGCATCCCGCTGATCATTTCGGCGTCGGACGCGGCCACCGCCGCGCCGCCACTCTCGCGGATCGCCCGCAGGATCAGAAAGTCCCCAATCGCCCGCGGCACGCGCAAACCATCGGCGATGGTGTGGGCATCCTGCCAGGGCTCGGCTTTTTCAGTCCCCTGCTCGTAGGCGCGGACGATGGGCGCGCATCCCGCTGCTTGAACCGTCACCATCCGGGGACGGCGTGCTCGTGGGATCCACCCGATGGCCTCGAGCTCCTCGAAGGCTTTCCACATCCCGACCATGCCGGTACCGCCGCCCGTCGGATAGATGATCCAGTCGGGCAACGTCCAATCGAGCTGCTCCGCCAGCTCGTAGGCCATCGTCTTTTTTCCTTCGATTCGATACGGCTCTTTCAGGGTGGACACATCGTACCAACCGAGACTGGCGCCCTGCTCGGCCGCGACGCGTCCCGCGTCGGTGATCAACCCTTCGACCAGCGTGACGTCGGAGCCGTACAGCTCGCACTCGCGCACGAAAGGCTCCTTCACGTCGGCAGGCATGAACACCTTGGCCTTGAGGCCCGCATGCGCCGCGTACGCCGCCATGGCATTGCCAGCGTTGCCGGCCGAAGGCACCGAGAGCGTGGTGGCGCCAAGCCAAAATGCTCGCGTGACCGCGGCCGAGAGACCACGGGCCTTGAACGAGTTGGTCGGGTTGAGCGATTCATCCTTCACGTAGAGGGATGGAAGGCCAAGGCGCGATCCCAAGGCGCGGGCGTGGATCAACGGCGTGAAGCCCTCGCCAAGCGTCACAGGCTGCTCATCGTCGAAGAGCGGCATAAGCTCCCCGTAGCGCCACATGTTCGGCTCGCGATCGCGTAGCGTGTCTTTCGACCAGGCCGACGCTGCTTGCAGGTCGTAGCGAACCAGCAGGGGTGCGCCACAACGGCAGAGATGATGTCTCTCCCGCGGATTGTAGGGGCCTGCGCCACAGGGGACGGAGCATTCTAGCGATTTGATGAAAGACATGTTTTCTCGATGAGCGCGAGGAGTGAAGGGATGGCAGCGGGTGCCGCCGAGGTCGGGAACGTGATCACCTTATGGCATCCTAAGGCTCGGCCGCGGATGCGTCAAGCGGAGAGAGTCGCACTAGCTATAACAGATGACGCGCCAACCGGCATCTGCTACTTGCGATGTGGATCGCCTGGCACGACGATCGCGCCGGCACGATGGTATCCTCTTGTGCTCGTGCGCGGTGTCCCCAAGCTTGGCCAAACGGACACGCGGCGTGGCGACGTCTGGCCCGCCACCCGCCAATGACGACATCGGCGAGTCGGAATCATCTGACAGCGTGATGAAAAAGACTCACCACAGAGCACACGGAGTCCACATAATAGCTGGAGTTTTCTCGGTGCTCCCTGTAGAACAAACGCCGGAGAACGTCTTTTCCTGTCAAGAAAGCGTTTGTTCTACTAGAGAGCGGCGGGCCCGACGGGCCCGCCGCTAGCGCGGGTGCCCAGTGGTTTGGTTGCGGGGCAGCCGCGCTGTGTCCCTGTGGTGAATCAGCTGTTTTTCAACATCCTGCTAACGCCTTGAGGGGGTTTGCGATGAGACGCATGTGGAAGCTCTGCCTGCTCGTGGCGATCGGCGCCTGGGCGATGCGCGTCGGCTCGGGTCAGATCTCGGCGAGCTCGAATGGAGCGACCGGGGCTGACGGAGCGCCCGTGGTGCAGGCCGCGGCGGCCTCCGAAACGGAATTCTCGATGGCGCTCACCGGCGATTCGATCATCACCAGAAAGCTCTCGGCCTATACCGAGCCCCCGTTTCTCAAGATGGTGGACGTCCTGCGCGGCAGTGACGTGGCGTTCACGAATCTCGAGATGCTGTTTCACGACTACGAGCCCTATCCAATGAACGTGAGCGGCGGCGTCTACATGCGGGCGGATCCGGCCCTGGCGAAGGAGCTCGTGTGGGCGGGAATCGATCTGGTCACCAGCGCCAACAACCACGTTGGCGATTACGGCGTCCTGGGCATGCAACTGACGGTGAAGCACACCAGGGAGGCCGGCCTTGTATATGCCGGCGTCGGGAACAGCCTGGCCGAGGCGCGTGAGGCGAAGTTCCTCGAGACGCCGAGAGGCCGCGTGGCGCTTATCGGGGTCGCCTCGACGTTTCCCGATAGCTCGCGCGCCGGCCGGACGCGCGGCGACCACCCGGCGCGCCCTGGCCTCAACCCGCTGCGTTTCACGACCACGTACATCGTGACGCGCGCTCAGCTCGAAGCGACGCGCGCCATGCTGAAGGAGATGGGCCTCAACGCGCCGGCGCAGGGTGACAGCCTCAACGTGCTCGGCAACCGGTTCATCGTCGGGGACAAGCCCGACGTGCGGACCGAGCCGCTCAAGGAGGACCTCGACGAAATCACCGCGGTTGTCAAGAGCGCCAGCCGGGTGGCCGACTACACCATTGTCACGAGCCATACGCACGAAGGCGATCGCAATCGCTCTCTTCCGGCGCAGTTCCTGGTCACGTTCGGGCGCGCGGTCATCGACGCGGGCGCCGACGTCTTCGTCGCGCACGGCCCCCATGTGCTGCGCGGGATTGAGATTTACAAGGGCAAACCCATTCTGTACAGCCTCGGCAACTTCATCTTCCAGAACGAGACGCTGCTCCGGCTGCCGAGCGAGAACTACGAGCCGTTCGGCCTGGGACCGAACGCGCACATGGCCGATTTCAACGATCGACGGTACAACTTCGGCAAGGAAGGCTTTCCCTCTGATCGGAACATCTGGGAATCGGTCGTCGCGGTGCCGCGCTTCAAAGGCAAGACGCTCGACGAGCTGGTGCTCTACCCGCTCACCCTCGGGTTCGGCGACGCGGTTCCCAAGCGAGGACGGCCGATGCTGGCCGATCTCACCCTCGCGCGCAAGATCGTCGACGATCTCGATCGGCTGTCCAAGCCGTTCGGGACGACCGTGACATTCGAGAACGGCGTCGGGAAGGTGAAGCCGTCTAAGTCGGTTACCTCACGCTGAGCGGACGCCGGCCGGCGTCGAGCGGCGACCGCCGCCCGCTTCTCTGCCGGGACAGCGACGCTCTGCGGCAACGTTCACTTTTCGAGGCCTATCCATGACCCTGCTGCTGAATCAGAACGACGTGGCGTCGCTCTTGACGATGCCGGAAGCTATTGATGTGGTCGAGGAAGCGTTTCGCCAGCTCGCGCTCGGCAACGTCACGATGCCGCAGCGCACTGTAATCCGTATTGCGCAGCACCACGGCCTGCACTTCGGGATGCCCGGCTACATCGGGGGCGACGGCGATGCGCTAGGTGTAAAGGTCGTCACGGTGTATCCCGACAATCCGACGAAATACGGGTTGCCGACGACCATCGGAACCCTGCTGCTGGGCGATCCGAAGACGGGCGCGCCGCTCGCGGTCATGGAAGCGGGCCATCTGACGGCCATCAGAACCGGCGCAGCCGGTGGCGTGGCCGCGCGGCACCTGGCGCGGCCCGATGCCCGAACCGTCGGAATTTTCGGCGCCGGGGTGCAGGCGCGCACGCAACTGTCGGGCGTCTGCGCCGTGCGCAAGATCGAGCGGGCGCACGTCTACGACGCCGATTCGGAGCGCGCGAGGTCCTACGCTGACGAAATGCAGCAGCGCCTGGGCATCGCCGTGAAGGTGGTCGGCGAGCCGCGTGACGCGGTCGAAGGCATGGACGTCGTCGTCCTCGCCTCGAGCTCCCCGACGCCTGTACTCGACGGCGCGTGGCTCTTGCCCGGCCAGCACATCAACGCCGTCGGCTCGCACTCGCCCGGCGCACGCGAGCTCGATACGACCGCGGTGGCGCGCTCCAAGGTGATTGCGGACCTGGCGTCAGCCTGTCTGGTGGAGGCTGGCGACATCATGATTCCGAT
>JACPPN010000372.1 GCA_016190995.1 Acidobacteriota bacterium | reverse complement strand
CGCTCGGCGAGCTGATTCTCGCGTTTCGCGATGCGTCGGCCGATCGCGCGGTCGTCGCCGTGGTGTTGACGGCGGTCGGGGAGCGGGCGTTCTGCTCGGGGGGGAACACGCGCGAGTACGCGGAGTACTACGCCGGCAGGCCGCTGGAGTACCGCCAGTACATGCGTCTTTTCAACGATCTGATCACCGGGATTCTCACCTGCGACAGGCCGGTGATCAATCGGGTGAACGGCCTGCGGATTGCCGGCGGGCAGGAGATCGGGATGGCGTGCGACTTCTCGCTGACCTCCGATCTGGCGCGCTTCGGCCAGGCGGGGCCGCGCCACGGGTCGGCGCCCGACGGCGGGTCGACGGACTTTCTGCACCTCTACGTCGGAATCGGCCACGCCACGGAAAGCTGCACGCTGTGCGAGCACTGGTCCGCCTACAAGGCGCTGCGCCTCGGCCTGGTCAACCGCGTTGTCCCCGTGCTGTCGCGCGATGGGCGGTTCATTCCCAACCCGCTCGTCGTCACCGATCGATGGATCGATGAGGCCGGCCAGATCGTCTATGGCGGTTTCGTCTCGGGGCCCGGGGTCGCGGCGGCCAAAGCTCTGATGTCGGAATGCACCGTCGATCTCTCGCCCCTGGATCAGGCGATCAACGAGCTGACCGCCCGGCTTCTCAATACGATGCCCGAGTGTCTCACGAAGACCATCGAAAGCATGCGCAAGAAGAAGCTCGAGCACTGGCAGCGGAACGCGGAAACGAATCGGGCCTGGCTTGCGCTCAACATGATGACGGAGGGCCGGGCGGGATTCCACGCGTTTCACTACGGTCCCGCGGGGCACCGCGAGGTGAACTTCGTGGAGTTGCGCCGGCGCCTCGCGCGCGGCGAAACGTGGGACGACGTGATGTTCCGCGAGATCGATCCGCGCCGCGATCTCGATCGCGAGCAGACCGAACGGCCGCGGGTCGGGAGCCGCCCATGAAGCCTCTCGAGGTCCTGAAAGCCGAGCACCATACCATCCTGCAGGTGATGACGGTGCTGGAACGCCTGGCGCAGGATCTCGAGCGCCGGGAGGCGGTTCCCGCAGCGCTCATCGACGATGTGCTGCAGTTCTGCCAAGTGTTCGGCGATCAGGCGCATCACGCCAAGGAAGAAGCCCTGTTTCCGCTGCTGGCCCGGCGCGGTCTCGGGCCGGACGACACCGGGATCAACGCGCTCGTCGTGCAGCACGAGGCCTGTCGCGCCTACGTGCGCGAGATGAGGACGCACGCCGGCCAGACGACCCACGGGGACGTCGCCGCCGCGCTGGCGCTGGCCGCGACGGCGCGCGATTACGTCAGCCTCCTGCGCGAACACATCCGCCTCGAGGACAGCTACGTCTTCGCGATGGCGTCCGACAAGCTCACGGCCGGCGACAACCAGAAGCTGGCGCGGCAGTTCTCGGACATCGATCGCGGGATCGCGGGCCGGGTGCGCGGCGCTCACGACATCGTTGAAGAATTTCAGCGATTCGGTCAGCCGGGCGGCGCTCGGGCGCAGACGTGATGGCGCGCCGATTGTGCTGGAACTGACGCTTCAGAGCTTGTGAACACAAGCCATCACCGCGGAGGGCGAAGGACGCGGAGCCAGGGTATCCCTGAGAATCGTTCCTCCGCGGCCCTTGCGGTCTCTGCGGTGAGAGCTTTTTTCACACGCTCTTCAGCCGGGCGAACGCGCACGGGCGCGCGCTCGGGCGGGGGATTCTGCTCATGAACCGAGTCCTTGACACAACTGCCTGGCAGTCGGCCGATGACGCCATCGCGTTCGCGCGCGATCTGGCCGAGGACGTAACCTTTCCGACGATTCAGCGATGGCGCGAGGGCGGCGGGAAGGTCGTGGGCCACTTCCAGGTGTACTTCCCCGAAGAGATCGTGCACGCGGCCGGCCTGCTGCCGGTGAAGATTCGCGGTGCCCAGATCGAGGCGCGGCAGGCCGAGGCGCGGTTTGGATCCTACCTGTGCTCGATCGTGAAGACGTCGCTCGAGCTCGCCTTGAGCGGGCGCGTGCCGCTCGACATGTTCGTGACGAACCCGATCTGCGATGCCGCGCGCAACCTGGCGGCGGTGTGGGGACGCAACCTCCCGTATCCCTGCCAGATCTTGTACCTGCCGCAGAACGTGAACTCGCGGCACTCGGTCACCTACCTCCGCGAGGAGTACGAGCGGCTTCGGCTCACGATCGAAGCGCTCGTCAACCGGACGGTGGACAACCAGGATCTCGAGCGATCGATTGCCGTCTTCAACGAGAACCGGCGCCTGATGCGGCGCCTGTACGCGATCAAGCGCGATTCGCCGTGGCTCCTGGGCGCCGACGAGGCCTACGTCCTGGTGGCCATGGCCGGCCTCGTGCCGCGCGAAGAACACAACGAGTTCCTTCGCGCGACGCTGCCGTTGATCGAAGGGCGGCCGAACCGGCCGCAGGATCGCATGCGCGTCGTGTACGAGGGGGGCTTCTGCGAGCAGCCGCCGCTCGATCTGCTGCGCGCCATCTCGCAGTCCTGCTACATCGTCGACGATGACCTGCTCATCGGGCTGCGGTGGCT